>JAFWIK010000003.1 GCA_017514905.1 Candidatus Saccharimonadota bacterium
TACCAATTTTGGTGCCGAGAATGACTTGCATCGCTTGCCTTTCTTTCCTTTAGATTGCCGATTTTTGCCTCTGTACAACAGGCAAAAACTCTTCTCGCAATTTTTTAATATTTTTACATGTAAATAACTAGACTTTTAGGCTGGTTTCCGCTCGTGAGTTTTACGGACCTCTCCTTATGTCTAGATAACAAAACCATTATATCACAGATTTTTTCCCTTGACAACCCCTAATTTCTAGTTTTATAATCATTGAATTAGTGGGTGAACTTTTTAAGGAGGTGCCAACATGGACAAAAAACTCGAACGTTCAACCAAAAAAATCAGTGATGGCAATCATACTTTCGGCGAATTGTACGAAGAGCGTACTGCTCTTTTCTGTGCTTTGTGCAATCTACTCCCAGATATTTCTTGGAAATCGAAAGAACATTTCGACGAAAAAAATGATCCCATGTTTAATGGCGATTTCATCGCCGGAATAAATGCGCCAAAAGGCATTATTACATTCCATATTAAACTGAAATACTGGGATAATTTCAAAGTACCAGAGTTAGAATGTGCTCCGCCTTACGACGGCTACTCCAGCCAAAACGTCATCGATAGGCTTTTCTCTATCGCCGACCACTAATTTTACGCCACGTCAGAAACGTGGCATTTTTTTATCATTCCAGCCTTGCATACAGATATCGCAACAATTAAAAACCCGCTTCTAAAAAGCGGGTTATTTGATAGGTTACAACTATTCTGGCAAACGGTTGCCGTTAAAGGCAATAATACGGTTATAGAATCTAGTATCACCCGTCACTTCCTTGATTACCTTTATAAAATCAGGGACAACGAGTCTGTCATCAGCCGAAGCTAACTCTACTTCTAAAATAGCAGTTTTTTGTGAAGTTGGGTAGACATCGATCTCAAGATACTGTCCAGTTTCGCGCTGCATGATGCAAAAACGAGTTTTTCTAATCGAGTTAGCGCCTGGACAGGCGTCCATCAAAGCCTTAAGATATTCATCTTTCGAAATACGCTTTTCAATTTCAACTCGCTTAGTCGGGTCATTAGTCCAGCGCTTAATTGTTTTCGTAAAGACGTAGTTACCATTTGAGCCTCTCTGACGAACACGTACTTCATCATTTTCATTAGAGCTACGAAGATAGGTCTGAAGAATTTCAACTTCCTGGCAATTCGGCATCGCGCGCAGAAGCTCCAGATTAGGATATTTAATGAGATATTTACGTTCAATCTCAAATGGCTCTGGCTCACCTAGAACGATAGAAATTTCAGCTAGTAATCGCTTTATCTTATCATCAAAACTACCCTCGTTCTTAATAATACGGAGATGCGAATGCCCCACCCAAGCATTTTGAGTCTTCCGATCAAGAGCACGCGCTTCCTCAATACCCTCACTCCGCGCAGAGTTGTTAGCAAGAGTATAAAACTCTTCTGCTCCATCTGCAGCCGTAACAAGATGAAAAACTGCATCATAAGCGTTTACTGCCTCACGAGCACTAGCTCCAATTTCACGAACGCACTTATTGAAAGCTGCCTCAGTCATATAGGCTTTGTTATCACAAATGCCGCGATCGCAAACCACTAAAACTTTATCGGCATTTTTCATCTCGAAAGCAGCATCCATGCAATTTTTCTCCTTCGCTATCTGCTTTTCCAGCAACAATTTCTGAAAAAACAAAGGATCATCGAAATCTACAGGATAAATCCCAGACGTGATTAGCTCAGTAGCAGATTCATCCACGATTATTGTACGCCAACCGACCTTACCAAAATAATCAGAAATCCGACTAAGTGCTGTAGTTTTACCAGCACAAGGTCCCCCTGTGAGGACGATCTTATAAATCGTTTTCATCTTCCTCCTCCTACAACAACAAGTTAAGGTTCTAAGTAGTAATCCATCACACATATTATAACATTTTTTGACGAAAAAAGAAAACCCAGCCTCTTAAAGTACAATTTTTTCAAAAACTAAACTGTATTTTCTAGATAAGCGTCAATAAATTCATCGATTTGACCATCTAAAACCGCGTCGGGGTCAGACGATTCATGTCCTGTCCGCGTATCTTTTACTAGCTTATAGGGCTGCAACACATAATTTCTAATCTGTTGTCCCCAACTCGCGGATTCACCGGCCCGAAGTTCTCCAATTGTCGCCGCATGCTGCTCCATTTCCATCTGTGCCAACTTGCCTCTTAAGACCTCCATCGCCTTCTCTTTATTCTGATGAAAACTCCGCTCATTTTGAATTGCCACTACCGTATTTGTCGGCAAATGCGTAATTCTTACCGCCGAATTGGTTGTATTCACCCCCTGACCACCGTGCCCACCAGAATGATATGTATCAATCCTCAAATCCTTCTCATCGATCACGATCTCTGTATCCGTCTCTATCACTGGCAAAATTTCCACCAATGCAAATGAAGTCTGTCTCAAATGATCGGCATTAAAGGGAGAAAGCCTCACTAACCGATGTACGCCATGCTCAGATTTTAGCACTCCATAAGCATGTGAACCTATCACTTCATAAACCGCCGTCTTGATTCCAGCTTCTTCTCCCTCCGTTCGCTCTAAGCACGACACTTTAAAGCCTTTTCTCTCGCAAAATCTAAGATACATCCTTTCAAGCATACCAGACCAATCCATCGCTTCTGTTCCGCCTGCGCCCGCAGTAATTCGAATAATTGCGTTATCACTATCATATTTTCCTTTAAATCGTAATGCCTTTTTTAACTCAGCCAAGCTCCGTTCCATCGCTTCAAGTTGTTCTGCTATCTCTTCTTTTAGTTCTTCCGCGTGCATCAATTCCTTCAAATCATTGATCTGCACCTTCAAAAGTTCCCACGGTTCCGTCTCATCTTTTAATCCTGCCAGTTTTTGATTCTTTGCCGTTGCCGCTTCCACATCCCGCCAAATCTCTGGCTCCGCCACCTCTATCTCTAACTTAGAAATCTCCGTTAATTTATCAGAAATCTTCAACTTTTTATAAACCTGCCAAAAATCCGCTTCTAGAATTTCCAATCTCTTTAATAAATCTTGCATAGACTCATTATAGCATAGAAAAAACTACTCCACCCTCGTCAAAAAACAAATGAAAAGCGCCGACTTGTCCAGCCGGCGCTAATGAAAAGGAGAATGAATGACTAGAAAATTACGCAAAAATCTTAAAAAGCCCTTCGCGAATCGGTTCGCGGTTTTCGGCCATTGCCTTTTTAGCCTCCCTTACGATTGCTCCTTTCCTCGGATAAGGATGAATAAGGTCGGATCTGACTGCTCTTAGCTGTTTCTTTGTCAAAAACGGTTCCAAAAGGTTTAGTATCCGCTCTATTCTTTCATCCGAGAAAATGTAGGTTTCGTAAATTTCATTGGAACTATAAAACGGCATACATCGGCCAAGTTGAGTCCCCATTAGGCCCAATTCAACCACGTACCGATCCACGAAGTGGCTTTCTTCTGAAACGCGATCTCTCACATCATCCCTGAGAAAACCTTGATATTCTACGACTTTCTCGATTTCGTCAACCAAACGCGCGGTATCTGATCCATCAATGTCACAACGAGGAATAAATTTATAAATTTCATAGTTTCTAACGCTTAGAATCACATCTTCTGGACTCATACCTTCTATCAGCCTTTCGGCTGGAGCGCTTAAGCCTAATTCCTTGATTGAACTCACGTCTCTCGCTTTTTTACAAGGTTCTCTACCTTTCATCTTCTCACCCCCTATTAAAGTACTAGCTATAATTTGCCATCATCCTAGTATACCACATATTACCGTAAATAGAAAAGCCCCCGAAGGGGGCCTTCCTATTGTGTGAGGTGCCAAGAAAGGTCGCGCGAATTAAATTCGAGTCGCATCCTTTCCCGACCAACCAGAATGTCGAAAATGTGCAAAGCTGCCTCGCCCACAAATTTAATCTGGGTCTGTAGGAGCTCAGTCACTTCGGTTTCATCCTCACCTCGCCGCCGAAAAGTCAGCGGTTGGCATGGCGTCATTTCGTAACCGAACAGTGCCATTACTTCGACTTGTTCTGTTTTATTTTTATTAAAGTTTTTCATAAAGACTCCTTATCTCATTAATTGATTTAGAGTCATTTATGCGAGCCCGTTTTATTGGCTCCTGGCTAAGGGTATAAATGACGATGCCCAAAGCTTTAAACTTTTCTCTATGCCAGTGACCGAAGTATAGCAAGAGCACTTTTATTATAGCATAAACCCAAGGAAAAAGCCTGGCTTAAAACCAGGCTAGTATAACCTCGACTTCATGTTAATTCCCTAATCAGCCTTTGGCATTTTTGGCAATACACTCCAGTGAACTGCGCCACTCTTGCGCAACCGATCAGTCCTTGCAAAAAGTCGCGATCCTTGCAATGCATAATACAACCCGAACTCAGGCAAACACCTTTTTTCGCTAATCCTAGGACACATCCTAATCCATACCAAAGCGAACCTTTGATCGCCAAAACACGATCATCTGTTGATAAGATCGGATCACGATACGGCAACACGGTTTGTACTGTCGCATGGTCATTCGCCAGACCATACTTACAGTCCGTAAACGGCATTGATGTAAAAAAGACGTTAATCGAATGTCGATCCTCTACCCTTGCCAACAAATCGGCAGCTTTAATTCCCTGAGGACCATCCAAAGGAATACTTCCAACTAAATCATCAGCAGTCAAACGCAACGCCCCAAGTGGAGCGCCTATTTCGTATCTGATGATACCTCTTTTGTAGCAAATCGCATCATAAACCGTGCCTAACGCACATTCGACGACCCTTTGTTCAAGTTTGTCCAAGCCGCTGTCATACATTACATATATCGGCTTCTTCATTTCTCTCCCCCCTTATATTAAAGTACATTTTTTTAAATAAGCCTTAACTTCAATATAGCACTCTCCACCCCTAAAGTCAATAAAAAATCCCCCGACTATTGCCGGGGGGTGCACAAAGATAAGAACATTTATTTGATTTTTTTAAGTTTGCAAAGTGGAGAGGTTTCGTGAATGGCTGAGAAGATTTATCGGCAATTTCTTGCCTACCCCTTATTAATCAAACCACCTTTTTCGCTTTCGCTCACTTCTCTTTTCGAAATCCGTATCTTCCGATTTTTTAAAGCTTAGCTAGCAAACTCTGTTCTTTTAAAGAACGTTTCAAAACAATCTTAATCCATTTGCTTTTCCTCCTTTGCAAATCAAAGAGTTGTTTTAAAAAACGCCTCGCCAAATTGACGATACCCTAATTATATCATACTATTCAAAAATATCAAGAGTCCTTTATCTTTAAGCTAAAATATGTTAAAATATTATTCACTATGATTTGGGATGAACTCCAAAAACCGTTTCTTATTTTGGCTCCCATGGAGGGCGTCACTGACGTAATTTTTCGTCAAGTTGTCGCTCATGCCGGCCGACCAGATCTCTTTTTTACGGAATTCACTAACGTTTCTTCCTATGCCTCCGAAAAGGGTCGCTGGAATGCCCTCGAAAGACTCGAAATTGCTCCTACCGACTCTCCAATCATCGCTCAAATTTGGGGTAAAAACCCCACGCATTTTGCTGAGTGTGCTAAAGTCCTCGAATCGCTCGGTTTTGCCGGCGTAGATCTAAATTTCGGCTGTCCCGACAAAAACGTCAATCGTGCCGGTGGCGGCGCCGCCATGATCAAGACTCCAGATCTTGCTATTGAATGTTTTGAGAACGCTCATAAAAACACCAATCTACCAGTTTCTATTAAAACTCGTCTCGGTTGGAAAGAAACTGACGAGTTCCACGACTGGCTTTCCACTCTCCTCTCCGTACATCCCGCTGCCCTCACTGTGCACCTTCGCACCAAAAAAGAAATGAGTAAAGTCCCAGCCCACTACGAGCTAATACCAAAAATCCTCACTTTACGCGATCAGCTCAGTCCTGACACCAAACTGATTATTAATGGCGACATCAAAAATCGCGCTCACGCCTTAGAACTCCACGCCAAGTTTCCAGAAATCGACGGCTTCATGATTGGTCGTGGCGTCTTTGCTAACCCCTATTGCTTCACCGACCATCAGCCCGCCCAGGAAGAATTGATGGAACTCTTAAAATTGCATTTAAAGCTATTCGAAGAGCACGAGAATTGTTCTTTGAGGAGCATTCGCGACAACGGGAGCGAACGACGAAGCGCCGCCCGTAACGACGGGCCGGCGCGAGGAGGCGACGAAAAGAGCTATTCTCGTGCTCTCCCCTATGAGCCACTTAAGCATTTCTTCAAAATCTACATCAATAATTTCCCTGGCGCTTCTGATCTCCGCGCCCAACTTATGGAAACCCACTCTGTCGCCGAAGCTAAACAAATCCTCGGGTTATAAAAATCCCCCGGCCATACGGCCAGGGGTAACAATGAGTTCTTTTCTATTAATTCCTCTACCAATCAATATTTATTCTTTTCAACGTATGACATATATTCCCTGATTTCTGCAAAATAATTGTCACAGAGTACATCAAGGCTATGAGTTGCGCAGTAAAGTACCTGTTCCTCACTTAAAATCGCCTCCATCAGGCTCTCTAAGAAAGGAGGTATCGTCTCACAGCATCTTTTTCTCACCCTAGCGAGAACTCCGCATAAATCATGAAAATCTGTCCTCTTCAAAAGTTTCCTCTTTAATCTTCCGTCCGTCATCTCGACATCGTTGCCATAGACACTTCTAACCCAATGAATTGAAACATCCTTAAGCTCAGGACATTTTTCGAACCACAAATCAAATTGTGAACTTAAAACGTCGAAAGAGTCTTCATCGATGTATTCCTTCATCTTATCATATCCATTCTTTTCGACCAAATCAAATGCCGACTCAGAAATATTCGTATTATAGAGTGCCACTAACCTTTCATCATCATCCTTAAAGAAATCATTCATCTTTATACCTCCGAAAATGCAAGCAAAAACCGAACTCATTGTTAATAAGCTAGCTAAACCCAGCTACTATTAAACTTATATCATAGATTTGCTGCTCTGTCAATGTAAAACTTTTATTATTGACTTTTTATGGTGTTTATGCTATAATAGAAATATCTTCTATCGATAAAATCGATCGTATCTTAATATTGAAAGGATGGTGATTTGAATGGCCGAAAATTTTATCGAAATGAACAAAGCAAGAGATCTTACCTGGCACACGTTTTTTAACTACTGCAACAAAGGAAACCTGGACCAACTTGATGAGTTGAGAGAACATCTCAACTCATCACACGAGACAGGCAATATCTTGTTAGTAAAACTTCTGGCCGCCTTCGAAAAATGGCTGCCAGAAGAAGAGTTCCTGGTCGTCAGGAAGGACCTCAACGCCGTAGCAAATCATGCTAAGGAAAGTAGCCCATGTGACGACCTCAGCAAATACGTCACCTGTATCCCCTCTTGGGAGGGATGGACAAAAGAAGAACGTGTTCTTCTTCATAACGCAGAAGAATACACGGCTAAACACTTTTCCTTCAGGATAATACATATTTTGCTAGGAAAAGAGTTCTAAAGCCATCACTGCCTAGGCCTCTAACTATCGTTAGAGGCTTTTTTAAAATCGTGTTATAATTAATCCATGAAAATCGCATTACTTGGTTACGGCAAAGAAGGAAAATCCGCCGAAAACTACTGTAAAAAACATTTCAAAGATGCCGAATTTGATATTTTTGAAAATTTCGACCCATCAGAACTCAAACAGAGTGATTATTCATCCTATGATATAATTTTCCGAAGTCCCAGTGTCCCACCCCTAGGCCTACCGCAAGAGTCTAGCGTTACTAAATACTTTTTTGCGCACTGCCCCTGTCCAATTATTGGAGTTACTGGTACCAAAGGCAAAGGCACCACCTGCTCGTTCATCAAGGCCTTACTCGACGCCGAACACCAAGATGCTTACCTAGTTGGCAACATCGGCAATCCTGCTCTCGACGTCCTCGACGATCTGAAACCTACCTCCATAGTTGTTTACGAATTGTCCAGCTTTCAACTCTGGGATTTAACAAAATCTCCTCACATTGCCATTATCGGTCATTTAGAACCAGACCATCTCAACGTGCATAAAGATTATCAGGACTACTTAGATGCTAAATCTCACGTTTGCCGTTACCAAAGCGAAAATGATTACTGCATTTTCTATCAAAATAACCCCGAATCTGTCAAAATCGCTGACTACTCTCCCGCTCAGAAAATCGCTTTTCCATTTACACTTCCTTCTGACATTAAAACAGCCATTTCCCTACCTGGCGAACATAATTACAACAACTTCACCGCCGCCATTGCCGCCGTCGCGTGTTTTAAGAATATATCACCAGATGCATATTTAAGCGAAAACAAAACTGCAATTCTTAATGGCCTCAAAAACTTTAAAGGCTTGCCTCATCGTCTCGAATTTTTGCGTGAACTTGGTGGCGTCAAATACTACGACGACAATTTCTCTACCAACCCCTCCTCTACGCGCGTTGCCGTTAATGCTTTCCCCGACGATCATCTTGTCATTATTGTCGGTGGGCGCGACAAGACCAACAACGAAGATCTTCCCGAAATCTACCAGATTTTAAAATCACCTAATATAAAGAACATCATCCTACTCGGTGAATCTGGCCACGAACTCGCCAAAAGATACCAAGATGATCGCTTTACCATCGCAGAATCGCTCAATGAAGCTATCAATACCGCAAAAGAAAAAGCCGAAAAGCTCAGAACTTCTGACAAAAAACCAATCGTTCTCATGTCACCGTCTGCTGCCTCTTTTGACATGTTCAAAAACGTCTACGATCGTGGTGATCAGTATAGACTTCTAGTAAGTAATTTATGAGCGTCTGAGCAAGCCCGGTTAATTTTACAACGGTCACGGATGAGTATCTTGTACTGAAATACAAGGACGAATCCGACTGATCCGTTGTAAAATTAACGCGGCGCGTAGCGAATTGCTCATAAATTACTCACTAGAAGTTTAATCTGTTTTCTAGCTCCGAGATAAACGCTTTTTCTACATTTGAAACCGTTGCAAACCCTTTGATTCCTGATCCTGCAAATTCCCTCGCAAGCTCGATCATGTCAAATTTATCAATCGATCTAATTAAATTCGGCATGTTATCATATCGTTCAATCGTACCATTCGTAAAGTATCCTTCAGCATAATAATCCGCAATCTGCGATGGTGTCTGTGCCCCCATCTGAAAGCGCCCCAAAGCATACGATTTTGCTGCGAGAAAATCCATATCAAGAATCTCACCGTTAAGCGCCCGCATCAATTCTGTCTGAATCAAGCCAAATAATTCCTCTGCATTCTCGACATTCACCTCACCATCAAAATCCCAATACGAATTATGCGCATTTGATGCCACCGATGAGCCCATCCCATAGACTAACCCGCGCTTCCTTGCAGTCCCAAAAATCCGCGAATTCGTGGTACCATTCAAAATCTGGTTCAAGCAGTTCATCGCAAACACTTCCTTTGTCTCTAAATGCCTTGGTGTCACCAGCGAAAAACCAAACGTAATATTCGAAGCATCCTTACGTCGAATCGAAACCGCCTCCGACGAATGGAGATCTGATAACGGTATTTCAAACTCTCGCCCTTCTTTTAGCTCCCAATCCTCAAGCATTCGAATAATCTTATGTTTACGTCCGCGTAACTTACCAGCTATAATGAACAGCATATTTTTCGCTGTATGTGTCCGTCGGTAATGTTCACGGATGTCCTTTAACTCAATATTTGGCAAAGTCTTTATCCGCTCTGGTAAATCCAAAATATCTTCACCCACTGCCTGCTGCACCCGCGGCCAGAGCAGACGATAATAATCGTTCATGTATCCAGTCAACTCCGAACGTACATTCGCCTTTTCCGATTTTAGCTCTTCCTCATTAAATTTCGGCTCACAAATCGACACTCTCTGGAGTTCCATAATCCGCTCCCACTCGAAATCTGCACATTCCGTCTCGTAACAGACCGAAATATCCGACGTCCAGGCATTATGATATGCCCCATTTTTAGTAAACTCTGCCTCAAAGGCCTGTTCATCCTTAAACTTTGAGTTCGCTCCAAAAGCCAGATGTTCCACTACGTGCGGAATTTCATAAACATTCTTGTCCTTTGCGTAAAGCATCCCGGCCCGAAACTGCACCCTAGTAGACATTACGCTTGCCCCCGGAATATCAATCAGAAGCCCTTTCGCTCCATTTTTCAGCGTAATCTCCTCTACTGAATGTTTCACTCTTACCTCTCTTGACTTTTTATTGAACTTATGCTATAATATATATTATCTGGTCATTTCTTCTTACGATTTGACCTATTTTTCTTATTACCGGCCTTTTTCTTCTTTTTGATGGACTTCCTAGCCGTAGACTTCACCGAAACGTGCGTCTCAGCGGCTTTTTTATCTTTAAACTCAGAATCCAAGTTCTTCTCACCCTTCGATACTTCATTCACGCCCCGTTCTGTCTGTGTCTCTGCCATCTTGGTCAGATCTGACTCGTACTCTTCGCCATCCGTCACTTCATCCTCTACCGCCTCAGTTGGCGTAATCGAAAGCAGAATCTTTAGCACTTCTTCACGCAAATTCCTCTGTAATCCATCAAATAGTTTTTGTGACTCCGAACGATATTCTACTAACGGATCCCTCTGCCCCACCGAGCGCCAGTGAATCCCCTCACGCAAATGTTGCATGTTCTCTAGATGTTGCATCCACAGAGTATCAAGCACCTTTAGATATACTTCACGCTCGACTTTACGCATCGTCTCAGCGCCAAACTCATCCTCTTTTTTCTTATAAGCTTCTTCAATCGCTTCGAGCGCCTTTTTCTCGCGGTCTTTATCTTTACGAGTCAAACCAATCCCCTTAATCAAATCATCGTCAAAGTCAAATACCGCCTTAAACTCTTCGTCGAAATCCTTATTAACTCTCGATGAAAACTCCGTCAGGGTCCTCGCCTCATCCCGCATTAAACGTTTAATTTCTGGATAAATATCATCACCCTCAAGAATCTTGCGTCGAATCATGTAGACGACTTTGCGGTGCCGATTAATTACGTTATCATACTGTACTACGTTCTTACGCGAATCAAAGTTGATACCTTCAATTTTCTTCTGCGCCGCCTCCAAAGTACGAGAAATCGCTCGCGTCTGAATTGGCATATCCTCTGCTACGCCAAGTCTCGCCATTAACGTCTTTACTTTATCGCCCTGAAAAATCCGCATCAAATCATCCTCACATGAGACAAAGAACTGTGTTGTACCTGGATCACCTTGACGCCCACCACGACCCCTTAGCTGGTTATCTACCCGTCTCGAATCGTGCCGCTCAGAGCCTATCACCACTAGACCGCCTAATTCCTTTACACCTTCGCCCAGCTTAATATCGGTACCACGCCCTGCCATATTAGTAGCAAGAGTAATAGCGCCCTTCTCGCCAGCCTTCGCAATAATTGCTGCCTCACGCTCATTATTTTTAGCGTTCAAAATCTCATATGGCAAACCAAATTTGTCTAGGTAGCGGGCAATTTCTTCGTTGTTAGCAATCGAACCTGACCCCACCAGTACTGGCTGGCCCTTCTCATGATATTTCTGAATTTCCTCCGCAATTGCTTTGAGCTTACCCGCTTTAGTCCGATAGATCAAATCATCCTTGTCTACACGAATAATTGGTTTGTTTGGCGGAATCTGAATCACATCTAGTGCATAAATCTGTTGGAATTCCTCCGCCTCTGTAAACGCCGTACCAGTCATACCGGACAGTTTCTTATATAACCGGAAAAAGTTCTGGAACGAAATCGTCGCAAGCGTCATCGATTCCTGTTTTACTGCCACGCCTTCCTTCGCCTCAATCGCCTGGTGCAAGCCTTCATTATAACGTCGCCCCTGCATCAAACGCCCCGTATGCTCATCCACGATAATGACTTCACCAGAATTCGTTACAACATAGTCCTTATCTCGTTTGAATATGACCTCTGCCCTAATTGCCTGTTCCAGATGATAAACTAACCGTGTATTCTTGGTGGAATACAAGTTATCCACCCCTAAAATTCTTTGCACTTTATCAATACCGGCATCCGTCAAAGTTACCGAACGCCTCTTTTCATCAAAAATGTAATCTTCAGGCTTTAACTGCGCCGCCACCTTCGCAAACTGATAATACGATTCTGGATTATCACCCGCTGGAGCCGAAATGATCAGCGGTGTTCGCGCTTCATCAATCAAAATCGAGTCAACCTCATCTACAATCGCAAAATTCAACTCTCTCTGGCGCAAATATTGCACTTCTGAAGTCATGTTATCACGTAAATAATCAAATCCGAACTCATTGTTTGTACCATAAGTCACATCTGCTGCATAAGCCTCTTTTCTCGTGCAGGGTTTCAAATGCTCAAACCTCTCATCTTCGTGTTCATCATTCTCGTATTCTGGATCATAAATAAACGAAGCTTCATTAATAATCACGCCTACTGACAAACCGAGAAAGTCATAAATCGGCCCATTCCAACCCGCATCACGCTGTGCCAAGTAATCATTTACTGTCACAATATGGACCCCACGACCCGTTAGACCATTCAAATATGCCGGCAGCATCGCCACGAGAGTTTTGCCTTCACCCGTCTTCATTTCCGCCACTGCACCTTCGTGTAACACCATACCACCAATTAACTGTACATCATAGGGACGAAGTCCTAAAACTCTCCTCGATGCCTCTCGCGCCACTGCAAAAGCGTCCGGTAAAAGATCATTTAAAATTTTTTTGTCGTCTACCTGTGGGCGTTTTTTACCAGTCTTATTAATACCTTGCTCGGCCCGCGCAACTTTGAGAGCTTTATCAATCTTCTTCCTAAAAATCTCGGTTTGCTCTTTGAGCTCCTCATCGCTCATCTTTTCGTACTTTGGCTCTAAGCTAGTAATCTCTCGTGCTCGCTTCCACAGTTTTTTCAGTCGTTTTTTCTCGGCATCGCCAAAAACCCCCTGCAAAAATTTTGTGAGTGCTGTTTTGTCGGCCAACTTATCGGTCGGTTTCTTCTCTTTTTTCGCCATATTACTCCAATCTACCCACTATTTTATCACATTATTTCCGCTTCATAAAGAGGTTTTTTAGACTTCTTTTCGGACGTACTGGTTTTAGTTCGACTTTGTACCGTCGAATTTGTCCCATCAATTTTGCCTCAATCAAATCTACGCCCGCAAATTCATTTGAACATTCATCCCGCGCCGCTAATACCTTGCCACCCGGAATTTCCATCGCTGCAGACACTTCATATTTATCAGTCTTGCCTTTGCCAATCCCAGTAATAATCACCTTACAAACTACATCTTTTTTGGTATGGCGCGGCAAATATCGATCTAGCTTTCCAATCCGCTTTTTAACATATTTTCTAAGCGGTTCTTCGACTTTATAACCGCTACCAGATACTTCAATTTTGTCAATCATATTCCTCCTTTTTAGCTAAATCTCTTTTTTGCCACCCATATACGGCTGCAACACCTTTGGCACCTTCATTTTACCATCCTTCGTAGCATAATTTTCAATCATCACAACGAGCGCCCTAGCTAAAGGAATCGCCGTACCGTTCAAAGTATGTACAAATTCCACTGTACCATCTTTGCGCCGCACTCGAATATTACAGGATCGCGCCTGGAAATCCGTACAGTTAGAGCACGAAGTGATCTCCTGATATTTCTGATTTACTGGCGACCAATATTCCATATCATATTTCTTTGCCGCCGGTGCACCGAGATCCCCTGCTGCAATATTAATCACATGATACGGGACCTCTAAACCTTGCCAAATATCTTCTTCGATTGCCAAAATCTTTTCATGAATTTCTTTCGATTTTTCTGGCAAACAAAACGCATACATCTCTAACTTATTAAACTGATGCACTCTAAATAGACCGCGTGTATATTTACCATAGGCTCCTGCTTCTTTTCTAAAACAGGCCGAATACCCCGCATAGAAAAGCGGCAGCTTGTCTTCGTCGATAATTTCATCCATATGGTATCCCGTAAGAGGCATTTCTGCTGTTGCAATCATCGCAAGATCTTCGCCCTCAATGTAATACTCGTCTGACTGATCCGAAGTTCGCGGATTAAATCCACAACCCTCCAGCACTCTCGACGACACCATATCTGGCACCGACATAAAAGTAAAGCCATGTTCCACCACCTTCGAAAGTCCATATTGTAAAAGCGCATTTTCAAGTAACGCCAAATCACCCTTGAGGTAATAAAACTTCGCGCCTGCCACCTTTGCTCCACGTTCAAAATCCACCCAATCGCGTGAAACTGCATAGTCTAAATGATCCACACCCGTCTTGTGATTATCACCCCATTTTTTCACCTCTTTCGAGCATTCTTCACCACCGAGTGGCACATCATCAAAAATAACATTCGGAATCTTCTTCACTAATTCCGCGAGCTTCTTCTCTGCCAAATCTAACGCCTGTTCTTCTTCCGACAAATCTTCTTTAATCTTTTTACCTTCAGCGATTAATTCCGGTGCCGGCTTACCTCCTTTCATCTTAGCCGCCACTTCGTTACGCTTCTTTCTCAGTTCCTCCACTTTAGCCAGCACTTTCTTACGCTGATCATCTAAAGTCAGGACTTCCTTTACGTTAATTTTATAACCTTTTTCTTTTGCGGATTTCTCCACTAAATCCAAATTTTCCCTAATAAATTTTACGTCTAACATATCATTTATTATTATAACACTAATTGCAGCCTTGCCCAGTCTTTTAGTGTCAAATCGCTTGGGCGCACATTCAGATCCAACCCTAGCTCTTCAAAAATCTTTTCTAGCTCTTCCTTAGATCGCATCTTACTTAAATTATGAGTCAGTTTCTTCCGCGGCGCAGCAAAACCTGCTTTGATTAACTTAAATACTTCATCATTCACCACTGGTTTTTCTAGCGGCTCCATTACTAGAACTTGCGAATCTACTTTAGGCGGCGGCGTAAACTCTGTCCTCGCTACCACTGGCCCCGCCGTGACTTTTGCCCGATTTTTTACAAACAAAGACAAAACCGTTTCTTTGTCACTCACTACTCGTTCTGCCACCTCTTTTTGCACTAAAAGTACAATCTTAACTGGCTTAGTTTTTAGAGTCAGCAATTTTTCAATAATTGGACTTGTAATATAATATGGAATATTTCCCGCTACCACAAACGGCTGTGGCACCCTCTCAAAGTCAAACTTCAAAATATCTTCGTTTACTACCTCTAAATTCTTTCCTGGAAAAGATCCGGGTAATTTCTGAGCTAAATCTCGGTCAAATTCCACCGCTATTACCTTCTCAAAGCGTCGAAAAAGTGATGATGTCAAAAACCCTAATCCCGGACCGATCTCCACACATAGCAATCCTTCTCCCGCATAATCCGCAATTTTCTCCAAAATTTCGCGGTTCTTCAGCCAATTTTGTCCCAAGGATTTCTTATTTTTCATTACACTCCATCGTGATTAGACCAATCTGTCGCAAGGTCAAATTGTTCCGGATTTCCTGCCGCAAATCCACCTGTATCATAAACTTTACCCGCCCCCAGCGAAGTTTCTACCACCGAACAACGCGGATATCGTTGTAGATTCGCCGCTACCAAAATATAGCCATCCTGATCGACTTTTGCACCGTCTTCCCTTACCGAATAGTTCTTACCGCCACAATAATGTAGTACTATTCTCATATTAAGATCGTAGTATGTTTCTTGTCTCAACACCGTTGAACCGTCCTTTTTCTTCACCGTATAGTAATTCCTACCCATACTCACAGTCAAAGGGTGTCTTTCGATTTCGCTCGCTCCTACTGCCACGACTCGATTCACTGGGTTCCGAACAATTTCCTCACTAATTAGCTCCCTTGAAACTTCTTTTCCATCCTTATATAGCACATTATAAGATAACCTCTTCGTTCCCACTTCGCCTAATTGTCTCACTTCTGAAACCTCCGGGTCCAGATTATAGTCCTTTACTTTTTCCTCTTTAAACGGAATTTCTTCGTCCACCGTCAGAACTCGACCACCATTCCGAGTTATCTCATAAATGCTCACCATTCCCGCCTCTAGAAAATTCGTATTTGGCACAATTTTTATCTCATCGCCATCATAAAGCGTAATATCCGCCTCTTCAGCAATCGTTTTAGCATCAAAACTCGCCGACATCAGGTACTTTTCCACCATTCCATCTCTTATCATCACAGGTCTCGCCCGGTGAATATTCACAAAATAATTATTCGAGTTAATCTCAGTCTCTACACTAGGTTCTACAATATCACCCTGGTTAATAATAATATCTGCTCTTTCCAGCGCTTCACCTACCGTTTTTGCCTCTGTTTTAACTGTTAATTTTGCACCTTCATCATAGAAAGTTACGAAATTTTGCTCGCCCATTCTCTGTATTAAATCCTCTTCATCACCTTGTGCAAAAGTTGCACGCGTCGCTGCTTTCATCAAAAAAGCCGCTACAAACGTCAAAATTACAGCAAAACCTAAAAACAAAGTCCATTTGAACTTTTTATTCATATCCACATTATAGCATAAAAACTTCAAAAAATAAAGTTCCACCCCTAAAATCAAAAAAAGCAAAAACCCGCTTCAAAGCGGGTTATAAGCCACAAACTAATTTCTAGGCGGGTCAAAACATTTTAGCCAAAATAGCTCTACACTCTCCACCCTATAAACCTAACTTCTGATCAACCAGACACATCCTCCTGTTCAGGCTACTTTCAACGTCGGATTTAGCCCAAACCTAATTCTATTTTAGCATAGGCATATCGTCTGTCAATCTTGTTTTTTAAAAATTTTTATGTTATAACTATTTTTCATTTCAACAGGGGTAAAAACCCAAAAACCGAACAAATAATCCTTGACAAGGCCGAAAAACTTATGATAATATCATTACATGAATTGGAGGAAATGGCTTGACGAATTTGTATTAGCTGGTAAAGGAATATTACTAGCTACTCACGAAAAACGCTTCTGGTGCGGTTTTGTGCCAGCTTTCATTTTTTTTGGGACTCTCATGAATATGCTTTCTGGCGGTTTTGCCAAATTCGAGCTCATGGGCATCCTCGGTTTTCCCCAAAACCTTCAAATCCTTCTTCAAAGTTTCCTGGCTATTTTTGGCTTTAATCAGCCCTTTCTGGATTGGCTACCCATTTTTGCAATTTCCATGCTCCAGGGCGTTCTCATCGGTCTCATTGTGCTTCTTTGGAATAAAAAACGCCCCCAGGCCCAAAAATCAGCCTCAAAGACTCAATCAAAAGCCAAGTCGTCCAAATCATCCAAATCATCCAAATCTAACGAGCAAATTTCCGCTAGCGACAATTCCGCTAACCTCGAGAAAGCCGGCATCATCACTGGTCTTATCGCTATCGGCGCCGGTTGTCCCACCTGCGGCGTTACTCTCCTCACTCCACTCCTTGGTGCCATCTTCTCCACCGGCAGCCTCGCCATCGCTGGCACTATTTCCACCGTCGTCACCTGGGTCGCCATTGTTATTGCAATTTTGTCATTAAAGCGTCTGGGCGAGGAAACTTATGTTACAATAGTAAATGAAAAGTTTTTACAAAAGAAGGAGGCCTGTGCAAAAAGCACTTAGAATCATCAGTATAATTGTTATCATCGTCGTCATTTTTGCCGCCATCATCGCTAGCACCACCAGCAAACCAGCCGCCGCTGACCAAGCCTGGGACAAAGAAATGACCATAGGTGATTTAAACGCCAAAAACCATTTCATCATATATTCAGACATGGTTTGCCCCTACTGTGTAGCCTTTGAAAACGCCATCGTCGAAAACGAAGAAGAATTCCAAAACTACATCAAGGAAAATGATATCTTTGTCGAAGTCCGACTTTCCGATTTCCTATACGAATATGGCCAAGTCAATCACCCTCATTCTCGTTATTCCGCCATCGCCACTTACTGTGCTAAAAACGAAGGCAAATTCTGGGATTATTACAATCTTGCCATTAGCTCCGTCTGGAATGATTTCTTCAAAAAAGATGGCAAATCCGCCCTTTCCAACATAGCCAAGCAAGACGCTAGCTACTGGACCAAAATTGGGAAAAGAATCGGTCTCGGAGAAAGCTACGAAGAGTGTATCGAGAACCAAGCCCCACTCGAAGAAATCAAACAAAATGCCGAAAAGAGTGCCAAGCTCATCGATGGCATGCCATATTTCAAATTCAACAATTATACTAACTCCGGCTTTGATCTCAGTTGGGGTTGGGACTACGTCAAAGCCTACTTCGACGCCGGCCTAAACAGCTAAATTAAAGGTGACCAAATAATACTATTCGAGACATTTCGGAGGTTACGACCGAGAATTAGGGCGCTCCGCCCGTGACGACGGGCCGGAGCGACCCGTGTCTCGAATAGTATTATTTGGTTACTTTCCATATCTTAGTATCTTTGATACTATCAGGCAAGTAATTCTTATCCAAATGGAATCCTGACTCCCATTTCTGACCTTTTCCGTATCCTAGGTCCTTCATTAGTTTTGTCGGTGCATTTCTAAGCCAAATTGGCACTGGCTCGCCCATCGTTTTTCTCGCCACTTCGAGCGCTTTATACCAAGCATCCGCTGAATCCCGATTTTTCTTTGACTTTGAAAGCGCAATACAAGTATGTGCCAAAATCAAACCCGATTCTGGCATCCCTACCCTTTCCACCGCCTGAAAACACGCAGTCGCAAGAGAAAGAGCTCCATTCCCTGCTAAACCAATATCCTCTGAAGCAAAAATCACCATCCGCCTAGCGATAAACTTTGGGTCTTCACCTGCTTCTACCATCCGTGCAAGATAATACAGCGCCGCATCTGTATCCGACCCCCGCATTGACTTGATAAAAGCAGAAATAGTATCATAATGATTGTCGCCTTTTTTATCATATCCCGGCATCTTTTTACCAGCCGCTTCAACTACTACATCTTTATCAATCTTATCAGCCAGAGACAACGCTAATTCCAAATCACCCAATGCAGATCTCGCATCACCACCAGATAATTCCGCAATATAATCTAACGCCTCTTCTTTTACCCTTTTTGTAGCTTTTTCTGCCTTTACCGCCTTTTTCAATACTTCCATAATTGCCGCTTTTGACAAAGGTGCTATCACTACTACTCTAGATCGACTTAGAAGCGGCGAAATCACCTCAAACGACGGATTCTCCGTCGTTGCCCCAATCAGTGTGATTAACCCAGATTCCACATGTGGCAAAAACGCATCTTGCTGTGCCTTATTAAAACGATGAATCTCATCTACAAACAAAACCGTTCTGGTCTTTAAATTCCAATTCGTCTTAGCTCTTTCTACTACTGCTTCTACATCTTTCTTACCCGCCGTCACTGCCGATATTTCTACGAAATCTGCCTTAAATTCATGTGCTAAAATTCGTGCAAGAGTCGTTTTGCCAGTACCTGGCGGCCCCCAAAAAATCAAGTTCACTGGCTCACCTTTTTTCACAATTTCCGTCAAAATCTTACCTTCGCCGATTATCTCATCTTGGCCCAAAACTTCCTCAAGTTTTTTCGGTCTCATCCGCTCCGCTAATGGTACTCTATTCATGCCATATATTATAATATGTTTTTTCTCATTTTAAAATTATTTATGTTATAATTATGGCAACATAATAAAGGAGTTATAATGAACGATACATTAAATAGTCTCATGTATCAAACTACAAACCAAATGAACAACGCTATGAATAGTTCAGCGGGTGCCATGCAAGGGATCGTCATCTGGAGCATTGTTGCCACCGTTTTAGCTATCCTCGGCGCAATTTTCATTTACTTTATGTTTATCAAATCTAAATCCGACTTCAAGGGTAGCCTCAAGACTCTCCACGATTACCTTTCAGGCGATATCATTCACATCGAATCTCTCGCCAAAATGTTCTATTACACTGGTCTTATTTATGTTATCCTCACTTCAATTAATTCACTTATCGAAATCGGCATCACCGGTTCCAACGTGGGTATGTGCATCGTTTCGTTCTTCTTCCAATTGCTGCTTGGTCCAATCGTAGTTCGCTTTATCTTTGAAATTGTCATGATGTTCATCCGCATCTGGAAAAACACTGACAAAATGGCTAAGAAATAATCAGCTAAATTTTAAATCCCCTCAAAAGAGGGGATTTTTTTATTTCAAAAAAGTGCGTAAATACCAATAGGGTCGCCCTTATTACAATAATTAATTTATTTATTATCAAAAACTTGTAGAAAAATATTAAGTCATGGAGCCACTTTTTATTTATTTATGTTATAATCATAAGTATCATGGTCCATATAAATAGATATACTAAAAAATATGTTAGTGATCAAGCTAATAATAATTTATTCTTATTTTTAGTTTTAGCTCTAGTTGCCTTTACTTCTGTCTCTACCTTAATACTTTCTTCAACTTTTGTGTCTGCTGATGAATCTTCAGCTAACGCAACGGTAAATGTACCAGAAGCTTGTACTATGACTGGCAGTGGTATGAATACTCATACCGCAGAAATACCAAATGGTACTTATAGA
>JAFWIK010000004.1 GCA_017514905.1 Candidatus Saccharimonadota bacterium
ATGAGCAAAATTATCAATTCCGCTACAGAGTATGAATGAAACTAGTAGGCCAGAGATTGCACCCCAGAAGCCAAGTAGCGTAGCTTCTAGCGCAAAGCTAAGGAAGATCTTGAACTTGGACATGCCAAAGGTTTTCATCAAACCAATTTCGCGGGTGCGTTCTTGGACGGACATCAGAAGTGTATTGATGATGCCAATCGCAGCAGCGATTAATGCGATATAGCCGAAGGCGGTAAAGATATTAGTAATTACATCAAAGAATCCTTTGATCTGTCCCATAATATCTTTGACAGTCATGCCTTCTAGACCGATTTCAGAAATTTTCTGCTTGATATCGTCGGCACTGTAGTTTTGATAATCATATTCGGCTGCAACGGTAAACACTTTGCCCTTTTCACCGGCTGGAAGATATTTCACATTTTCTTCATAAAGAACAGAGTTCAAAGGTGTATTGATTAGGATTGCAGATGAATTAATTACGGACGGAGCTTGCACACCTACGATAGTAGCGGCGTATGTTTTGAGTTCGTTTGTAACAGGATCGCTCCAGACGAAATTAAGTTTTTGGCCAACGGCATCTTCTGGTTTTTCGTAGCCAAGACTTTCGGTCCAGAGATTGTTTGGCAAGAGAACTTGGTACTCGTCAGTATTGTTTTCGATATTTTCACCCGCAACCATTTCGTAATGGACAGTTTTTGTGGTCATCTGGTTTAGCTGTGCCGTGAAACGCTCATCGTTTTTGGTACTCTGAACATAAGTAACAGTGGCAAACCTACCTACTAAGACCGTATCTTTGATAATTCCTTCAATATTGCTGAATTTTTCAATTTGCTCTTCGGTGATAGCTGGCTGACCCATAGAATTAGTGTTTCCGTCATTATATTTCGTTGGGCGACCAATTTGCATATCTTGCAATGTTTGAGCGGTATCGGTTTCGGTTTTACCATAGGCCTGGATGAAACCTTCGCCACCAAATGACTCAGTTTGGCTATCGATAAATGAATTTACGCCAGTCTGAATAGCGGTAGTAGTATTAATTGCAAAGCTACCAACAAAGATTGCTAAAATAGTGAGGATAGTGCGGCCTTTGTTGCGGAAGAGATTATTATTTGAAGTTTTAATCAAATCGGTTAACTTCATTTTACTTCTCCTCGTTTGCTTTTTTCACACGGGCAGCTTCTTTTTCTAGCCTCTCGCTAGCTTTCTTGTGACTGTCTTTTCTCACGGTTTGATCAGAAATGATTTTACCATCAGAAACGCGGATGATTCTGCCACAGAGTTTAGCCAAATCTTCATCGTGAGTGACAATAATTAATGTAACACCTTTATTCTTGTTCAAATCAAATAGTAGATCGGTAATCTTGTCGCCAGTTGCAGAGTCGAGGTTGCCAGTAGGCTCATCAGCAAAGATAACCTGTGGATCGTTGACGATTGCACGGGCAATACAAACGCGTTGTTTTTGGCCACCAGATAGGTTGAGTGCCTTGTTTTCGTCTTTTGATTCTAGGTCTACAACCTTTAAAGCATCCATTGCAAGTTTGATGCGTTCTTTGCGACCTTTTTTGGCGATCTTTAGTGGAAGCAAAACATTTTCTAGAACTGTGTCGTTTGCGTTCATAAAGAATTGCTGGAAGACAAATCCGAAGCGTTCGTTCCTGAGTTGATTTAATTCGCGGCCTTTGAGCTTGGTAGCATCTTTGCCATCAATATAAATAGTGCCTTTGGTTGGCTTATCAAGCAGAGCCAAAAGATGCATCAATGTGGATTTACCGGAACCAGATTTACCAACAATTGCAACTGATTCTCCTTTGTAAATACTTAAATTAATATCCTTTAGAGCGGTAAAAGCATTAGCTTTTTTGCCGTAAGTTTTAGTGAGGTTTTTAGCCTCAATGATTTTATCCATAGTTTCCTTTCCTGGATTATTAGTGGTTATCAAGCCGTTTGAAAAATAAAATAATGGCTGGGTCGGCAGGACCCAAAACTGGCTGGGTCGGCAGGACTCGAACCTGCGAATGACGGGACCAAAACCCGTTGCCGTACCACTTGGCGACGACCCAATACTTAATTTATTCTAGCACAAAAAGTGCTGATATTCAAATAATAATGGAAGCTGGCCGAGCCTATTTTTTCTGGCATCCTTTGTAAATTCGCCTATATGCCCACTGCGGGCCGGCGATTACAGCCCGCCGTCGCGGGTGTAACCGCCTAAGCTGATGCCCGTCGCATCATATTACCCGCAGAAATGGTCATATAGGCTCGTTTCCCGGATGCCAAAAACCTTATCTCTCTCGTCCAGTTTCTGATTATGATTTGATTTTAGCTTTGCTAAAATCAAAGAGCAACGAACAGAGTTTAGGGTAATTTTGCTACTATTGTCCGAGAAAACCATGGATGTTGTAGCTACCCAAAGTCTATATGAGTTTACATAGCTTTTTACTGAAGATACCCAAAACACTCCCGCAGACTTAACTCGGAATAGCCATCGACCATTATAGAAATGTCCGCTATTTACCATGCTAATTGGATAGGATTTCATCTTTTGAGCTTCAAGTGACGATTCTGTTCCATATCGATAAAACAAGTATTCAACAGACCTAGACTTATCATAATAATCCCCACCCGTGCCACCGTAAGGCATTTGCCAACCAAGAGGACAGAAAGAATCAGGTGCATTTGCATTTTCGTCAGATACTACACCACCTGAACCAGCGGAAGCTGCCTGAAAGTTGATATATGTTCCAATGGATTGAGTCTCATTATCGTAAGTCTGTACCGTATCGTATGAACATGATACGCTAGAGCCACCATATGGCGGTTCATTTCCACTCCAGTTATTATCACAGCCTTTGCCAAAATAGGTGTGATCGTTTCTTGGCTCACTGTCAAAATGATTTGAGATATCTGTTCCTGTCACCGTGCCGTCGATGAAAGGTTCTCAAAAGTGTCAATGCAACGAACAGGAGACATGAATGCTTTCCCTAACTCAGATTGGTATGTTACTCCAACAGCGCTAAGGAACATTGTTCTAATAGCTGCTCCGTTGCTTATGCCGTCTGCCATATATGTTCCAACATTTCCTTGACGATATAATGCGCCTGGTTGAATCCAAAGGTGCCCACTCAAGACATAGTCAAATGGATAAGACATGATATTGTTATAGCTAAGCCTATCAAAGGAGTAGAGATTGAATAAATAATTTACAGATTTAGACTTATCATAATAATCCCCACCCGTGCCATCGTAAGGTAATTGCCAACCAAGAGGACAAAAAGAATCAGGAACAGGAATGTTTGGCGCATAAGCTGCACCGCCGGTTCCCGAAGTTGCTGCTTGGAAGTTTAAATAAGTTCCAATTTTTTGTACTTCTCGTTGATATGTTTCTATAATCCTTGTAGAGCAGGAGACGAGTGAGCCACCATAATATGGGGCGCCAGCAGATGAATCCCATACGTTTGGACAGCCGTTTCCGTAATAAGAATGATCATTCAGATTACTGGTGTCAGCATAACGGTTAATATCAGTTCCTTCCACCGTGCCGTCGATAAACCAAGGAGATGAAGAAATGAAAGCTTGCTTTCAATTTCTGAATGACGAAGATTCTGACACGGAGTGGCAGAAATGGTGAACGCAACGAACAGCGAACCCGCTCGCCTTATTATTCGATTCGGCAGGTCTAACAACCGAAGACCACGTATTCAGGTTGTAAGCATTGGTACTACTAGCTACGGTAGAGGACCAGTAGTAGCCAACGTTACTCTGGTAGTACAAGCGACCTGTATTCCAGCGGTAGGTGCCAGAGTAGACGTAGGAAAATGGGTAAGACTTAATCTTGGTTGCATCTGTGGCTGTTCCGTCTCCGATATGAAGACCATATGACTTGAACAAATGATTCCACGATCTAGACTTATCATAATAATCCCCACCCGTGCCACTGTAAGGCATTTGCCAACCAAGAGGACAGAAAGTATAAGAAGAATCAGTTTTGTCGGTAGCCATAGCACCGCCGGCTCCAACTGTTGCTGCTTGGAAGTTAAAATATGTGCCGTTCTTTTGGGTTTCGCCATCCGCAGTTGTGACATATCGTCCGCCGGCGTCGCTATTGGCACAAGGAGTCTGTGATCCACCTTCTCCGCTAGTTCCCCAACCATTCTTGCAACCATTACCCATATAGGTATGATCGTGTGATACATCGCTATCTTTGTAGGGTGCTTTTGTCAAATCCGCAGGGTTTCCTGCCACCGTGCCGTCGATGAAGGGACTCTTTGCAAGAAAATACCCCAGGAAAATCCCGGGGTATCAGTTAACACATGGGTCTCCACTTTTCGCAAAGTTGGAAAAGTTTTTTTAGTTTGTGGTTGGTAAATGTAGATCTTCGGTCGGCTTCTAGTATGGCGTAGGCTTTCTTGATTGCCGGCCTCAAATAGTGCTTAAT
>JAFWIK010000005.1 GCA_017514905.1 Candidatus Saccharimonadota bacterium
ACATCAAGCATGCGGTAATGCAACTTACTGTTTAGGGTTGGCATTTCCCTTTCGATAAACTTACGATCTTGATGAATGGAATTTCCGGCAAGGTAAATTTCTGTACCAAAGTTTTCTTTAACAAAATCTAGAAGTTCATTTTCGACTGTTTCAACTGGCTTACCGTCTTTGTTCTGGGCCATTAAAGCGTTATAGGATTTTTTATTTTTCTCCCAAAAATCACCAACCATGCGCTCTTTCATGAGATTTTCGTCTACCTTGATGACAGCCTCATACGTAGCGATTTGATTTAAATCCATGTCGGTTGCAATGGCAGCAACTTCTAGGATTTTATCTTTAACTGGATCGAGACCTGTCATCTCAAGATCTACCCATAATAGTTTAGCCTTTCGAGTAAGAACTCGTTCGCCGCTTCGCTCGCGCCCGTCGTTACGGGGCTCGCTCGCTAGTTCGCTCCCGTCGTCGTGAATGTTTACTCGTTTCTTATTCGTAGAACTATTATCGTTCATATTACATTTCCTCCGGGATTTCTATCCCCAATATATTTAGACCATGTGTCATGGTACTCAGGTATACTTGGACGAGTTTGAGGCGTTCTTCTTCTTGGTTACTGCCGGCAACAGGACAGTTTTCATAGAAGCGGCTGAAATCCTGCGCAAGCTCGTACAAATAGTTCGCGAGTTTGTGAGGGGCCATTTCGATGACGGCATCCTGTAAGATGTCTTTATACTCCAAAATCTTTTTCATCAATGATCTTTCAGATGGCTCGAAGACAAGTTCTCGCTCGCCTCCTCGTTCGCTCCCGTCGTCGCGAATGCTCGCGTGAATCTTGTCTTCGAGCCCTTTAGCCTTTGATAGAATTTTCTTGGCACGGACGGCAGAGTACAGAAGATACGGGCCGGAATTGCCGGTCATTTTGACGGATTCTTTCGGGTCGAAGACGATATTGCCACCCATTTTGTATTTGAGAAAAGCGTATTTAGTGGCGGCGAGAGAAACGGTTTCATCGTTGGAATGATACTCGTCCTTTAATTCAGTTTTGACCATGTCTAGAACGTCAACGGCCTTTAAGAAATTGCCTTTTCGAGAAGACATCTTGACGTTACCAGGGAGCTTCACGAGACCGTGAGTTAAATGGCTAGTGCGTTCAACTAATTCAGGCGCGTATTGTTCTACCGATTTTAAGACTACTTTCATATACTCTAGCTGCTCGGAGCCAGTAATAACCACGGATTTATCGAAATGATAGTCCTGCCATTTGGTAAAAATTAACCCGACATCCTTTGCTTCATAAGTGGGCACACCTTCGCTGTTGATAAAAACGCGAGCGTGAAGGCCGTATTTGTCGCCATTGAAGATAACGGCGCCATTGGAATACTCATAGACGCCTTTTTCGAGCTGTTCTCTGACGGTTTGCAAACCAAGAGCTGCTACGGTTGACTCGGGGTAGAATTTGTCGAACTTGACACCGATGGAATCATAAAAGGCGCGAAAATAATCGTAAGATAGTTCCCTGCCTTGCCAATATAAATCGGCAAGAGGCGTATCGTGGAGTTTGTCCGTATTGATCTTGTAAATTTCTTTGTTTAATTTAGTGATAGCATCTTTGGCCGCTGGGTCGTCCTCGTAGGCGGCGGTGCCTTCGACGTAACATTTAGCAATGTCTTCGATCTTTAGACTACGAGTGTCTTTTTGCTGCAGAACATACATGGTTTTGGCCACGTGGAGACCGACATCACCACCAAAATTCGCCCGAATTACATTTGCGCCAGCATATTCAAAGAGACGACTGATGGAATCACCGACGATGCTGGTATAAAGATGACCGACGTGGAGAACTTTGAAAGGGTTGGGGTCGCTGAATTCGCAGATGACAGTTTTGCCCTTATAATTATCAGATGAGATAATCTTATCAAAATCATTTGAAAGCTTGTTTATTTGGTTCTCCAGATAATTGTCTGAGAAAGTGAAATTCAAAAAGCCTGGGTTGGAGACATTTATATCACACTCGGGGGCGCGTCCGGCCGTACGAAAGCCACGGGCGGCCGGCGCTACTCCTCGCCTTGCCAGGCTCCGGACCCCCCTTCGTTGTGATATAAATGTCTCTAGCTCTTTTGCGATTTCCATTGGGGATTTATGGAGTTCTTTGGCGAGCTTCAAAGGTGCATTGGTAGAGTAATCGGCGTCGATGTTTTCAGGAGCGGGAGTAATGTCGGGATCAAAAACGAGGCCATAAAGGTCTTGAATAACTTTTTTAAGTTGTTCTTTCAAATCTTGCATAAATTAATTATACCATAATCTGATATCGTATGCTATAATAGGGGGGTTGCGGGTATCGTATAACGGCTATTATGTATCCTTCCCAAGGATGAGATTGGAGTCCGACTCTCCATACCCGCACCAGTGTTGATAAACAGTCTCTTCGGAGACGTTTTTCATCTGTTGTGAAGCGGTCCGAACCTTTTCGAGCTTATCTATTAGAATCTGCTTGTCTTTCTTTATCGGTTGTAACCAGATGTATCCTTCCAAGCTTAATCTTCCATCTGTTAAAATGGGGTCCGAACCAAGCGCAGACAAAACCTGCTTTTTGTCTTCTAATGTACCATTATTGAACTTTTCTGTGGCTGATGTCAGTTGTGTAAGGGTCGTTCCCACTATTCCTTTTCGTCCCAGTTATTTGCAGAATCTGATGATAATGCTGATGCCCTATTTCGTCATCCCAGACTCGAATAACCTCACAGGACTCAGGCCACAAATCAGTGTTTTTAAATAACTTTTTGATTGATTCTTTTGTATATTTCTTTTTTGCCGTTTCATCAGACTCATCAAAGGTATGAAGAAAGAATTTTCCGCTTTTTTTTGTATTAATTTCGATTGTTTTGATTAAAGATTCTGGCGTCTTGAGCTTTTGAATTACGTAATTGGAATAGACGAGGTCGTATGGCGCATTCGGGGATGAATAAACTTCATTTAGGTCTGTTCCGGTTATAATATCAACACCATCACATTCCCACCCCATCTTTTTCAATCCTTCGACGTCAGCTCCATCGCCGCATCCCAAATCTAAAGCTTTGCCGCCCTCGGAAAGATACTTAGTTACAAAATGTTTTAATTCTGGGTTCATATCGCTATTATACAACAATAATTAAAAGACCCCGGAAATTAAATCCGAGGTCAGTTGGTCATACCCAGCACTCAGGGTCTTCACCCATAATATCACCGCTGTACGCAAGTGCTCTGGCACGGCATCCGCAACATAAATACTTCTTCGAACAATTTGAACATTTGCCGCGAAGGTCCATGTCGAGAAACATCTTTGTTATTTCATTGCTTCGGTATTTCTCGGCAATCTCTTCGGCTGTAAGTTCGAAAGTATTCATCATCGGTACGTTAAGAAGAGAGCAGGGCGTCATTACTCCGTCAGAATTTACATTGAATGAGACGGTAGCGGCAGGGCAGCCGTCCATCACGATTTCAGAATCCGAAGTAGGTTCATCACTCATCCCTCTTATTATGCACTTCAATGGGTCGTTTGTGGTGACATTGATGTGAGGATACTCTTTTTTGAGGCGATAGATATTTTCCAGGAACTGTTTTTTCTGGATACTTGTCATCCACATGTTGCTTTCGGTCTTGGCTTTACCGGAATAGATTACGGATGTAAAGCTAACTCTTTTGCATCCTAGGTTGTCCGCTAGAGAAACCTGAGCCGCCATCTCATCAATAGTATCCGGCATCACAACAGTCTTCATAGAAGGAACAAGTTTTTCACTTTTCCTAGACGATATCATCTTCAGTGCAGCCACAGCTTTATCAAAAGCATTGTCATGCCCGCGAAAGGCATCGTGCTTTTTCGGTTCTGTAGAATCGACACTAACCGACAGCATCAACCTTTCGAACTTCAAGGATTCAAAGAAATCGAGTAAATCTTCGGTTATCAATGACCCGTTGGTTGTTATGGTCAGATAGTCGGCGCCGTTTTCTCGAAGCCCGCAAATAACTTTACGGAATTCCTTGTGAAGCAGTGGCTCTCCGCCGGAAATCGTGATTTCTTTGTAATTGGGACTATATGTCCTTGCGAATTTCACAATCTTCAATATTTCATCGAGTGGCATATCTTCTTTAGGCATTTCACTTGCCCTACAGTGCGCGCAATTCATATTGCAGCGCCCAGTAATTTCAATTTGGATAGGACCCAGCTCGATATCGTATATTGCCGATTCCGTCTCGACTTCCAAGCATTTAATTTCTTTGTCGCAACAGTGCATTTTTGGCTCCTCCTTGTTGTTGAAGATAGGCGGGACACGTAGTGCCGTCCCGCCTGGTAGCATATGTTACGGTTAATTATTCGCAACGACAGCAGCTACCTTTTCCGATTCTGACACGAAAACGACGTTTCTTTTTCATTACTATCACCTCCTTTCTGTAAAAGTGCGAACCTAAAACCAGGTTCATCTATTTAAACGATAACATATTTTTGTGATTTCTGCAAGAGCATGTGGAATGGATTACGTTGTTTGCCAAGAGACAGCTAATATTAGGAATAGAAGATTGAGGAGGTTGGCGCCCCTGGAGTTACACTATCATTTAATTTAAAACTCTATCCATTAAAAAATATAATGGGATTAACTATGGTATAATAATTGAGTACGAACTTCATACAGAGTCGTGCACCATTAAACTGTTACAACTGGAGAGTCACTTCAGGCCAGAAACTTCCCTATTTATAGGGAAGTTTTTAGTTTATTATGCTTAACTAAGTCTCAGAATAACTTTTTCGCCTCGTCTCATTTATCGGAAAATATCAGAGTATACTTTTAGAGTGCGAAAAATGTTTGCAAGTTGCCAGCGATGAGACAAGGGCAAAACAAGCAATGAGATTTGCGTTACAATGACGCTTCCATCTTTTATGATGCTGCCTTGGGAATCCTGACTTATCACCTGTAATTTCTAATATTATCAAAATTGTGCTATCGTACCTTATCGGAAGTTTCGGAAAGGCTAGAAACGAAACCACAAGAAACCATAAGTACTGCTACTACCGACTCATGCAACGGACAGATAACCCGTAGCCGCGACCGAGGAAGTAGTCAGGGTCGACGGTGCCATTGCCGCCCGCGTAGAGTTCGTACACGAGGCCGGAATCCTTCACCACCGGTGACCACCAGTCGCCGTCGTCGCCAACGTAGCCCAACGACCCATACCAGACGCCGGCAAGCGCACTTTTAATAGGTGTATTCCAGATATTTGGATTTTCCATCATATGAGAACTGCTATCCCAACCATATTGGGTGACTAGGTACTGGAAGGAGCCATTAGATGCATTATTGCCGCTTTTTGGAAGGGTCCAGTTGGCTGGGCAGATGGATTGATTGACGTCTTGATTATCAGTAGTATAGCTAGAGCTATCATTCATAGCAACAGCTGCAGTCCAGTTGTAGTAGTTGCCTAGATGATTATGTTGGCTTTCAATAGATGTTGTAGCTGATGGCATTAAAGACATATCACATTGTTCAAAGGTTCCATTACAGGAATCTACAAATGGGATCCAATCACTAGATAGTTGTTCATAGATAGACTGGTCACAGGTTCCACTCACACAACTTTGTATATATGCATCTGCTAACGATACACTATTAACGTAACTAGAGCTCGCATATAGTGATCCTGGATCATAGGATTCTGGAGCGGTTTTTGAATTGTTCCAAGTTGTTGTACCAGTAGGATAGGTAGCAGTGCTTGGCGTCCATGATGCGGTGTCATAAGAACTTGTTCCTGAATTCCAACCTAAGTCGGTAGTAGTATTGTTATAAGTGACTGAGCCGTCTGTTTTAATATCATGATCTAGGTTTTGTGTCATCCATATATTACCGTCTTTGAGTTTAGCAACGCAATAGCTCTTTTCATCGCGTCTATCTTTTAGGAAGTATTGTTGGTCTTCTGTCATAGAAGCTAAGACTGTAGCTTTGTTTGAACTATTTAAGTCTTGCATGTAGGTTAGATTAGGGACTGGAGTATCACAGGTTTCAAATGGTGATGGTGGAGTAGGAGCTGGTGCATCATTCGGATGCACTAAAGTATATTTAACTTTACCAGTATAAGTATCAGCAGGTTGAGTAGAATTGATATAAGCAGCATAAGTAGAAGTTATGGTAGATCCTTCTGCTACTGCTCCTATATCAGTACCAGCAAGTCTAGTGGCTACTTTAGTATATTCATTTGGAACTGTATGGTAGCTAGAAAATGGTCCTTCAGTGTCACTCGTAATAGTAATTGGATAAGTAGCTTGAGAATTAGTAGCTAGTTTCATAGCCCAGTTAGAAGTATTACCTGATTGAGCTAAACCAGTATCTATAGTAGCGTTTCCTGATGCATTTGTTCCTACTAGTTTATTACTATTTGTTTCTGCTATAGTTTCATTAGTAAAGCCTGTAGCATAAATAGAAAAGCCTGAGTTATCATTACATAGTACTTTCATAGTAGTGGTACCGATATTAGGAGTATAAGTACCATTAGCTATTTCAGCTGTATGACTATTCATTCCATTACCAGACATAGTACAGGAAATGGGGACGGTAATTGCTACATTATCTACTATGTCGTCTGCGGAAACTCTAGCCGCAGTTAATGCTAGACCAGAAATTGTAGTTAAGCCCACGAGGCTCATCAATGTGACGAATGATATACTTATTTTTTTATAATTTTTCCTCATTTAAAATGACCTTTTTAACTATAACCATTATACGATAATCCCTATCCAAGTCAAGGATTTTTGCATAAACTGCAAAAAATAAATTATTTGAAAAATTAAATGAAGCCGTGCGATTGGATCCTTCGACAACTTACGATTGCTGTAATAAATGACTAGACAAAAAAATGCAAAAGTAAACGATAAATGGTAGCTTGATAATTCAAAACTGTCGCTAGCTAACTGCCTCGCTTGTATGTCACTTACTGGCTTATACTAACTTTAGTTCTATTCGGTGTATTCTTCGGAATTCGAGATTTCGATGGCTTCGGAGATTTTGCCGTCGTCACGGAGAGACTTGAAACGTTGGTCGAATTCGGTGAATGGAACTTTGATTGAAACGAAGTTGACTTCTGTGTTGGTTTTTTTGATGAGTTTGACGAAATAGTAGCCATCACCGTTCATGGAAATAAACTTGCCGCTACTCTCGCCGGGCTCGAGCTTCATGGCCTCGGCGGCGCGACCGCCATCGATGTTTTTGCTATCAACTAGGCCTCCTGTTTCCTCGTACACAATTTGATCACCGAGCTCTTCGGCGACTTTTTCGTAATCGTTGTCGCTATCTCTTAGAATGTCTTCGACTTTTTTGGCGAGCTTGTTGGCTTTTTCATCAATTTTTGTTTCGACTTTGGATTTTAGAAGTGTAAGGTAAAGCATTCGCTTATATTCATCTTTGTTCAAGCCAAAATTATCTTCAATAATTTTCATGAATCCCTCTTCGCTACGTTCGATGCCGCCGATTTTGAGATGACGATCAAATTCGGCGTCGACCTCTTCGTCGATGACGGCAATGTCAAGTTCGTTTGCGAGTTTGCTGGCGTAAGCATATTTTTCAGCTTCGGTGAGGGCAGAGCGCTTGTACTCGTTATGGAGCTCGTCGACGGAGCCTTCATCGAATTGGCTACCGGATTGACGTTCGATCGAGGTCATACTACTTCTATAAAACATCAGATAGTCCGAAAAACGAACATCTTCGCCATCGACACTAGCGACGGAAACTGGGACAACTTTGGTCACGCGAAAAAGAAAATCATCAGTCCAGCCTAAACGATAAAGGGCGAGCCAAATACCTGCTATCATTACAGTGATAACTACGAGAGCAATTAGGATAGTGTTGATCACGACGCGATGCTTGGTCCATTGTAAGGGGTATTTGAACTTGCGACCCCTGGAGAGAACCTCTTCGCGACGCTCTTCGACCTTTTCCTGTTCAGTTTTCTTCTCGTCTTTCTTCTTCAGTAGACTCATGATATAATTATAGCACAATGGCTCCGTAGCTCAATGGATAGAGCGGCTCCGTCCTAAGGAGAAGGTTGTGCGTTCGACTCGCACCGGGGTCACCATTTTTTTAGAAAAAACACTTAGGCGAGTCGTTCTTCGAATCGACTCGCACCGGGGTCACCATTTTTTGGGAAAAACAATAGAAAGCGAGTCGAACTTTCAGTGCGACTCGCACCGGGGTCACCAGAAGTCTGGACTTTTATTCAAGAAGAAAAGTCCAACAAAAGAAGCAAGTATGGAAATTGAAATGGAAGTCAATTCCATTTCAATTTTTGTTTTGATAGAATTGGGATTTTATTGTGGTTTTTGGTGTATAATATTATTATGCATAAGGTTAAAAGTGCGATCTGGTTGGGACTGTTCCTGCTGGTGACGGTAGGAATGGGAGTGAGCGTATACTTTACCATTCGGGGCGACGAAGAGGCAGATTATGTGGTAGAGACTAATGCATTTTTTGCGCCGTTTGAATACTATGATAATCGTGAGATCGTGGGGGTGGATGTAGAGATTGTGAACAGAGTGGCAGAAAAGTTGAACAAAAAAATTCAAATTCAGAACGTGGAATTTGACGTAATTATTGATAACGTGGCTGCAGGCAAGATTGCGGATGCAGGAGCGGCTGGAATTACTATTACTCCGGCGCGCGAAGAAAAGGTCAATTTCACAGTTCCCTACTATAATTCAGTACAATACGTAGTTTTTAGTCGCGAGATGCCACCAGCGCTTAGAGATGACCACGTGGTCTGGGAGGCTCTGGCTGGACACGTAATAGGTTCACAAATGGGGAGTACGGGGTATCTGTTTGTGGACGATGAAATTGAAAACGGAGTGTTAAGAGATACGAATACCACAATTAAAGGCATCGATTCGCACCAGCTAGCGGCAGATGCAATTCAGTCGCATATCGTGGACTTTGCTATTGCGGATGAGCTGGCGGCGAAATATATCGTAAAGAAAAACCCAGGGTTAGAGGCGTTACCACTATACTATAGTGGCCCGACGCGCGAAGAAGATTATCCGGTAGAGGAAGCGTATGCAATTGCGGTAAATAAGGACAAAACGGAGCTGCTCGAAGCGTTTAACGAAGTACTGGGCGAAATGCTGACCGAAAATTCTGATGGCAAAACAGAGATCGACAGATTAGTATTAAAGTATATGGGGTTATCAGATGAGTAATTTTTTTGAAAAAATTGGAGAGTTATTCGGGACACCAGAGTACATTGAGGCACTACTGCATGGGTTCTGGCTGACGATTCAGATTTCATATTTTGCAATTTTGATTGGAATACTACTGGGAACCATTATTGCTTTGATTGGAGCAGCGAAGCCATCGAAATGGTTAGTGATACCGAAATTTATTTGTTCAATTTATACTACTATTATTAGAGGGACCCCAATGGCTTTACAGCTTTTTATTATGTTTTTCGTGATTTTTGCGATCAAGGGATTCCCGAGTATCATTACGGCAATTCTAGCCTTTGGATTAAATTCAGCCGCCTACGTATCAGAGGTGATTCGAGGAGGAATTCTTTCGGTGGACAAGGGCCAGACAGAGGCAGGGTTGGCACTGGGATTGTCTAGAAGCACAATCTTTTTTAAGATTGTGGCACCGCAGGCGATCAAAAATATTATTCCGGCACTTGGGAATGAGATTATTACCGTAATCAAGGAGACCGCAATTGTGAGTATGGTAGGGATGTACGATCTCAATATGGCAGCCAAGGACATCGGCTCGGGTCAAAATATGGCAAGTTATGTGGTACCAATGGTAGTGGCAGCGCTGTTCTATCTGGCGACGATTTATCTGATTACCTTTGCAGTAAAAATGATTGAGAAAAGTTTGCGTAAAAGTGATCTAAGGGCGGAGAAATAATGGAAAACAAGAATACTGATTTAAGAGTCAAGAATCTGAAGAAGGAATTTGGCAAAAACAAGGTACTCCGAGGAATTGATTTTGAGTTAAAAGAGGGTGAAAGAGTAGTGATACTAGGGCCATCGGGTTCAGGGAAATCTACGTTTCTTCGATGTATCAATTGGCTAGAAGAGCCGACTGCAGGCGAAATCTATTTGGATGGTGAGCTAGTCACAGAAAAGAATATCCGTAAAGTGCGGCGCAACCTGGGGATGGTTTTCCAACATTTTAATTTGATTAATAACCTGACAGTTAGAGATAATTTAATTTTAGCTCCAGTAAAGCTGAAACTACTTTCTACAGAGGCGGCAGAAAAACGTGCGAAAGCACTTCTGAAGCACATTGGGCTACTTGATAAGATCGATGCCTATCCTGCTTCTCTGTCAGGTGGACAAAAACAGCGAATTGCAATTATTCGAGCGATGATGTTAAACCCTGAGGTTTTGCTCTTTGATGAGCCTACTTCGGCGTTAGATCCAGAGGCAATTGGAGACGTTCTAGATCTAATTCGTGAACTGGCTGATAAGGGGATGACTATTATGATAGTAACCCATGAAATGGGGTTTGCCAGGGAGATTGCTACGAGAATCGTATTCATTGATAAGGGGAAAATTATCGAAGAAGGGACACCAAAAGAGTTTTTTGCTCACCCAAAAACAGATAGAGTGCGTGAATTCTTGAAACGAGTGCTTTAGAAGTTGACAAAATTGAAGTAGTGTGCTATAATTAGTAGTGAAATTATCTTTTGCAGAATCTATAACATTTCGGAGGTGGAGAAATGAAGAACATGCATAGAATAGTTATAGCTCTTTTAATTATGGTATTAGGGATGTCAAGCACTGTAGTGTGCTTCGCAGATGCTGGGTACAAAGATGTAAACAAGAAAACGATCGATGCTAAGAGCATCAGATCGATTAAACTAATAAAAAAGGCGGGCGGATTCAAAGGTGTATTTGATGGAAAGAAATTCTACCCGAACAAAAAAATGACGCGCCGTCAGTATCTGATGGTACTGGACAACCTCTACCCAGGCAAGGTCGAAGTGACGATGAATGACCTCAAAAAGGCCAACAAGTCAGTTACTGAAAAGTACGTCACTAGCAAGATGGTAAAAGTTGCCAAAGAATTTGGCATGACTATCAGTTGGAAAGGCGGAAAGAAAAAACTGTCGCGCGCGAGCGTGGCAAACTATATAAAAAGCTTCGCTGAGTTCGACTCAGCGTTTGCTATAGACTGAGGGATTCCCCCTCTTAATCTCTAATCCCAATACCCCCGAAAAGGCCGGACGGATGTCCGGTCCTTTTCCATTTCAAAAAATAGCGAGTATACTTTAACGAGTATATTTTTCATTCAAATCGGAATAGTCGTAGAGCTCGTTGGCGTTGAACCAAAGGTCGATTTCTTTTTGGGCTTCGTCGGTGTTACCAGAGGCGTGAACGAGGTTAGGTACACCGGTACCTTTGGCGTCGGAATAGCCGAAGCTCATATGAGAAAAATCGCCACGGATGGTGCCCATTTCGGCAGATTTCGGTTCGGTCGGGCCAACGATTTTGCGAACTAATGGGACTGCTTCGACGCCTTCTAGGACCATAGCAATCACAGGGCCAGTCATCATATATTCAACATTATAGCGGAAAGCTTGTTCGCCACGGCGTGAGATCATCTGACCGATGCCTTCGTAATGCATACGATAAAGTTTTTCATCTGGCATGACCATTTTCATACCGACGATTTTGAGGCCGACGCGTTCAAATCGCTGAATAACTTCGCCGATAATTCCCCGTTGGACGGTGTCCGGCTTTAAAACTACTAAACTTCTTTGAATAAAATCTTCTGATTTTGTCATAAAACTCCTTTTTTTTAATTATATCACATCTTAATTAGCCACGTTTTATAATCCATTCATATTTCAGGAGCTCCGCAATGTGATAAATTAAAGATTTTATCACATTGCTTCGCCCTTTCGGCGAAAAAATCATAGATTTTTTCTTTATATCCTTCAATATGAATGAATTATGAAACGATGTCTTTTCTGATATAATGAAGATATGGATATCTATGATCTGATTAATGAATTTTTGGAGCATCTGGAAATTGAGGCGGGGCGAAGTAAAAAGACCGTGGATAATTATCGACTGTATTTGGAAAGGTTTGTTGAAATCGCGCAGGAAATTTTAAATAGAGATGAGATTAAGCCTACAGATATTACTAAAGAACTGCTACGAAAATACCGACTGAAGCTCAACCGTTATGGATCAGAAAATGGCGAGGATGATCTAAAAGTAATTACGCAGGCATACCATCTGATTGCTCTAAGAGGGTTTTTGAAGTATCTGGCAAGGCGAGATATTAAATCGCTGGATCCTTCCATAGTGGAACTACCGAAAGTGATTCGAAAACAGGTAACGTTTCTTCACTTTGACGAAGTAGAGGAGATGCTAGAGCAGGTGGATACATCAACCGAATCGGGCTTAAGAGATAGAGCAATTATCGAGCTACTATATTCTGGAGGTTTACGGGTGTCAGAACTGGTGGGATTAAACCGAGATTCGATTAATCTAGAAAGGCGAGAATTTATGGTTCGTGGCAAGGGCTCAAAGGACCGGCCGATTTTTATCAGTGAGGCCTGTGCAGACCGAGTGCGAGATTATCTGGATGCGCGGACTGATTCCCTGCCAGCACTGTTCTTGAATAATTCAAAGAATTTGCAAACAGTGGATACTTCGGGTGATTATCGGCGAATTACGGCACGCTCAGTAGAACGGATTATTGAGAAATATGCAAGACTGGCAGGCATCACCAAGCATGTGTCGCCGCATACGTTACGACATTCGTTCGCTACAGATTTGTTGATGAACGGAGCAGATCTGAGAGCAGTACAATCGATGTTAGGCCACGCGGACATCTCGACCACACAAATTTATACTCACGTGACAGATGCACATCTAAGAGAAGTACACGAAAAGTTCCATAGCGAAACTAAGTAAAAGATTACTACTTCAATCTAACCGATTTTCCGTTGACTTTGATATTATTGAGCCAAATATAACATGAGTGGTTGCCATCGTATTTGCTATCTGCTCCGTATCTCATATTGAGCATTATGCCATCGTTATCCTGTGTAGCGGTATAACTAGCGGTGGAAGAACCACTATTTGGTCCGTCAGTCGAAGCCGGCTTAATGGTTTGGCCCGAAAAAGTTGTTATATCGTCTGAGGTAACATAATAGTTTTCAAAACATGGATATGATATTGTTTTGCCAAGAATTGTACTATGGCATGTAATTAGTCGCGTTTCAGTTACCCTATTCCTGGAATTCCAATCAAAGGTGATAACATCGCCTCTCGAAAGATTACCGATTTTTACTGAATAACTTGCACGACCATCTCCTCCTTGTATTTCTGGACATGTCCCTTGAATGGAAGCATACAAATCATGCTCTCCGCCAATTGTAAAACCATGAGTTGTATGAGGTTCGCCACATTGACTTGGCGACCAGTTTCCATTTGAAACGGTGAGAGTTCTTGCCCAAACTGCAGTAAGTAAAATTGTCTGATTCGGTGGGTATTCTTTTAGGTCCATTGCTTCGCCATTTTGATAAAAATGGCCGCCATTGCAGCTGATATCATTAACCGTACCACTGCACCAGCCCAGAAAATCATATCCAGGGCGTGTAACGCTATAATCAATTGGGCAACTACCATCTTCGCGGTAGCATTCTTTATTGCTTAAAGCTTGCGAGGCGCCATTAGTGTTGTAGCTGATCGTGTTTTTATACAGTTCCCAAATTGGATATAGTTCGTAAGCTACTGTTGTGTTTTTGTTTAAATTTTGCAAAGTGCCAGTTTTAATGTCGCCTTCACAAACGTCGTTATTTGGTTCTTTAGTGCACCAACCTACAAAAGTATAATGGTCTTTAGTGAGAGTGGGGAGGGTGATAATACTACCAATTTTAGTTTTTATCCCTTCTCCTGGTATATGAAGCACGACTTCCAGTTTACCTAAAGCAGATTGAGAGCTGTCAGTATCGTGCAAGCGGATTTCGGTAGAAATAGTGGATGGAGCAGTGTCGCCAGAACCATACCAACATGTGCGAATATAGAAATCGTAATAGGCAGATTTGCTGTCGGATTGAGTGCCGTCTACATCGACTACCTTAGTGGAATTAGGATCTTTAACAGCAATGACGTAAATGCCCTCAGACCAAGAAAGGTTGGTAGAGCTAGCGTCGCCTGCTAAAGCGCTGCTATCACCATTATAGACTAAACGCGGATAAGTCGAAACTTGGTTAATATTTTTGACTTCACTGTAGGCAGATTTACCTGCATTGAGGTCCCTTGTGTTTAAGACAAAGGCTTTGCCTTTGCCTTTGGATATGGCGCTACTCGGAATAGCGCTGCCACAGTTAGCTGGGGCATATTCAGTAATTTGTTTCTTCTCGGCGTCGTCATCTAATTTTGAAAGGTCAATTGCATTGGCAATGATTTCTTTCCAAAGAACCGTAAGAGGTTGAGTTTCGCCTTCCTTGTTTGAGGCATAGGCATTATGTACAAAGCGAAGAGCGTCGGCTTGAGCGTCGATTTCTTCACGAGCTAAGGTGGTTTCGAGGGCAAGTTGAGCATTGGAAGTGCCACTGTTCATGAGTGAAACTACAGCAATAGCAATCATCGAAAAAATACCAACTGCTAGAGTTACCTCAACTAAAGTATCACCCTTTTTTGCCATAAACATATTATAGCACACTTAAGAAGAATTTAGCAAAACCATAAACAATTACGAATGCAATCACAAGAAAAGGTCCGAAATGAATTTGGTGGTTCTTTTTTAGACGAGTGGCTGGATACATGATAAGACAAGCAATGGTATTTGAAAGGAAAAGTGCAATAAGGGCTAACCAAGGATCGCCTAGCACGATGGCGATCGCAGTGCCGAGCAACCAATCACCGTCGCCTACCCAATGGCCTTTAGAAACTAGATATAGGACTAAATAAACTCCGCCCAGAACAAGAATAGACAGAAGCGGCTGATAAATTAATGCAAAAGAAAATGGCGTGACGGTAAGAATGGCACATTCTTTAAATACAAGAACGGTAATTGCGCTAATCAAGGATAAGGTGAGGGCCAGAGTGGGCAGTTCACCATAAAGTCCGTCGTAGATGGCAAGAAAACCAAGAATGAGTGTAAATGCTAAAGTTATAATTAATAATACCCAGGCCAAAGGATACGGAATTTGCAAGGAAAGCGGAGTTTGATCTAGGGGAGGAAGCGCGACGGACGTGACAAAACCGTAACCGATAAGCGGAAAGGCGATGCCAAGGCCGAGCTCGGAGAGAAATTCTGCAAGTCCAATTTTATGGTGGCATTTACGGCAGCGACCTTTAAGCATGAGCCAGGAAATAAGTGGTATATTATCGTACCATTTAAGTTGATAGTGGCAGTGGAGACAAACAGAACGACGTCCAAGTGGCTTTTTCTTGGTTTCTTTTAACCTGAGACGACGAGCCTGGCAACATAAAAATGACCCAAAACAGGCACCAAGAACAAACATCAATATGAAAAACGCAATTTGCATATTTTTATATTAACACTAATTATTGTTTTTTATGGCAAAATCATCTATAATTAACGTAAGAATTATGAAAAGAAATCGAAAAGGATTTACTTTATTAGAAGTGATGCTAGTATTCGGGATTGCTGGGTTGATTTTTCTAATGACATTTATAGCTTTGCCGGCACTTCAGAGAAGGGCGAGAGATTCACAAAGAGAAAAAGACATGGTGACGTTTATAGAGGCTGTAAAAAAATACCAAACCAATAATCGGGGAGCTTTACCGAGTGGAAGTTGGGCGACAGTACTAAATAATAATTCCGATCCGTCTGGCGGAAAGTATAGTGTGGAAGTTACCGCTTGTGGTGGAAATCAAGTTGATAAACCGTGCGGGAGTACAGCTCAAAACAAGGTGGCCTGGCTAAATAGCGTAACTTTTGAGGGAAACAATAAGACTTTCAGAGTATTTACCCAGGCAAAATGCGCCGGGAATGAAACAGACGGCGTAGTAGCGACAAAAAACTCTAGACAAATGGCGGTGCTATACAGAATGGAAGGTGGCGGCGTACATTGCGAAAATAACTAGCGCTTTTTAGTAAAAAACTCTTGCTTTTTTTGAAATAATTAGTTATTATAAGCATAAGGAGTGCCGCATAGGTGAAATTGCGGCAAGTAAAGTAGAAAGGAATAGTCTATGACAAAAGAAAATACTAAAGTTAAAAAGGGTTTCACCATCATCGAGGTGGTGCTCGTGCTTGCCATCGCGGGTCTAATCTTCTTGATGGTATTCGTGGCCTTGCCAGCACTCCAAAGATCACAACGTGATACTCAGAGGCGTGATGATATGGCACGTCTGGCTACAGCCATTACGCAATTCCAAACAAATAATAATAATAAGGTGCCAATGGCAATGGGTAATAATAAGCCTTCTTCTGCCGATTTCATAAGTAAGTATCTTGGTGGAGCAGATTCCTTTAAGGACCCTGATGGTGAACCTTATACGATTTCGTTCAATACTGGAACATCCATCAGCGTTCCTGCTTCTGTAAACCATACAATCTATGTAAATAATAAAGCAAGATGTAACGGTGAATCTGTTCAGGGTTCAGGCAATACGAACGACTATGTGATCGTTTACAAGCTTGAGGGTTCTGGTACTTTCTGCCAGGATAACCAATAATCTTGCTGGAAAAAGTCACCCCGTAGAGGGGTGATTTTTTGATTGTTTTTTATTCTTCCCTACTTATAACATCCTAGGCGACAGTAGATACAAGTGAGTAAATCGGGAGGAGAGTACCGCCAATGACGACACCAATGAGGCCAGCCATAATTACCATAAGAATTGGCTCAATCATGGTAGAAATATTATTAATCTGTTCATCGAGCTCATTCTCGTAAACGGTGGCGGCTTTGCCAAGCATTTCGTCGATCTTACCGGATTCCTCACCAATACTAGCCATCTGAGGAACAAGTGGTAACATATAGTTGCGCTCTTTTAGGCCCTCTGAAAGGGTTTTGCCGCCCTTAATGATTTCGAGCGATTTACTGTATTCTTCTTCTACTACTTTGTTGTTGGTGGATTCAATAGCGATTTTGACAGAATCAAGCATCGGCACGCCAGTAGCGAGCATCATTTCAGTAGTACGTGCAAACCGCGAGACATATAGTTTTTTGAAAAGACCGCCAAAAAGTGGAACTTTGAGTTTGAAGGCATCGGCAATTTTACGACCAGAAGACGTTCTCTTAATGTAGTAATAGATGCCAGCGATAGTAGCGCCAGTGATAATCATTACTAACCACCAGAATTGAGCGAAGAAATCTGAAATAGCAACTAAAAACTTAGTAAGACCTGGTAATTCTTTGCCCATATCTTCATAAAGGCCTTTGACCTGAGGAACAACTAAAATCATCATGAAAGCAAGCACGGCGATAATAACAACCAAAATAATGGCCGGATAAACTAATGCGCCCCGAATTTTGCTAAGCATAGCAGCATCTTTTTCTTCCTGATCGGCTAAGCGTTTAAGAGCAAGGTCGAGTGTACCGGAAGTTTCACCTGCTTTAATCAGTGCAAGATAGACACCATTAAAGACGTCAGGATGTTCTGCAAATGATTCGTGGAGGGTTTTACCTGCTTCAACTTTTGCGAGTACCTCTTCGACAATACCTTTCATGGTTTTGCTTTGGGTTTGTTCAGCTACAGTACGGAGCGAAGTTGCAAGCGGAAGACCGGCGCCAATCAAAGTTGCCATCTGACGGGTAAAGGTAATACGGTCTTTGGCGGTAACATGGCCTTTGTTATTAAGAAGGCCATTTCCCTCCTCTGTTACAGTCTGCGGAATATAACCTTGCTCAATCAGAAGGCGCCCGGCTGTTTGTTCATTTTCGGCCTGGATGTTGCCTTTAACGGTTTTACCGGTTTTCTTATCCTTGGCTTTATAATTAAACCGCTTCATCCTAACCCTTTACTAACCTATTTAGCTCGTTAATATCAACAGCGTATTCACGCGCAGAATCATAAGAAATGACACCGGTCTGAACAAGTTTGGCAAGCGTACGATCCATAGTCTGCATGCCTTGATCGGCGCCAGTCTGAATAGCGGTGTCAAGCTGATGAGTTTTGCCGTCGCGGATGAGGGCTCGAATAGCAGAATTAGCAATCATAATTTCGGCAGCTACAATGCGACCGCCACCAATAGCCGGAACTAGACGCTGAGCACAGACTGCCATCAACATATTAGATAGTTGCGTGCGGACTTGGGGTTGTTGGTGCGAAGGGAAAACATCAATCATGCGATCGATAGACTGAGCGGCAGAATTAGTGTGAAGCGTAGCAAAGACAAGGTGTCCGGTTTCAGCAATAGTAATGGCTGCTTGAATGGTTTCAAGGTCGCGCATCTCACCGATTAAGACGACGTCTGGATCCTCACGAAGAGCAGAGCGAAGAGCGGCAGCAAAACTAAAAGTATCGTAATGCACTTCACGCTGAGCAATAACAGAACGAACGGATTTATGAGTGAATTCAATTGGATCTTCAATAGTAATAATATGAACTGATTTTTCACGGTTAATTTTATCAATTAGCGCAGCTAGTGTAGTAGATTTACCAGAACCAGTAGGACCAGTAACAAGAACTAGACCACGTGGGAAATCGGCAAAAGTTTCGACGATACTTGGCATGCCCAGATCGTTAATTCCTTTGATTTTATTAGGAATGAGACGGAAAGCGGCAGCGAGTTTACCACGTTCGTGAAAAGCATTAACGCGGAAACGTGCGATATCGCCAAACGCAAAGGAATAATCATACTCTTTGTCTTTGACAAGGATTTTCTGCTGGTCTTCATCGAGAGTAGCAAAAATCAGATTTTTAACAGTGTCTTCGGAGAGAGCACTGATGCCGGCAACAGGCGTAAGGGCACCATCGACACGCAAAATGGGTGGAAGACCATATTGAACATGTAAATCCGAAGCATTGCGTCTAACGCACTCTTCGAGCAATGATTCGATTTTAACTGAACTATTTGCCTGCCCACTACTTTCCATAATTATATTTTACCACATGCTTTATGATAAGTCACTAGCTACGCGGTTTACCTCCTCTATACTTGTTATACCTGAGAGAACTTTCAGAATACCGTCTTGACGCATAGTGACGGTTCCCTTTTCCTTAGCCAGACGCATGATATCATTTGCGGTGGCATGTTCGACAATTTTCTTTTGAATATCCTCATCTACGATGATAGTTTCATAAAGGCCAGCACGACCATGATAACCACCAGGATTCTCTTTAGAATCCATGCCTCTCGCGAGCATATAGTGATCGTCATTTTTGACAGGAAGGCCGGGGTAGCCCAGATCTTCACTGACACTGGCAACTTCATCTTTGCTCCTAGGCAAGAGGTTGCCGACGATGCCATTGATGCTTTTGGTCTCTATTTCAGACGATTTATAAAGTTCACGTTTTTCGGTAATACGACGCACCAAGCGCTGGCCAATGACAACATTTAAGGTGGAAGCGAGGAGGAACGGTTCAATGCCCATATCGAGAAGACGAGGCAAAATACCGGCTGCAGAGTTGGTGTGAAGCGTACTAAAAACCAAGTGGCCTGTAAGGGCTGCCTGAACGGCAAGACCTGCAGTTTCAGCATCACGAATCTCCCCGACCATGACTACATCAGGGTCCTGACGGAGAATGCTACGAAGTCCAGAAGCAAAAGTCAGCCCAGCGTCAACGTTTACTTGAATCTGGTTGATGCCATCCATCTTGTACTCGACCGGATCCTCGAGAGTTACTATATTAATTTCTTCGGATTTGATTTGCTGAATCAAAGCGTAGAGCGTAGTAGATTTACCAGAACCAGTAGGGCCAGAAGTTAGAATCATACCGTTTGGCTTATGAATGCCTTCAAGAACATCACGAAGAGCACGGCCGCTCATACCCATTTTTTCGATTTCCATAGAGACGCCAGTTTTATCAAGCAAACGAATTACGACTTGTTCGCCCCAAGTGACAGGCGAAATCGCAATACGAAGATCGATTTCCTGATCATCAACGAGAACCGTAAACTGACCATCTTGAGGAATACGGTGCTCATCAATTTTGAGGCTACTTAGAATTTTAATACGAGAGACAAGAGCGGGAGCCACGGTTTTAGGGAGTTCCATGATCTTGCGGAGTACACCATCAATACGACAACGAATAACTAAAGAATTTTCGAGTGGTTCAATATGGATATCGGAGGCTTTGGTTTTGGCGGCATAACTAAGAATGGTAGTGAGTGCTTTGGAAATTGGAGAATCCTGAACGATAGTTTTAACGTTGGATCTAGCCTCTTCTTCATATTCTGCGCCGGTTTCTTTGACAGCTTCTTTAACTCCGGAAAAATCACCATGATATTTTTGGAGCATTTCACGAATGCCATGTTCGGAAGACATCCAGACACGAATTGGTTGGTTAATGAGATTACTAATGTAGTCGGTAGCCTGTACGTTGGTAACATCTACCATAGCAACGTTTAATAGTCCGTCTTTTTCGCCAAGAGAAATGGCGAGCACACGTGCTGAAGCTTCAGCTGGAATTTTGGAAAGAATTTCCTGATCGATGGTAATATTTTTAAGTTCAACATATGGAACGCCAATAATCGCAGCCGTAGCACGGGCGACCATATCTTCACTAATTAACTTATTATTGAGAAGTTCCGTAAGGACGGATTTATCTTGAATTTTGTTCTTGATTTCTTCTACCAAGTTGCGGTCGGCAAGCCCCTCAGCCAAAAGCAGGTTGACAATTCTGTTTTCTGCGTCCTTGGTAAGACTTGCCATTATTCTTCCTCTTCGCTGACAACTTCTTCGACATCTTCCTCAGGATTATCATCATTTACTATGATATCACTTTTGATTTGGCTGTCTGAATCATCGATGCATTGTCCAGATTCATCAAAATTGCGACAATCGCCAACGTATACCTCTACGGTAGGATTGAGAGCTCTATAATTGAATATTTCGGGATTAGGCTCGTCTAAAGTGAGGCTGCCTTCTGGAACATCAACACTATAGAAGGAATACGGCGATGATTGACCACTAAACATATTGCAAACAAAATAACCGGCAAACACGCCAAAAATAGCAATGGCAATGGATGTAATTAAATCATTTTTCATAATTTAAGAATTCCCTCCGCTTACAGTTTTTTGAGAATCTTGGATAGTCGCTTCATCCATGAAATATGCCGAGGCGCTGGCTTGCAATTTAAGCCCGGTGGCGCCATTCCATTCGATGGCGGCGCTATTAATGTCGAATTCGCGAATTGAACGTTCGATATTGCTGAGGATTTTAGTGGTGGTGGCGAGGTCTGCTTCTATACTAAAGTTTACGGAAATATCATTGAGCCCTGGAATTACTTCGGATTGAAAAACGGTGCCAGTAGGGCTAATAGCTTCTGGTTCCCAACCAGAAACGTTGAACAGCTGGTTTAGACTGGCAAGCAAAGCTTCTTCGTTTTGAGAAGATGGAAGAGCATCTGGGATTACACGAAGAGCTGAACAGCTTCTAATAAGCTGGCTAGCCGACCTTAGCGCCTCACTATCTGCGGCATCATTATATATTTCATTGAGCTCTTTATAGGTATAGGTTTTACCGGTTTCTTTGTCGGCAATACAATTCGAACTGACTCTAACTGGTACGGAATTGAGGGCCTTATTCGCCGCAAGCTCCCTGAGAATTCTTTCTCTTAATGAGCCTGTGATTTCATCTACTTCTATACTGTCTGGATTGCAGTTTTTTAATTCTTCATCAGTGTAGGTCTTACCATTTTTGGGACTTTTACAAATCCCGACGTCTCTTAAAACAATGGAATAGTTATTAATGGCTTGATCTTCTTCGGCGATAGCCTTGGCATTAAATGAAATCTGACGCGTAAAAGTGGAGACTAATGAAATGGCTACACCAAGAGCGGCAGAAGCCCCTAGGACTGAAAGAAGCATATATTGTTGGGCCTGGGAGATTTTGAGTGATTTGCTGATTGCAATTTCTTTTTCTTTTTCAACCATTAGTTATCTCCCGTTTTATTTTTATTGTTGTTCACACAATCTGCGTCGTTCTTACTGCAATCTTTCGCACGTTTGCCAAACATTTCTTGAACCTGAACATAAGAATCTGTCACGTTATAACGGCCAGATGGAGCCTTGGCCATCATATGATGGTTCCTAAAGAGGAAGAATTCGGGATTGAATCTGATAGTAGCGGTAAATCTAAGCACTAATTCGTTATCGTCGTTACGACCATTGGATGATTCGTCAATACTGATGCCGTTTTCGGTACTAATTAGGTTACAAACGTTGTCGTCATTCCATTTGGGAGCAGCATCATTTTCGCTATTATCGCCAGTATAGGTAATACAATCACTATTGAAGTGTGCAATATTGTAGATCTGACCGTCTAGAGCCATGTAGGGCTCTTCTTCACTGTTGAAGTCTTCTCCTTTATACCAAGTGTCAAATTGAGGGGTCCGCCAAACTTTAACGACCTCTTTACCTTCGTAATCTTCAATTTGGTAATCATCGCTCTTTAAATCGTCAGAAGGATTACAGCCACTAGCATTAATGGTCCAATAGGCATAATAATAATCTTTTTTATCTCTGACTTCCTTGAAAGTAGATCCATCTTGGCCCTGTTCAATCATACAATAAGCAGGGATAGCATTGCCGGCCTTATCAACATAAGTGCCATAGTCAAAACGTAGGTATTCCATAGTTTTTTTGAAGGAATCTAGTACATTATAGTCAATGAATGGTTCTCTGCCGGCATTAGCTTGAGCCTCAAGCCTAAAGGTTGGATCTATAATGATTTCTTCTTCGTCTGAAGACTCAGAGGACTCTGCAGTACTAGGGACTAAACTAATATCCAATCTAGAAATTTGAATGGTGTCGGCACCCTGTGGAAGCATGACTGTTAAAGCATTAAAACTACGAGACAAAACTTGCTTACTTGATGAAAGGGTGCCGATATCTGCAACCTGATTTCTAATAGTGATAGTGTCTTTGAGATCAGAATAAGAATTAAGTTTGTCGTGGAAGAGGACCAGTGAAGCTTGACGATTATTGCGGGCAAGTTCTTGGCCACCAGCGATAACACCAAATATAAAGGTAACGCCGGCACTAGCGGCAGCGATTACAATACAGGCGAAGAAAATATAATTTCTAAGTTTTAGGGTTTTGATCATCTCGTTTTTGATGTCTGGAACGAGGTTAATTTCGCGGGCCATTAGTCGTTGCTCCTTTCTGACAAACCGATTGCCACAGCAAATTCACTAGCTACGCTCATAAGGACGCGCTGTTGTTCTTCGGTGGTACGGACTAACTGCCATGGGTTACCCTTCATGGTAGGAATATTGGTCTTTGCTTCGATATAGTTAGTAAATAGCGGAATCATGCCGGCATAGCCAGATAAAACAATGCCGCCAACTTTACCATTGATGTATTTCGTTTGGAAGAAACGAACAGATTTGGCAAGTTCAGAAGCGAAGGTATCAAGATGAGTACTGAGAATACGAAAAACTTGACCTTCAACTTGATTTTGGTCGAGGCCAAATTTGAGAATGAATTGACGAGCTTGATCTTCACGTACACCAAGACCGCTGGAAATAGCTTTGATCAGCACACCAAAACCACCTGGAATGGAACGCACTAGGCGAGGCTTCTCTTTAAAGACAATAACAAGATCGGTAGATTTTTCGCCGAAATCAACAATCATAGTAGCATCAATGGCGCCCGGAATAGCTAGAGCGCGTGACATAGCAAGAGGCTCTGGCTCCATGGCGACAATATTGAGGCCAGTCTTTTCGATCATCTCTAGGGTAGATTCAGCGTAATCTTTGGCAACGGATGAGACTAAAACTTCAGTTTTGGCTGGGTCGTTAGGACTAGGACCAAGAATAACATAATCAGCCTTGGCATCGCTCATAGCCATTGGCACATATTTGTCTAATTCGTATTTGAAAGATTTCTTGAGTTCTTTGTCTGGCAGGGTCTCAGTTTCAACAATTGAGGTGAAGGTTTTGCCAGCTGGTAAACCGAGAGCAATATTCTTAGTTTTGATACCAGCTTGATTAACGGCACCTAAAATGGCCTCGCCGAGGCGTTTCTTGCCAATGTCGGAAGAATCGGCGGTAAGTTTTTGGTCAATGGGTACGTAGGCAAACTTCTGCAGGGTCCAACCATGTTGACTGGAACCAGAAAGCTGCACGATTCGCATCGAATTCGTCCCGATATCTAGCGAGAAGAAATCGCCCACGCCATGCAATAGATTCATACTTCTATTATAAGCTTAAACAAAATAAAACGCAAGGCTATTTTTTACGTTCACGGTAGGCGTGAGTTTCAGTATCGACTGAAACAGTGTCACCTTGCTTGATGAAAGCTGGGACTTTGATTACGACGCCGGTTTCGAGGGTAGCATCCTTCATTACGGAAGTTGAAGTGTCACCTTTAACTGCATTCTCGGTGTAGGTAACTTTAAGCCAGAGATTTTTGGGAAGTTCTAAGTTGATGGGGGTATTATTGTAAAACTGAATATCCATTTCATCGCCGTCTTTCATGAAATCCTTAGCATCGCCTACTAAATCGTTAGAAAGCTCGTATTGTTCAAACGATTCTGGGTCCATAAAGTAAAACTTAGTGTCATCTTTATAGAGATATTGCACCTTTTTGTTGGTAACTTCAGCTGGTTCGATTTTTTCCTGACCCTTAAAAGTTTTAGGCAGAAGCGCACCAGTGATGAGATTTTTGACTTTGACATTCACAATGGAGCCGCCACGGCCCATGACTTTTTGGGAATAATCTACTACTTTGTAGGGCTGACCATCCAAAGTAATGAGAGTGTTTTTCTTGAGATCTGTTGGTCCGTACATTTTGCCTCCTAACTAGCTACAAATGGTAATAAGGCTAGATGACGCGCGCGCTTGACCGCGACGGCAAGCTGACGTTGCTGTTTGGCAGTGAGACCGGTTTTTGCGATCGGCTCAATATGGCCGTAACCGTCGAGATATCGCTGCAAAGTCTTAACGTCGCGATAATCAAAATAGGGATTGGAATCACCTTTTAATTTTTTCATAAAATTCTCCTTCGTTTTAAATTATTTAGAATGGAACATCACTTAAGTCGATTTCCTCTTCGGGAACATCATCAGGGACATCGGCAGCTGAAGTAGGTTCGCTAGATGCACTGTTGCTGTTGTCACGTGGTGCGCCAACAAAATTAAAATCTTCGACGACGATTTCGACACGAGAGCGTTTGCCACCGCCGTTTTTGTCTTCCCAGCTACGCTGGTCGAGACGGCCAGAAACGAGCACGCCAGAACCTTTTTTAGCATATTGACTGATCATCTCACCGAGTTTGCCCCAGGCGGAACAGTCGATATAGGAAACGGCTTCTTTTTGCTCACCATTTGAATCTTTAAAAACCCGGTTGACGGCCACAGAAAAGCTACAGACGCTGGCGCCGTTTGGCGTAGTACGAAGCTCGGGGTCACGAGTCAAATTACCAGTAATGATTGCTTTGCTAAAACCGCGCATGATGATTAATCTCCTTTTTCTTCAGTTAAGTTAGTTTTTGAATCAGATTCGGCTTCTGAATCGGTATCTGATTTTGCTTCTGCTTCGGCGGCAGCGGCACGATTCTTGGCCCGATTGATATCTGCGCGAACTAAAAGATGACGCAAAACTTCATCGGTAATGTTGAGGTTACTGCTGATTTTGAGCGGAGCTTCGGTGGGAAGCTGAACGTCTAAATAATAGAAAACCGCATAGTCCTGGCCGTCCAAACGGTAGGCCAGATGCTTTTTGCCGTCGTTTTCAGTTTTGACAATTTTGCCACCGGCTGACTCGATGATTTTTTGCACCTTGTCGATGGCAGGGTCTAGGTTCATCTCTAAATCAGGATGAAAGAGGACCGTGAGTTCGTAGTCTCGCATAGAGTACTCCTTTGGTTAAAGCAAGCGCTGTTCTCTGATTCTCTATCGTAGAGTCCAGGTTGACACACCTGCTGAGTTGATATTATGGTTGCTATTATATCTCTAATGAGAAGAAAATGCAAGAGGTTGAGAGGTAATAAATATAATGGACTAGGACGGAAAAGGAACGTGATGATACAAAAACGATCAATTAAACTAGCGCGCGAGACAACGGACCGTGCCACCGTAGTCGCGATCGAAGCAGCCGATCATACCTTCGCCAGAATTACAACCCCAGCAAATCAAAGCATCATCCACTTTAATTTAACTTTTTGTTCATATTTCTTTTCCCGCGACCGCGCTTTGTTGCGCGGTCGCTTAGACTTTCCAATTCTTACGGCAGGCAGACAACGGAACATAGGAACTACTTAAGCACACATCGCACAGAGTTACCGTCGTTGCGAACGTAGTAGTCGGCTGGATAGACATCACTATCATACACGCAGAGGCTGTACATATAGTTATAAGAGTAGCGAGTAGAAGACCAGAAGTAGCCGTAGTCACCCTGACCGTACGCCGAGCTATTGTAGAAGTCGCCCGACAGAGGAGTAGAAAGAGCGTTTTTAAAGCTAGTAACATCAGAATTATAAGCTGTATAAAGAGCCTGATATTCACCACTAGAGCCGCCCGTTGGCATTCTCCAACCAGCAGGACAGATATCTTCCGTAGCATTGCCAGAAGGTATGCCAGCACTAGTGCCATTGCCATAACAATATGAACCTGCACTAGCTGCGCAGTAGTTATAATACACGCCAATCTTACCAGAACCAGAGCCATAACTTGTAGTGGTAGTGTCTTTATAGGAAGCATTGATGCGTGGTGCAGAATAACTATAAGACCAGTTAGCTACTCCGGCTGTAGCATACTGATCTGAAGTAGTCCCACCACCATTTTTGAAGTAAGTAAGAGTTTGGTTAGACGCATTAGTATTACCTTGAAGGTCAGTCAAAGAAACAGCAGTTGGATCTAGTCTTAAGTTATCTAGCATCCAACAATTACCGTCAGATAACTGTTGAACCTTATATGTTTCGCCATCACGTGCATCAGTTACTTCTAGAGGAGCAGCTGTTGGGCAATCGGCTATAGCCATCGTTTGCATTGTTGGAGCTGGTTCTGGTGCCGCATGAGCTACAGCATAGAAGTTGATTATATTAGTATATGTACCAGCAGCTTGGTCAGCAGAGGCTTTAGCACCGATTTTGAATTTGAGGGTTCTACTATCGGCTGGGGTACTAGTTTCAATGAGGGCTTTTCCAGTTTCACCATTATCATTATTGTCCTTAGGTAGACCGGAATAATTGGACCAAGTAGTACCATTATCAGAAGAAGTACGATATCCCCAGGTATTGTCAGTAGAAAGATTAGAAAGGTCTGCACTAGTGGCAATGCTAGTGAATTTGTATGTATTATTAGAAGAGTTAACTAAGTCAGAAGAAGTAGAAGAAGTACCTGCTGTAGCAGTTAAATAATAACCGTATGCGGTATTAGTAGAAACACTAATTGTCACAGCATTACTATCAGAAGCTGTGCCTGGGGTAAGTTCACTAATTATTAGTTCTGAAGTAGAAAGGTCTACCGAAATAGAAGGATTAAAAGTAAAAGAAGGGTCTACACTGTCCTGGTAGGTGACGGCGGAAACCAAAGAACTAGTGAGTGCCAAAGAAAAAAAGCTGCCAAAGCTCAAGGTTAAAACAATTCCCTTTTTACTAATATAATTCATATTAATGCCTCACTTATCCTTTTGAAGAGTTGATAAACGTTATGGTTATCTGGGTTAGATTATATGGTAGCTAAAGCGAAATGTCAAGAATTATTGTTGCGCTAGCTCATCGACCCACTACGTGGGTCGTCATCCGTCGCGCGTTCGCAATCTGAATCACTAGTGATTCAGATTGGCTCACTGCGCTAGGCTGTCAAATTCATCCATAGAAGTAATGAGGACATCACGGGGTTTGTTGCCGTTTGCGGGGCCAATAACACCGATTTCTTCGAGCCAGATAGCGAGACCAGAAACGAAGCCGTGACCTTTACCAAGCCAAGTTTGGAGTGAAGCAGTACTGAATTTGCCTTGTTTTAAGGTGATTTCTACAGCTTTTCTCACGACTGGATCGTTAGGATCATAGCGACGACCAAGGTCGCCAATGGCGCCACCATCAGCTGGACCCATCCCCTTAATATTGACAGTTTGGGCGATTACTTCGTCGTTGTAGGCAGGTGGACGTTGAGCACGGAGAAAGTCAGTGACTTTATTGATGTCTTCATCAGATGCCCAGGCGCCTTGAATACGTCGAGGTTTGCCCATCATTTCGGTAGTGAGAAGGAGCATATCACCCTTACCGAGAAGCTTCTCGGCACCACCCTGATCGAGCATAATCTGAGAATCGATGCGGGAGCCGACGGCAAAAGCGATACGACCTGGAATGTTAGCCTTAATTAGACCAGTGATGACTTTGACTTCTGGACGCTGAGTGGCAAGCACAAGGTGAATACCAGCGGCACGACCTTTCTGGGCAATGCGAACGATAAGCATTTCGAGGTCTTTTCCTGCCATCATCATGAGATCGGCCATCTCATCAATCACAATGACAATGTAGGGCATTTTACCGCCCTTTTCGGAGTTTTCTTCTTTGGCGATTTTGGCGTTATAATCACCGATGTTTTTGACTTTGGCTTCGGCCATCAACGTATAGCGACGTTCCATTTCGCCAACGGACCATTTCATAGCGCTCAAAGCTTTTTCAGTGCTAGTGATGATTGGAGTGAGTAGATGTGGAATGTCTTGATACTGTGCCATTTCGACCTGCTTTGGATCGACGATAATGAGTTTCATATCGGAAGGGGCGTTACGATAAAGGAGGGAGCTGATGAGAGTGTTAGTCATGACAGACTTACCAGAACCAGTAGTACCGGCAATGAGAAGGTGAGGCATTTTGGCAAGATTGGCAACCACGGCGTGGCCTGAGATATCCTTACCTACGGCAAATGCGAGAGGGTCAGAAGTCTTTTTCCATTCGGGACTCTCGAGCACACCACGCATACGAACGTCGGCTGAACGGGCGTTTGGAATCTCGACACCGACGGAACGAGTGCCAGGGATAGGAGCTTCGATACGAATTTTATCGACAGCTAGATTAAGCGCAAGCTCTTTGTCGCGAGCGAGAATTTTACTTAAATTGACACCAGCCGGTGGCTTCATAGTGTACTGAGTGACACGTGGACCGACGTTGGCACCTTCCATTTCGACATCGATACCAAATTCGGCGAGCGTGGATTTGATGATATAGGCATTTTGTTGGATGTTACCAGCGTCAGCGGGAGATTGCTTTTTTTCGAGCAAATCAACAGTAGGCATTTTCCAATCGGGATCGGAGACGGCAACGAGGGCAGTAGGCTCTTTGGCTGGCTCGGGACTGGCAGGCTGTTTAATAGAGGATTTGTGAAGTAAGCTGGGTGCGCCGCTCGGCTGGTCGGCATTGAGGCCAGAATTGACTTTGATTTCAAGCTGACCAAGTTTTTTGCCTTTACCATCGTTATCAGTATCAGAATCGGCGGATTTACCACGTTTGACCATGTTTTTGGTGCCTTTAAAGAAAGTGACCGGTGAAAGTTGTAGCATAAAGGCCATAGTGATAAAAATTAAAACAATATAAATGAAAATTACTACACCTTGGCTTAGGAATTTGGTGCTGATGGTATTAAGCCAACCACCAACGAGACCGCCATGGCTCCAAATAGCGGCAATGCCGGAAATCCAAAAAATCATGAGGATGCTGGCAATGTAAACTGGGAGAGCAACGCGATTGTCATCGGCGCGGAAGATTTTAACGGCGAGATAAACTAGAAGTGCGGGAATAAAGTAGGTGGCAAAGCCGAGACCACTCAAGATGAACTCATGAATTTTGTTGAAAACGGTGCCGCCCTGGCCGAACCAAGTAACCACGAAAAAGAGCGCCAGCGCAATCATGACGATAGCGGCGATTTGGCGCCAGAAACCACCAGGGAGTTCGTACTCGACTGGAGCTTCTTTTTTGGAACTCTTTGAACTCCGAGAGCTACCGGAGCGCTTTGAAGTTTTGCGTGTTGATTTTCGTCGACTTGCAGGCATGGGGTAATTATAGCACACTTTATGGAAAAGCACAAGAGGTACGGGGCGGCAATGCGGGGTAATGGATTTGAGTTCAGAAGCGGTGGACTTGATGATGATTTGTGATATAATAGTCTTTAAGATAGGCTGTCGCCAAGTGGTAA
>JAFWIK010000006.1 GCA_017514905.1 Candidatus Saccharimonadota bacterium
TCTAGTAGCTATTGTTGCATTAGTGTTAATGAGATCAGTATTACCTAGTGTACTAGGATTACCTGAATAGCCTATAGCATAGACACTATAGCCATTAGGATCATTACAGGAAGCTACTATATTAGTAGTGCCTATATTACCTGTGAAGGCAGTGCCTGGTGTGATAGTAGCTGTATGGGAGTTATTGCCAGAACCGGTCATAGTACAGGCGGCAGAGACGTTGACGGAGGCGTCTGCAGAAGTGTTGGCTGCAGAGACATAAGTATTGGTTAGAATGCAGCCTGATAAAAGTATAATACTAAACAATGCACCAAAAGAAATAATAGACAACTGAACTAAATTAAAGGATTGTCTAGGTATGATCATATTAAGTACATTATAGCATAAACGGATTAGGATATGACTATAAAGACAACACTAAAATATATTAATTTAACAGGCTCTTGAGCGCTAGCGAAACGTCTGTGGAATTTATACATTTTAGGGATTAATTACTCTAATCTGCTAGCGTTAAAACTTCATATCCATCCGCTGTTACTAATATAGTATGCTCACAATGACATCCAATTGAACCATCCTTCATCTTTACACTCCAGCCATCATCCTTATCTACATAGTTCGCTGGTTTTCCTAAACACGACATCGGTTCAATACAAATCGTATCCCCCTCCACTAATTTATACCCTGTTCCTTTCCTACCATAATTTGGTACTTCCGGTGCTTGATGCATTTCCTTATCTATTCCATGACCGATATAATTCTCAATCACTCCTAAGTGCCCCTTACGTAAAACTTTCTCTACCGCATGCCCAATATCACCAATGTGTGCTCCCGGTTTCACTTGTTCAATTCCCTCCCATAATGCTGATTCTGTCACCGAAATCATTTTCTTTACGGCTGGCGATCCAGTATCTCCTACCAACATCGTAAACGCTGCATCTACATAGTAGCCTTTATATTTTATTACTTCGTCAAATGAGACTTTGTCTCCTTCTTCCAATACTTCGTCTTTTGGTGCCCCATGCACCAACTCATCATTTATCGAAATACAAATTGCTCCCGGAAAATCATCATCTAAATCATCGTAAGCAACTCCTGCACCTCGCTTCACAATCTCTTCCCTCACCCAAGTATCAATCTCTTTTCCGGTCATTCCTGGTTTAACATATTCTTTCAAATCCCTCAATAAATTCCCCAAAATTTTTCCCCCTTCTCGCATAGCAGTAATTTTCTCTGTAAGTTCCTTCGTCGTACTATTCTCTTTATTCACCATAACTATGTTCGATTTCTCCACCGTTTACATCATCTTTCTGCTTAGTAGCATCCGGATTTAGCTCTTCTACTACCGTCACCAATCTATCAGTAACTGCCTCTATATCGCCCACACCGTCCACTCGCCGAATCTTAATTCCCTTCGCTTCAAATAGTGGCAAAATTGCATTAATATTCTGTTCGAAAATCTCAAAACGTCGTTCTACGCTAGCCCGCTCTTTATCGTCATCTCGTCCTCTTAAAGTCAAACGTTCAATCAATTCTTCTTTTGGCACTTCCAAAATAATTGCTCCATCAATTTTATCCGCCATATTATCGGCGATATATTTAGCCTGTTCAACGCTTCTTGGATATCCATCCAAAATCACATCAAAGCCTTCTTCTTCATTCTTCTTTATCTCTCGATCCATCAAGCGGATCACATCTTCATCTGGTACTAGTTGACCACTTTTAGTTAATTCTTCATATTCGCCTGTTGCTCGAATTACATCTCCCACTGATAACCATCGCCAACCAAAAATCTCAGACAACGCTTTCCCCTGAGTACCTTTACCTGAACCTGCTAAACCAAACAATACAATCATTTTATTTTTCTCCTTTTTTCTATTCTATCACATTAATGAAAAAATCTCCCCCTGTAGGAGAGATTATTTCAAGCCCAACTTTATACGTTCGGTCTTTTCAGCTTTGCGTTGTTCACGAATAATTGCCTTTAACCTACGCTCTCTCTTAGAAATCGGTTTAGAAAAACGCATTTGTGATTTCTTCAAAGGCATCATTCCACTCTGCAAAACTTTTCGGTTAAAACGTCGAATAATGTTTTCGTTCGCTTCGCCTTGATCTTTTCTTGTAACTTTTATAGCCATATTCTCCACATTATATCACAGATTACCGAATAAATCAATAAAAATGGCGGAACCGACGAGACTCGAACTCGCGACCTCTGCCGTGACAGGGCAGCGCTCTAACCAACTGAGCTACGATTCCACTCGTTCTATTATACCCTACTAAGCATAAAAACGCAAGTTCTACATTCCTGGAATCTTGAAGGCAGCTGGATCTACTGCTTGCGGCGCATAAACCTGATCTTGCATCGCTGGTTGTGTACCTAATGGCGTATTTTCATCGCCCGCTACTGGGGTTGGTTCAACAACTGGTGCAGCCGCTTCTGGTGCGGGAGCATCCATGTCAATCGGTGGTGCTGGTGGTGGTGGCAATACTTCATCTCCTGGCATCGGCATATAATTAATCTCTGGCACACCATTAATCTCTGGGTTTGTCGGCACCGCTGGCGCTCCTGCCATTGCTGGATTCTCACCTACAACCGGTTCTTCACTTACTATCGATGCTGTAGGCTCTGAAGTACTTCCTACACTAGCCAAAGCATCTTCTAGCATTTGTCCATATTTTCCAGCTTCTCCATCACCAATCAAACCGGCACCTGCCATGTCAGAATCACTTGGTGGTTGAATTATCTTCTCCGGTTTATCGCTCACAAAATCACTACTTGGATTTTCCGTGGTAGTATCAGTCCCCACCACTTCGGGTTCGCTGTTATCACCAGATTCAACATTAGATTCAGATTCCGTTTTTGGCTCACTTTTTGCCTCTGTTTCCGCCTTCGCCACCATATCTGCATCGTGGCTTGCTTCTTCTTTTACTTCATTTGCCACTTCTGCAACATCAGCCAAAGAATCCGTTCCCTTTGTAGCATCAATCTTCAGTGGTCCCTTATTAGATTCTTCTGTTATTTCCGCGCCAGCTGCTGCTAGACTAGCCTCAGCCGCCTTCAAATCATCTAATAAAGTCGATTCTTTCTCTGTCACGGTGCCAGTTACTACTTTAGTCTCATCAACTCCCTCTTCATTACCATGTTCAATGTCCAATTTTGTTGGATCATAGTTTTCATCTTTTGTCTCGCCCGCCATTCCTGGTAAACCAAACAATTCATTTTCAATATCAGGTGTTATATTCTTAGAGACCAATTGCTGATTCGCACCAGATTCCATCAGTCGTGAGGCCATCTTCATCGTTTCCGGAGTCGTACCAGCGTTCGAAAATCTATTCGTTGCCGCCACTATACCAGTCAAGAATGCCGTAGCTTCTTCCTTGCCAATTTCAACTTTGCTATTTGCGCTATACAACAATCTAGCAATCATTTCAGATACTGAACTTGCCGACTTATCACTCCATTCAATTTCACCCAACTTGCCTGGGTTGCCCGTTGTAATATTAATTATTACCGCGTCGTGCATAATTCGACCGTGCTCGCGCAAAGCAGCATCTAGATCTACTCCGTTAGCAACGTCTAATGCTAACACCAAATCCACGTTGTAATCACCATATGAAAATTCCAAATCCTCTTCAACAATCTTAGACTTATAAGGTGTAATATAAATCTTTACAAATTCACCGTCCAATTTATATCTTAGGTGATCCGCTTTCTCTTTATTAAGCGCAATTACAAAATCTTGTAAAGTATCTACTGAATCTTCAAAAGTTTCTTCTGGTTTCAAAAATTCCAATGCATTTGGAGTCGCACCAGAATAAATCGCTGTTGCTCTCTTGCCTAACTTATCCAAATACAAAGATAAACCAATTGCCGCCGCCATTTCATCTACTGACGGATCAGACGAAAGCGCCACTAATACATTATGTGCTTCACTAATTTTACGTGCTACTTCGGCCGGAGTTTCTGGATCTACTACTGATTGCGTAGTAGCTTTCTCTGGATTCTCATCTGGAGTCACTGGCGTTACTACTGCATCCGAGACTGGCGCTGAACTAACCGCATCCGGAACAACTGGTTCTGGAATCGGGGCAGTCGCTGCTTCAGTCGGCGCACTTGGCGCTTCTGGCGCAGTTGTAGTTGACGCGTCATCCGGTGTTACAGTCGGCAAAACCGGAGCTGCTGCGCTCGCTGGATTAGGCATTGTTGAATTATCGTCAGGCATTTAATTCCTTTCTATTCAAATCTTACCATAAGCCTTTCAAAAATACAAGTATTTGACCCTTTACTTTTTCAGAGAAAAGAGTTATAATTATAAGAAGTCAATAATTTTTAATCTATATAGGAAGAAAATGCCGATTATCAAATCTGCCAAAAAGGCTGCTCGTCAAGCCGAAAAGCGCACCGAGCACAATAAAGGAATTAAGAAAGATATTAAAGCCGCACTTAAGGCTTTCAAAGATAACCCTTCTGCAGAAACTCTGTCCAAGGCTCAATCCGAATATGACAAAGCTGCTAAGAAGAATTTATTAAAGAAAAACACCGCTTCACGTCGTAAAGCTAAATTGCATCAAATCGCAAAAGATGCTGGCGTTAAGCTAGGTACCACCAAGAAAACTGCAGCCAAGAAGCCTGCTACCAAGAAATCCGCTGCTAAGAAAACTACCACGAAGAAACCTGCAGCAAAAACGAGCAAATCAACGTCCAAGGCTGCAGCTTAGAGTCCGCTTTTAATTGCATATCTAGTTTAGAGAGTTCCAAAAGAGCTCTCTTTTCTTTTACACCTGGTCGCGCTTGATAATCCTTTAGCGCTTGACTTGCTAACAATCCCGCAAACATCATCGGATCCTGTTCATTCTCAATTTTTCTCACCATTTCCACCGCCTTAACCCCATCTCGTTTCGCAGTCTTATAAATATCAAACACTAATCCCGCATTCACGTCTTTCGGCGGCACAAATTCTCGAAACTCTATTTTATCTTTTAGTTCCTTATATGTACTGGAGCGTTTATCAATTTTGCTTTCAAACAATGCTACTTTATGAGGCGTTTCCAAATATTCTGGTATTTTTTCAAACACCGCCTTATTAACACCCAAATCACGAATCAAAATAGCTCGCTCATCTACAAGTAATGACCCGCCCAGCATCAAACTCGGCAAATCCGTCGCAACCAAATCTGCTCCTTCTACTATTTCATATTCCGAGCCCAAAAACCTGCGTATCTCCGCCTGCGCTCGCACCCTATCTTCGCCATAAAACACTTTAATCATCACTTAGCCTCTGACATTGCGGACAAAAATGTGTCCCTCGTCCCGCAACTTTAATTTTCTTAATTTCCGTTCCACATCTTTCGCACGGCTGTCCGTCCAGATGATATACCTTTGCAAACAAATCCAAATAATTCCCTCGCGAACCATCTGCTTTTACGTAGTTTCGCATAGTAGATCCACCCGATTCAATTGATTTTTCCATCACTTCACAGGCCGCCTTCAACAAGCCCGAAACTTCGTCTAAGCTCAAACTCCCCGCCTTTCTTGCAGGATGAATCTTTGCTGCGAATAATGCCTCATCTGCATAAATATTCCCCAGCCCACACAGAATCGTTTGATCTAAAATCACCGCTTTCACTGCTGAATTTTTATGTCTTTGCATCTCATTATATAATTCCGTCGCCTTCATTTCCCAGGGTTCTTTTGCCAACTTTCGAATAAATGCATCGTCCATTACCTCATTTGTTGGCAACACTTTGATAAACCCAAATTTTCGCTGATCGTTAAAATACAACATCCCCTTATCAAACTCAATCACTACTCGTGTCTGTTTATTCGGCAATTCCGCTACAAAATTCTCACTTGGATGCCCTGCCGCATATCTTTCCGCCCCATCATATATTAACTGTCCCGTCATTCTAAGATGTATCATTAGTGACATATCATTGTCTAAATCAATTATTAATGCCTTACCAAATCTTCTAATATCACGCACTCGACCATAAACTGGTTTTCCAATAAATGACTTTTCGCATAACACTTTTATTTGCTTAATTTTTGCACCCAAAATAAAGCCTTTAAGGCCTCTTTTTACTGTCTCAACTTCCGGCAACTCTGGCATATTTTCATTTTATCATAAAAAACCGAGTTTTCCACCAAAACACTACATATAGCGTAAAAAAGTCCTTGACAGCCACTAAATATGGATATACAATAGGTTCCAGGTAATGCTTATAAACTAAACAGAAAGGTCAAAAAACCATGAAGAATATTATCTACCGCAATCCATCTGACGCCGAAAATTTCGACATCAAAAGATTCACTAAATCGCTCGCAAAATATGCAAAAATTTCCGAGAAAGAAGCAAAAGAAGCTCTCACGGATTTTGACCACTATGACACTTTACACGTTTCTTGCCTTGTAGAAGCTGGCACTAAGCTTCTCGCTCAGAAAGCTGGCCAAGAAGCTGCTGAGGATTATTTCAACGCACATGCCGAATACTTTGATGAAGGCAAATTCGAACGCTTGCGCCGCATTACCGGTTATCTTGTTGGTACTCTTGACCGCTGGAACGACGCTAAAAAAGCCGAAGAGCATGCCCGCGTCAAACACTCCGTCAACTCCTGTGTTGATGACGCCACTCGTTTGGTCGCTCTAGAAACACAGGCTATGGCTCACAACATCGCCTACGCTAGATAGAATTACAACTCGCCCCAGTTTTTACCAACCGTAATATCAAGGGCGAGTTTTATTTTGAGTTCTGGAGCCACCGTCTCCATTTCACTTTGCAAAACTTTCTTAACTTTATCGGCCAATTTAGCATCACATTCTACAATTAACGAATCGTGTACCTGCATCACTAATTCTGCCCCAGCAGGTAAACTGGCGTCCACTCGAATCATCGCTCGCTTCATCAAATCCGCTTCTGTTCCTTGAATCGGCATATTCTGAGCTGCCCGTTCCGCCGCCTGACGAATAATAAAATTAGAAGACTTAACGTCCGGCGTCGGCCTACGTCGACCATAATAGGTTTCAACATAGCCCTTCTCTCGTGCCTGTGTCAAAATCGTTTCTAGATACTCTTTAATCGGCGCTCTTAATCTAAAATAGTTATCAATGAACTCTTTAGCTTGGCCGATCGGCATTTTTGCTGCATCCGCTAACCCTTTTACACTCATCCCATATAATATGCCAAAATTAATCACTTTCGCCGCTCGTCTTTGTGCTTTCGTTACTTTATCAATTGGTACGTTAAACGCTTCAGCCGCCGTCTTTGTATGAATATCTATGCCTTTATTAAAATCATTTATTAGCGCTTCATCACCTGCTAACACTGCTGCTAATCTTAATTCAAATTGTGAATAATCTGCCGAAACTAATACTTTGCTTTCTGGCGCCACAAAACCCGTTCTTATTCGTTTTCCCGCCTCCGTTCTCACCGGAATATTTTGCAAATTCGGATCCTTAGACGATAATCGCCCCGTCGCTGTCACATTTTGCGTAAACGTCGTATGAATTCTATCCTCATCGTCTGCCAATTCTGGCATTGGAATAATATATGTAGACAATAATTTGGCCGCCTCTCGATATTCTATCAATTTTGGTACAATTGGATGCAATTCTTTCAATTTAGCCAGTTCTTTCGCCCCCGTAGAATATCCCCTCGTAGTTTTCTTTATACCTTTCACCGGTAATTCAAGTTCCACAAACAATACTTCTGACAACTGCACCGGCGAATTTACATTGAACTCTTTCCCTGCCAAATCCCAAATTTCACGCTCCAGTCTTTCTACTTCTTTCGCATATTCTACTTTCAATTTTTCAAAATACTCACGGTCAATCAACATCCCCTTCTTTTCCATTTTGTACAAAATCGGAATCAACGGCAAATCAAACTCTTTATACACTTTATATAATTTTGGTAGTTTTTCCATTTCCTGCCGTTGTACTTTATAGGCAGTTTTTAGATCCATTGGATCATAATGATCCATTTGCTTTCGTTCTAATGGATTTAGTAAAAATTCCGCCTGTCCCAAATCCCAAAACTCTTTTCCATTTAAAATCTCTTCTGCTTGTTTCTTGTCATCGTGCATCAGTTGTTTAACGTTCCAATCAAGAATAGTATCTTTACTAATTTCAATATTATATTTTTTTATTTCTTCCTTACCTTTATTATCATTTTTTTCTAAATTGAACTTTCGTATCAAAGAATAGAATTCTAATTTTTCTAAACCGAATCGAACTCTCTCTGGAGCAAATTCAAATTCCGGCACCTGAGTTAAAGATACTGGAGCATCAAACATTATTTTTGCTAATTTTTGAGACATATATGCCGATTTTTTACCCTCTATCAATTTCTTCTGTACTGATCCCTTTATTTCATCAATGTGTTCATATATTCCGTCTAACGAATCATATTCATTTAATAATTTCGCCGCCGTTTTCTCTCCCACTCCTGGAACTCCCGGAATATTATCTGATGCATCTCCCTTCAACGCTTTTAAGTCAAGAAATTGTGATTTTTTGATCCCGTACTTTTCTTCTATTTCTTTTACATCAATTTGTTGAATGTTAGAAAAACCTTTCATAATTCGCCACATATGTGTATTCTCATCCACAATTTGTAACATATCTAAGTCAGATGAGATGATATACGTTTCCCATTCACACTCACCATTCTTATTCATCTCTTCATCCGCCTGTCGACTCAAAGTCCCAATAATATCATCTGCCTCATATTTCGACACTTCTATAAATGTCCATCCTAAGTCGTTAATTAATTTCTCAAGCAAAGGAATCTGTGCATAAAAATCTTCTCCTGGTTTTACTCGCCCTGCCTTATAATCAGCAAAAATTTCTCTTCTTCGCGCCGCCGAGTCCCGTGAATCCCACGCTACTACCACTTTAGTCGGGTTCAAACGCTCTACAATCTCCATTGCAATTGCCGCAAATCCATACACACCACCCGTTGGTGTCCCATCGGACAAAGATAAAGCACCCATCGCATAATAGCCTCGATAAAACACCGATTTTCCATCAATGATTACTAATCTTTTCATTTTATAGTCCTATATACTCTCGCCCCACCTTACGCGAAATTAAGCTTTTTATTGTCGCTAACACCTTTGGATGCTCTCGACAACTTCCCAGTTCGCAAATTTCCGCCGTATCACCAGCGTCTAATTTCAAACTTGTAGTGCTAATTCCATCGTAAATCAATACCACCCGGTTTGCTCCGTCTTTCGTAAAGCTTTCATCTTCAACCAAAATATGATCGTCATACACATAATAAGTCGTCCGCACATTGCTACCTTCTGCATAATTATCCGCTACCGCAAATCGATAATCTGGTGGCACTGCAGCCGAAATATCACCATTCATCACATTCATGAAAGTCACAATCAATATCGCTATTGCTACCGCTCCCAATCCCCATAGAGTGTAACGCATCCAGTTACCTTTTTTATAAGAAACTGCTGTCATCTCCACCATAGCGCTTAAAACCCTATTTCCTTCAAAATCTTATCAATCTCGTTCTGCATATCTTCAATCGTCCCATTGTTCAAAATATAATAGTCCGCCGCTCCGATTGGTCCACCCTTCTCCAAATTTTCAATTTCGCTTCGGTCCCTCTCACGGATTGCGTTTTTATCAAACGCCCTTTCTGGACGTTTTGCCACTCTAGCATATCGTAAATTCTTATCTACTACAATTGCAATAAAAGTCATACGGCCAGGAAACTCATGCTTTAAAGTCTTGTATTCCGTCCAAGAATACACTCCATCTAAAATTATTCTTTTCTGTCCTGCTTTAATCAAATCGTGTGTTTCAGCAATTACTTGTTTGACTACCCAGTCCGTTCCCTCAGTCTCTCGGATCATCTCTCGGAATTCTTTTTCACTTTCTCCGTCTTCCGTACGCTCAATTCCTCTTTTTTCCATTTCTTTATAAATCATCCCGCCGAAATACACTTTTGGATATCCTTTAGCCGTCAAATGATCCACCGCCACCGATTTTCCACTTCCACTCATTCCAACAAAAGCAATGATTTTTACATTATCCATATAATAAGTATATCATGTTATAATGGGGTATGGCTAAATATTTTACTACTAAAGATCCCTTAGATACAATTATCACCGAAACTCTTCCAGATCATAAAATTTTACATACTAAACATATTTTAACTGGTTGGACTAATATCGTAATTGAAGTTACTACCGACAAAGGCGCTTTTTTCTTCCGCTTTCCTCGCAATCCCTTTTGGTCCAAAATGATTGTCAAAGACGCCGCTGTTTGTAATTTCGTAGATGGTAAAACCAGTTTCTATACTCCCCAAATGAAGCTTTGTTATGATAAAAAACATCGTCCTTTTTCCGTCCATCAAAAAATCGAAGGCTACTGTTTAGGTGATCGTATTTATCATCTTTCCCATACCGCTCTTACCGGCGCCGCTTATGATGTTGCTAAATTTATCAAAGAACTTAGCAATATCAATCTTAAAAACGCTCCCGATAAAGTCAAATATCCTCTTTCTGATTTCTTAAAGGAACTAGATTACCAACATTATGATCAACACATTGATGCCGATCATGACTACATTAAACAAACCGAACTAGACAACCTTGTCCACGGTGATTTAAATCTCGGCAATATTCTGCTAGATAAAAACGACAAGGTTATTGGTGTTATTGATTTTTGTTTTGCCGGTACTGGTAATCCTAATATGGATGTTGCTCGCATGCTTTCTCGTCCTGCTCCTGCCGAATTTACTAATACTCTTATTCAACAGTTCGACAATCCCGATGAGATTCATCGCATGACCAAAGCCTGGCAACATATCGATGCTGGCTACGCTAATCACATTCGCGCCAACTTTCCCGAGATTAATCTAAATCAGTTGTAAGGTATTTTATTTTTGCTTCCCGTCGCTCATCATCATCTTGTGCAGGCATTTCAGTTCGTGCCGAATAATCATTAAACACACTTAGACATTTCTCTACCGGTCCATCATACACCGGTTCTTTATCATACACACTCCATAACACTATACGAGTTTCCGCCGCTTCTTTAGCATAGAACTCCAACGCTCGCGCCGTTGCTCGGATAAATTCTAGTTCCGTTTCTTTACTGTGTCGCCATGCTCGTCCTGACAAATATTTTTCTGTCACTGTTGGCGATACTGCAATCATCAAAATCAACATTTGATAATCGGCCCCTTTTACCATCTTAAGTAATATTCCTTCCATTTCTGGATCCAGCAAAGTAACGTCTAATACTACATCATATCCACCTTTAATCAATTCTACCAATGTCAGAAACAGCATAATCGTTGCAAATTCATCCGTCATCTTTCGTAAGTTTTCTTCACCATAGCATTCTTTAATCTCTTCATAATGCGGATGATATTCCACAAATCGCCTTGCCGCCATTAGAATTGGCTCAAAGTTATTTTTTTCACAATAGGCTTCTACCGCCGGTAAAATTTGTGTCGTCTTCCCCGAACCCGAAACCCCCGCAATTCGAATCAAATGACGGTTCTTAGTCGCTGCCGTCGTAAAATCGCTAATTATCTTCTCTAAAATTACCGGATATTCCGCTAACCCCACTTGCCATTCTTCTTTTACTTGTGAAGGCCAGTGACTACGCATATATTTAATAATTTTTACGAGTTCTGGATTACTTTCAAGCATTTTTCCGCCTTTCTAATTTCAATTTTTTTCGCATCTTTAAACACTAACGATTCTCCCTCCGCTTGCATCTCAACCCGTCCTGGCTCCACAAATTCCAATGTGTCACCCTTTGTTTCACTACCCGGAATTCGTACCAAAACACTTTTAGCCATCAATTTAAACAATCGCCAGAAATTCGTCAACCTATCTGTCTCGCTCCGAAATTCTTTCGGCTTCAAATAGTCCTCTCCTCCTTTCATTACCCTAGCCATACTTCTACCATTCACCGCCGCATAATCCGACGTCTTTCGATGTTGCAATACTCCATTTAGTTTAAATTCCGGAATAAACTGTTTTTTGTGACGATTTTTAAAATACCAACCTATTAAGTGCGTATACGAGCCAATATACCGCCCCGTTTTCTTCTTTAACACTTTTCGCATTTTAGCTTCATCATATAATTTCACTGCTTCCGCCGTCATACCCATCGTGACATAGCAAGTTGCGTAACGTATGAATTTTCCATCTACAATTATTTCTAATGGGTAATACTTCTTTTCTTGTGTTTTTTTATTAAAAATATCTTCAAAATCTCGCGTTTTTAAAGTTCGTGCCAAATCATTGAAATTCCCATATGGCAATACAGCCAACGTTACGTCTTTTTCTGATTGCATAATTGCGTTCACCGCAATTACTGCCGTCGCATCACCTCCAGCGGCTAGTACCATATCTCCATTTTTTAATACTTTTGCAAATTTTACCGCATTCTTGTCTACATCGGTCTGCTCAACTTCGTATTTCCCGATCATATAGCCAGCTAAATCTCGTACTTTATCTAGTACTCCGATTTTTACATCCGCATAGCGTGAAGACCGCGGATTATAAACAACCAAAAGCCTTTTCATTTCGTCAAATCCTTAAGTTCGCAACAGCCAATTTAATATTGCATAAATCAACACATAAGCCACCAACCCAATTACAATCTCAAGTAACCTCTTCTTAGCTTTACGAGTTTTTTCCTCATTTCCACCAGCAGTCAAATACTGAATCCCCACTATCGTTATTCCCAATACGCCTAGAATACCAACCCCAATCGTCATTATATCCACCACTAAATTCAAAATGCGAGTAACTTCATTACTGTCGCAACTACATCCATTGCTAAGAATTGATGTGCTTACGCAGCCACTTTTTATTTGGTCGTCACTACAAGTTGCCATCACCGGTGCACAGACCATCATCCCCCCCATGAATACCGCCATTAATCCACACAATATTTTTTTCATTTCTTTTCCCTACCTTAAATACTCGTGTAGTTTCTTAGTTTCTTTGTTCTTCCTCAGTTTCGACAACGCTTTAGCTTCAATCTGGCGAATACGTTCACGAGTCACATCAAATTCATTGCCCACTTCCTCTAAAGTATGCGGTCGACCGCCCCCAATCCCGAATCTTAACCGAATAATTTTCTGTTCTCGATCAGTCAAAGTAGCAATGATTTCTGATAGTTGTTCTTTCAAAATCTGATTTGCCGCACTATCCTCTGGCGAATCCCGTTCCTCATCTTCCACAAAATCACCCAACACCGAGTCCTCATCATCACCTTCACGCCCCACTGATGCATCTAGTGAGGCAATATCCTGTTTAATCCGCATCACATAGTCCACCTTCTCAGGTTCCATGTCTAGTGCCTTAGCAATTTCTTCATTAGTTGGCTCGCGGTTTAATTCCGAGGTCAATTTGCGAGTAGTCCGAAGCACTTTGTTAATCGTCTCCACCATATGTACCGGAATCCGAATCGTCCGTGCCTGATCCGCAATTGCCCGGGTAATCGCTTGCCGCACCCACCAAGTCGCATAGGTCGAAAACTTAAACCCTTTATCTGGATCAAATTTCTCCACCGCACGCAAAAGCCCTGTATTACCTTCTTGAATCAAATCTAAGAAATCCAACCCCCGCCCACCATAGCGCTTAGCAATAGATACCACCAGCCGCATATTGGACTCCACCATCTTATCCTTAGCCTTCTTGTCGCCCTTCACAATACGCTGAGCCAGCGCCGCCTCTTCTTCGGGAGTCAATAAAGGAATCTTACCAATTTCACGCAAGTACAGCCGTACCGAATCATCCGCAAAAGCATCCACATTCTCCGCCGTAATGGCTAGCTCTTCATCCGAGAGTTCTTCCTCTCTTTCCAAATCCCCCGTTTCAGGTTCATCAATATCCAATTCTTTTGCGTTCAAAATATCATCTTTTTTACCGCTCATTGTTCTCTATTATACCTTACTCCACCCATTCCCGCAAGCTTTTTCTTTCCGCGACCCTCGCGCTTGGCTCGGGTTGCATCTTTCCTTTTTGTGAGTGGGAGACAAACCACGGATGGGAAACAGAAGGAATAACAACGGCAACTAGGGGAACATACCGCCGTAGGAGGCGAGAGAAAAGCAGAGACTTGCTCTGCTTTTCTCGAGATGACGCCCGGCGGAAGACTTTACAAAGTAAAGTCTACTGAGCTATGCATCTCAATGAGTAGCCGAGGTTGAGATCGTAATAGTCCGCGGGATTGATGAAGCTAGCACTCGCGCGGAGGCGGTACATGCGGGTCCTATCGTACCACGTAGAGGACCACCAGTTGCCGTAGCCGCCCTGATTGTACGCCGAGCCACTGGTGAAGTTGCCCGAGAGAGGCATAGAGAGATTGTATTGGAGGCTATTAGTGTCTGTGGCTGTTTCGGTGGTGTTGTAGTAATTATAGAGGTTTTGGAATTCACCAGTGGGTGGGTTAGCAGTGAGGTTTATAGTTTTACCACCACCGGGCATACGCCAACCAGATGGGCAAAGGTCTTCAGTAGCGTTACCGGAGGGGCTACCAGGAGAAGTGCCGTTACCGTAGCAGTAGGAGCCTGCACTGGCTGCACAGTAGTTGTAGTAGACGCCTATTTTACCGCTACCTGCACCATAGCTGGTGGTAACGGTGTCTTTAGTCCAACCAGTACCACTTGATACAGTCATGGGGATACTATAGTAGTTTTGGGAGCTAGAAGTCCAGGCTACGTTGTTGATTTTAGCGGTAGGATATTGATCGCTGGTGGTGCCGCCACCGTTCTTGAAATAGTTAAGGGTGGTAGCAGAGGCGTGGGTGTTAGAGGCGGTGATGCTGTTTAGGGTGGTGGAGTTTGCAGGGTCTAGGCGAAGGTTGTCTAGCATCCAGTATTTGTTGTCTGCTAGTTTACTAATTTTGTATTCTTCTCCATCTCGGATATCGCATACCGTAGCAGTACTGCCAACGTTCGGTAATAGTGATGCGATAGTAGATGAAGTAAGATTTTGCATTATAGTAGACCCAGCACAGAATTGTTTACTGGTGACACCAATAGTAGCAGCCCCAGCACCTACAGTAAACTCCTTGCCGTTTAGGGTACCAGCACCAGAAGTCTTGGTGATGGTGTTGGTATTGTAGCCAGAAGCGTGAGTGGGTTTAATGGTATAGGTGTCACCCTGAAGAAGGGTAGCAGTCTGGCCACTAGCGGTAATGGTCTTTACAGTAGTGCCATTACTATCTATGATGTCTATACTGGAAGTATTGCTATCCATGGTGAAGGTAATAGTTTGCTCCTGTTGCCAGACGGCATAGAGGGTTTTGGTTTCGCCTTCGTTTCCTGGGATATTGGCCATTACATCAGATTCGTCTGTATATTCTACTTGGCTAGGCAGACCACTGCCTGGAGTAGTCTGGGTGGTGGACCAACCGTGGAAGATGGCGCCTTCGTCAGTAGGAGTGGCGTATTCACCGGAAGCGACAGAACGCGTGATGGCAGGGTTTGCAGTAATAACGGCGTAGTAGCCATACGTACCAGATGACGCTATGTACGTATCATTATAGAACCCAAAAGTGACAGTATCGCCAGAAATATCACATTCTTTAGTAGTTTGTGTAGTGCCACCCAACTTTGGTCCTGCCCCATCACAAGTAATTCCTGAAGAATAGTTGTTTTTAGCAGAATTATTTGGATAATTACCAGCCCAGATGACCGCCCAGTCATAGGAGGTACTTTCTGTAGCATAAGTAATTTTGACATGGAGAGATGATGCGCCATCTATAGTAATTACGTCAGTAAGATCTTTTCCAGTGCTGTAGTCATCATACTTACCATTTACTATGCCGTCATCGCTGATATTTGGTGTATGGGAATATTTGGTTGTGGATATGTGAGTAGTGGTAGAATTATAATTAACTCGGTTCAGTGTCTCCCCATCATAAGTCAAGCCATTACCCTCATATTCTACACAGAGCTTGGTAGGGTCACAGTCTAGGACATGAGAGTTACCTACAGCAGTAATGACGAAGGTATTGTTTTCATAAGTCTGGAAGCCTAAGTCACTGGTGACTCTAGCGCCAATAGACAAAGTATAGTTATTGCTAGAACTATCACTTGTGATGTCTATAATGTCTGCAGTATCAGTGGGGGAGGGGAGATAGTTAGTGTTAGAGGCTCTTTGTTCAGTACTGGTATTATAGTGCATACTGGGTTTATAGCCCCATTTGTTATTGTAGCTGGTATTAATATTGAAGGTATTTTGATCTATGGCTGAGGAGATGGAAGTGATAGATTTAGTGCTATCTGTGGTGCCAGTAAGGCTAGTATTACCACCACCAGTAATGGCTAAGGTATAGCCAGAAGCAGGAGCATTGGATACACTAATGTTGATATTACCACTATCTGCAAAGGTACCAGTACTTGATGGTGCTACAGTAATAGATGGGTTGCCGGAGATGGAGACGGTGATGCTGTCTGCAGCGTGGGTGTCTAGATTACTAAAGAAGAATGGGGATGCTAGGAGGAATAATGACGCAACAAACATCAACGGGTGGCGCCACTTGGGGGACCCCATTCGAGCTTGCTCGCCCCTTGGGACGCGAATTGCCAAAGGCAAACGAGAATAGGGGAAAAGTGGCGACAGGACCCGTTGAGAAGATGTGATTTTGTTTAATGTCTGAGACATCTTCATGTAGACCTCCATTTGGTTATTAATCCTCCCATGGCGGCCATATATCTCCTATTAAAAATGGCACCGCTCAGGGTGCGATCCACAATTGTCGGACAGCATAAAGCTTTAAAACAACCAAGGCCCTGAACGATGCCATTTAAGCTGTCTTAAACATGCTTTATGCCGAATTACAATAAAGTGCTGTCCAAATAAGGACAATCGTAGATCGCTATACCCCTATTATACCGCATTTTACCCACCCATTAAGCATTTTCATGCATTTTTTACGCATTTCCGCCCATTTTTATCAACATTTCTCCGTTTTCCCCTCCCCGCCCCTGTATTAGCACTCTTGACACTACAGTGCCAGCGTGCTACAATAGAGATAAGTTTAGCACTCTAGCACAACGAGTGCTAACGAAATCAACGAAATTTAAATAATTCATGGAGGAATAATTATGAGTAAAATCATCGGAATTGACCTTGGTACCACCAACAGTGCCTTTGCATATATGGTTGCCGGTAAACCAGAGGTCATCACTAACGCTGAAGGCGATCGCACTACCCCATCTGTAGTTGCCGTCACCAAAAAAGGCGAACGCTTAGTTGGTAAAGTCGCTCAACGTCAGCGTGTTACCAATCCTAAGAACACTATTTATGGCATTAAGCGTCTTATTGGTCGCAAATTTAGCGACAAGGAAGTTCAACGCGACACCGAAATCAGTCCTTATAAGATCGTCAAAAAAGGTAACGGCGTTGCCGTAGAAATGGACGGCAAAGAATATACCCCAGAAGAAATTTCAGCTATGGTTCTCAGTAAAATCAAAGCTGACGCTGAAGCTTTTCTCGGTGAACCAGTAACTGAAGCTATCATCACCGTACCAGCCTACTTCGACGATTCACAGCGCCAAGCTACCAAAGATGCCGGAAAAATCGCCGGTCTAGAAGTAAAACGTATCATCAACGAGCCCACTGCCGCCGCTTTAGCTTACGGTCTCGAATCTAAAAAAGACGAAAAAATCGTCGTTTTCGACCTTGGTGGCGGTACTTTCGATGTATCTATTCTCGAACTTGGTGACGGTGTTTTCGAAGTGATGTCTACCAACGGTGACACTCACCTCGGTGGTGAAGATTTTGATAATGTAATCGTCAACTTCCTCGTCGACGAATTCAAAAAAGAATCCGGTATCGACATTAAAAGTGACGCTGCTGCTATGCAACGCGTTAAAGATGAGGCCGAAAAAGCCAAGAAAGAGCTCTCAAGTAGCACTTCTACCGACATCAACCTTCCCTTCCTTTCTGCCGATGCCGACGGTCCTAAACACTTTGAGTACACATTAACCCGAGCCAAACTCGAAGAATTAGTCGAGCCTCTTTTGAGCCGTCTCGCTGAACCAGTAGAAAAAGCCTTAAAAGATGCCAAACTTGCTACTAAAGACATTGACGAAATCGTCATGGTCGGTGGTATGACCCGCATGCCAGCTGTAGTCGAAAAAGTTAAATCTATCTTTGGTAAAGACCCAATGCAAGGTGTTAACCCCGACGAAGTCGTAGCCGTAGGCGCAGCCATTCAAGGTGGCGTTCTGCAAGGTGATGTTAAGGATATCTTGCTCTTAGACGTTACCCCATTAACCTTAGGTATCGAAACTATGGGCGGTGTTCGTACTCCGTTAATCGATCGTAATACTACTATTCCTACTAGTAAATCCGAAGTATTCTCCACCGCATCAGACAACCAACCACAGGTAGAAATCCACGTCCTTCAGGGCGAACGCGAATTTGCCGCTGACAACAAATCTCTCGGTCGCTTCATTTTAGACGGCATTGCCCCAGCTCCTCGTGGCGTACCTCAAATCGAAGTTACCTTCAATCTCGATGCTAACGGTATTCTTAACGTTACTGCTAAAGATAAAGGTACTGGTAAAGAGCAATCTATCACCATTCAAAACTCCGGTAACATGAGTAAAGACGATATCGAAAAAGCTCAAAAGGAAGCCGAAGCTCACGCTGAAGAAGACAAGAAAAAGAAGGATTCTGTCGACGCAAAAAACCACCTAGAAAATACTATCTATCAAGCTGAAAAAATGCCTAACGACTTCAAAGACAAAATCAGCGACGAAGATAAAGACACCATTAAGAAAGCCGTTGAAGAAGCTAGAAAAGTTCTTAACGACGACAAAGCCGACAAGGACGCCTACGAAACAGCTACTAAGGAATTAAGCGATCGCATCATGCCTATCGGTGCCAAGATGTATCAAGCTCAAGCCAACGATGCGCCTAAATCTGAAGACGCTAAATCAGATGACAAATCCGACGACGAACCCGTCGAAGGCGAAGTCGTAGATAAATAGTCTCTATTCTTCCCTATCAAAATGCCCCCGAAACAGGGGGTATTTTGATGAACAATTGCCTTCTCTGTGTTATAATATACCTATGAAAATCATCATACCAGAACTAAATAATCCAACCATTCAAAAGGCCATACAAAACTTTCCTAAAGTTGAGTTTTTGTCTGCGGGCAATCTAGTACACGCTACCGAAATACTAAATCAAGGTCAAGCCGACTCTATTCTTTCGGGTCTAGATTACTCCTCACGCGACGTTCTAATTGCTATGAAGGACAATCTTCCCCTTAAATCAGACTTCTTTTCTAGTTCTTTTATCTGCGAGAAAGGTGACCAAATTTACGCTCTTGCCGACGGCGGAGTCAATAAACTCCCCAATAAGGAACAGCTTTACACCATCGTCGAAGATACTACCGAAACCTTCATTGCATACACCGGCAAACAGCCTAAAATCGCCATGCTTTCTTATTCCACCAACGGTTCTGGCGGTAAAAATCCCGATCTTGAGAAAATCCATTTCGTCATTGACCAAATCCGTCAAAACCACCCCGATTGGCTCATCGGTGGCGAAATGCAATTAGACACGGCTATCATCCCTGAAATATCTGCCAAAAAATACCCTGAATCAGTCATCAAAGGCCAAGCCAACATTCTCATCACTCCAGATCTGAATTCTGGCAATATTCTATACAAAGCCATGGAACGCTTTGGTGGCTTTACCGTTGCTGGCCCCATGATTCAAGGCTTTGCCACCCCTCTTGCTGATCTTTCTCGTGGTAGCACCACCAAAGATGTTACTCTTACGTTAAAAGTATTAATCAAACAAATCGAAAGGAATTCACAAAATGCATAAATTCGGTACTGATGGCATCCGTAGTAAAGCCGAAAATTTCAATGCTGATTTTCTTGCTCGCATCATCAAAGGCATTACTAACTACGCTGGTGACAATATTAAAATATTCCTCGCCGGTGACACGCGAGAATCTTCCGAATGGATCATTCAAGATCTGGCAATCGCTTGCGAAACTTTTGGCATTGAATACAGCATCGCCGGCGTTCTCCCCACCCCAGGCATCAATTATTGTTTCTATGAAATGGGCTTTGACTTCGCTATTGATGTCACCGCTTCTCACAATCCTTACACCGATAACGGCATTAAGGTTTTTGAAAGAGGAGAAACTCAAGGCGCTAAACTTTGTGAAAAAGGACGCCAAGCCATTGAAGCCGCTCTCGAAGATCCAAATTTTTCCTACGAGCCAGCTTCTCTTACCGACCGAGAAGATTTGCATACTGAAGCTCTCGATTTATACATCAAGCACCTCGAAGATTACATCGGCCAAGCCGACTTTAGCCATCTCCATATCGGTATGGACTGCGCTAACGGCGCCACTAGCGTTGTGAATAAGACTATCTTTGAAAAACTCGGTGCCAAAGTAGAACTTATTAATTGTCAGCCCAACTATAACACTGAAATAAATAAAGATTGTGGTAGTACTCATCTTGACGCTCTTAAACAACTTGTCACCGAAAAACATTTAGATTTCGGTGTTGCTTTCGACGGTGATGGCGATCGTTGTCTCGGTGTAGATGCCGAAGGTAATGAGGTAGATGGTGACGAAATGCTTGCCTTCCTCTCTCAATACCTTGGCCTAGATGGTATTGTGACTACTGTTATGGCCAACCAAGGTCTCTTGAATTGGGCTAAAGACGCTAATATACATGCTGAAATTACCGCTGTTGGTGATCCTAACGTTGTCGCCGCCATGATTGAACAAAACATCAAAATCGGTTCCGAACAAAACGGCCATGTCATTCTCCCTGGTCATACGTCCGGCGACGGCATGTTGACCGCTCTCGTAACTACCAAAGCCGTTGCAGAATCTAATAAATCTTTGCACGCTCTCGCCAGTATCATTACCAAATTCCCTCAAATCATCCTCAACATGGAAGCAACCCCCGATCAAAAGCAAGCTTTGAAGGATAAAGCTGCAGCCAAACAGCTCTTACTAGAATATGATCAGAAATTAAAACCCGTAGCCGGCCGCCTGTTAGTTCGCCCTTCCGGCACCGAGAATTTAATCCGCATTACCATGTGGGGCAACGACGCCAAAGCTATTGAACAGTTAGCTAATGAATTAAAAACTAAATTAGGAGAAACCCTATGATTATCACTACATTAAAAGAATACACCCCAGCTACCGCTCAACGCGTTCGTGAATTACTCATTCAACTATCGCGCAGCGGTAAAGATAAAGGCGAAATCCCTGAAGAATGGTTCAAAGACATTATCGCTTCCCCTTGGCATGACATGCTCATTGCCGAAGAAGATGGCGAAATATTAGGTATCGCTACCCTTTCCGTCACTATGGGCCCTGGTATCCGCAAAAACGCCTATCTCGAAGATTTTGTTACTGATAGCAACGTCCGTGGTAAAGGCGTAGGCGGTAAATTATGGGACGCTATGTTAGAGTGGGCCAAAGAAAAAGGCTGCAAAAATCTTGAATTTACTTGTGGCAACGGTCGCGAGGCCTCGCAGGAATTTTACAAGCACAAAGGTGCTGAAGTTTACGACACTAATTTCTTCCGCAAGCCAATCGAATAAATTAACGCTGGCAACAGATAAATATGCAGGGCATTAGGTAACCCTGAGAAGAACAAGAGCGAAATACCATACGCTATTAATAAGCATATTAGTACTACTTTCAAAGGACTTTTCCAAAATACTTTTAGCACCATAACTAAACTAAATACCACTAAAACTACCCCTATGACGCCTATCTCTAACAATAGTGAAGCATATTGGTTTTGCACGATTTCTTTTGGTGCCGGCGATAAATCATTAATGTATAGTGCCTGTCCTGCTCCCCCCAATCCTACCCCAAACATCGCCGTCGCAAAATCCTGTGACCATATTTTTACCGCTGCATCTGATAACCTTAACCTCGTGTCGGTTGATTCCGCTACGTAACCACTAAACGTAGCCTCACCCGCTTGATTATCGCTCGTCGAGCCCTCATTGACTTCTGTTTCCTCCACCGGCACCGCATTGTCGCGTATATCTATTACTCCTAAGGATAAATGGTTAAGTACTTTTGCTACACCCGTTTTATATGTGTCATTAGTCGAACTTGCTGCCGCCATAATCCCCTGCGCATTCAAAGTAAAGAGGAACGCCAGTATTATCACTGGCCACACTAACAGCGCCTTCCACTTGCGTGATTGGGTTATTCTCCAAATTATCATCACCACCATCGCTATCAAGAATGCATAAATTGCTCCTCTCGAAAACGTCAGAAACAGAGTTACTAACAAAACAAAAAATAATAATACGATAATAGGCTTGCGAAAATTGCAATCGGAAAGGGTGGTATGATGCTTTGGCGAAGCGGCATTTCGGAGCGCGGCAGCACGAGAGTTAGCGCCGGCCGCCCGTGGCGACGGGCCGGCCGGACGCGGCCGCGAGCAAAGCATCAACCACCCTGCTATAATTGTTGGTGCAAGCAACAAATTCCCCATAAACTGTGGCTCTATCGCAAATCCATCCGGATGCGGGAATCCGAACATTCCACTTACACATCCTTCACACATCAAACTAGCTTCTCTTGGCACCCCTACTAAATCTAAAATACACTGAACCCAACACCAAACGCATATTACTAGGGAAGATCCGAAAAACACCTTCCAAAAATTATCTCTAAAACCCTTCTTATCAAACGCCTTTCTCAGTTCGAAAAATCCATAAATCGCAAAATACAGTAACCACACTATTCCTACCGTCAATAATCCTCGTATTGAATTCAGTGACCACAGCACCGAAATCGTTAGCCAAAGTGGCAATAATAGCCACATCCATCTCTGTAAAATCCCTTTCCAGAAGCCTCGTTTCTGCCAACTCATTATTAGAACTAACACATCAAATAATACCAACCACACAAGTGGTAACGATATTTCAAAATTCATCGACTCACTACTACCAAAATGCATCAATGGCTGATATGAAAAAAACAACACCCCAGGCAATATATAAATCATCCCTCTAAACACTTGCTCTAATCTATTTTTTGTCGTTTTTTGCATTCTTCTTCTCGCACTTCTTGATGAAATCTTTTAGCTCCTTATCAAATCGTTTTTCATCATATTTCACCGCTGTTTTTGCCACTCGTTCTCGATTAAATTTCATCTTTTCAAATTTCAAAATCGCCTCTGCCAAAGACTTAGCTGTCTGTTCTTTAAACAATATCCCATTTTTCTTATCATGAATATAATCAAGAGATCCACCCTCAGCATAAGCAATCACCGGACAACCAGCTGCCAAAGCTTCCACTGGTGCAATTCCAAACGGTTCCAAACTAGGGAACAAATACCCCTTTGCCTTCTCTAAATATTTCACCAGTTCGGCCTTCTCCATCACCGGCAGAAATTCCACCAAACCCGATCCTGCGGCTAATTTTACTAATTTTTTATGTTCTGGACCTTCACCAATTACCACCAATTTCCGCTGTGTCATCATGCATGCTTTCACCGCCAAATCCAATCGTTTCCAATTCACCTGCCTTGCAGTCACAATATAAAAGTTTTCCACAGGTTTTCCACCGTTTGACCTCTTAAAAGTCTTCACATCTACCGGTGGATTAACAATAACTGATTCCCTCCCATAATATTTCTTTATCTGTTCTTTTGCGTAATTAGAAATCGTCACATAATAATCTGGATTTTGTGCCGCCTTTAAATCTGCTTTTCTTAGCGGTTTCACCATCAATCTAAAGAAAAATCTCACAAATGGGTTCAGCACACCAAATCCTGGATTCTTGATATAGTCATCATACATTTGCCAATAGTACTGAGTTGGAACGTGACAGAAAGAAATATGTATCCCTTTAGGGTTCTTCACGTTCTTAACTCCCCGTTCGTGAAGCTTTCGACCGGATTTCACTGACTTAGCCTCCGCCCCTGTTATCGAAATAATCAAATCATATTCCGATAAGTCTAAACGCGAAAAATATCTCTGTCGAAACGGCCCCAGTATTCGTCTCATTCCAGTCGGGAATTTCTGTAACCACCCCGTTCTTATGTCAGCATCGTCAAACCAACTGATTCCCTTTGGATCATATTTCGAAGTGTAAATTGGCGCTTTTGGATACATCTGGTGTATTTTTAGCAATACCTTCTCCGCCCCACCTACATTCGTTAGCCAATCACATACTAACGCAACTTTCACTTTGCACCATCCCTTTTTAGTACCGATACAATCGTCTTAAAGAAAATCTGTGCATCTAGCATCAAAGACCAATTTCTTACGTAATAAATATCCAGTGCTCGTCTCTCCTCAAACGGAATATCGCGTCGCCCAGACACCTGTGCAAACCCCGTTAAACCCGATTTTACTGTCAAAATCAACGATCTATCACCATAATCCCGTAGTTCTCCAGGCAGTAACGCCCGTGGCCCAATCAAAGAAATATCACCCTTTAAGATATTAAATAACTGTGGTAGCTCATCTAATGAAGTTTTTCTGATGAAATGTCCAAATTTGGTAATTCGTGGATCATCTTTCAGATAATCTCCACCTTTACGATACTTAGAAATTAGCTCTGGCTTACCCATCTTAATAAAAGCTTCTTCCGCCGTCATGCCATTATATTCCGGTTTCATTGACCGAAACTTGTAACATTTAAACCTTCGATTATATCGTGTTAAACGTTCATCTTTATAGATTGCTGGACATTTAAAATCGTTGCATTTTATAATAATCCACACAATCAACATCGGAATCGCCCCAATAATCAAACCACATATAGCCACAAACAAATCAAATGCCCGTTTGATAATCACATAACCACCAGTTAGCGGCGTTGTTAATACCAGTACCGCTGGCGTCGCCCCAATTAATTCCATGTCTCCAAAATGCGACGACAACGCTGTTTCATTTGGCACATAGTAATACAACATGTGCCTCTCCACAGTTTGTTTATACACATATTCTGTAGACTTTTCATCTGTCTGAAAAATCACATCCGCCTTCGTTTTCTTTAGAGCATCCTTAAGCGACGAATACTGATGCGTTTTTAAATCTTTCGGAATGTATTTTTTCGAAGCCACAATACCCACTAAACGATACCCTGCTTCCGGAGTTGTAGTCATATAGTCTGCTAAATATTCCGTATTTTTCGAATTACCGATAATAATTGCTCGTTTTACTCCGTAATCATTCTTAAAAATTTGTCTAACAACAAAACGCACAATAATACGCTCCACTAATAGGAAAATAAACGACAGCAATACCGAGGTTAATGCCATTACCCTTACTGGGAATAAATCTTCCCCCACAAAGAAATCATACACAATTAACGCCGCTACTGATAGCACTGCCGCCAAAACCAACCGTCCTCTTTCCGGTAAACGCGAACTCCCCAGGAAAATATTTTTGCGATACAAACCTAACGCTGCTAGGATGATCAACATAATCGGCACCAGTAGTACTACTGTTCTCACGAAATCAAAAAACTGAAATTCGAATGTCCATGGTCTGGGGTCAACCTTTACTCGGATGAAATAGGCCATCGCAAACGATAAAATCAGCGCTAGCGCATCCCCAATAATCAACAAAACTCGTAAAATATAGTCGGATTTCTTCCGCATACTCTAATTTTACTCTACTGTAACAGATTTAGCAAGGTTCCGCGGCTGGTCTACATCTAGTCCTTTAGCTAATGCCGTATAATAAGCAAACAGTTGCGCAATTAGGTTCATTAATATTGGTGCTAAGAGTTCAATATCGCTCTTAATTTTTATTACGTTTTCCACCGGCAAATCAAATTCCTTGCTATTTGTCACGACGATTACGTGCCCGCCTCGTGCTAGTACTTCTTGAACATTTGACACTGCTTTATCATACAATTCGCCCTCTGGGACTAAAGCAAATTCAAAGAAACGGTCATCTACTAGTGCCAATGGTCCATGTTTCAACTCTCCAAACGCATAAGCATTTGCATCAATGTATGAAATTTCCTTTAATTTCAAAGCGCCTTCCATCGCTGTTGGATAAGCCGTATCTCGTCCCAAATAAATCGCGTGATCATAATCTTTATAATTCTCTGCTAATTTCTTTACTGGCTCGTTAAATTCATCTAGAACTTCGCGAATCTTCTCTGGTAATTTAGATATTTCGTTTACAAACGGTCTCAAAATATTAGTCCTGACGCCCTTAGCCTGTGCAATCGTTAATCCAAACATTATCATCGCTACCGCTTGTGAAGTAAATGCTTTGGTCGAAGCTACAGAAATTTCTGGCCCCACGTGAACATAAGTACCACCATCTACTTCGCGTGCAATCGTTGAGCCAATTGCGTTTACGATTCCGATAGTCTTAATTCCCTGTTTCTTGATTTCACGCAGACATGCTAAAGTATCTGCCGTTTCACCAGATTGTGAAACAATCAAGGCCACTGAATCTTTCGGAATATATGCTTGACGATAACGGTACTCACTTGCAATCACTACTTCTACCGTTACTTCCGGAGCAAATTGTTCAATGTAATAAGAAGCCAAAAGCCCAGCATTGTATGCTGTACCACAGCCCACAATTACTAAGTGCTTTATTTTTCTTAGTTCGCTCTCAGACAATCCCGGTCCACCTAGCATCACCATGCCATCTTTGATCTTTACGCGACCACGTAAAGTTTCTTTCAAAGATTCTGGTTGCTCCATGATCTCTTTTAGCAAGAAATGATCATAGCCATCTTTTTGAATAGCTGCGAGGCTCGTTTCAATTTCTTCTACCTTGGCCGACACTGGTTCCGCATTCAAAGTCTTGATTTCCACACTGTTCTTAGTAATGGTTGCTACTTCACCATCATTCAGATAAATTGCTTGCTTAGTGTGACCTAGTAAGGCCGAAGCATCTGAAGCGATCAAAGTCTCCCCATGCCCAACACCAATCACTAGTGGTGAACCAGCTCGAGCTACTACAACTTCTTCCGGGTTTTTAGTTGAAATCACCGCGATTCCATAAGTACCCTTGGTTAACTTCAACGCTTGCACTACCGCATTGACTAAAGGATACTTACCACCCTCGTAAAATGAATCAATTAAAGCTGCTAATACTTCCGAGTCAGTCTCTGACTTAAAATCGTATTTAGACAATGCCTTCTTTAATTCTTTATAATTTTCAATAATACCATTGTGCACTAAGAAAATGTCACCTACTTGATGTGGATGCGCATTTGTCTCGCTTGGTTCACCATGTGTCGCCCATCGTGTATGACCAATCCCAATCTTATCATCTCGCTTATTCTGAGCTAATTTCTCTTCCAAATCTATAATTTTACCTTTAGTTTTCACTAAAGTTGGTTTACCGCTTGCATCTAAAGTCACAATTCCGGCTGAATCATATCCCCGATATTCCAATCGTTTCAATCCTGACACTAGAAAATCTTGTGCATTTTTGTCCCCCACATAACCCACAATTCCACACATATCAAAATCTCCGTTAACTTGATAATACCCCTATTATAACACAATGGAATAAAAATTGTGTGCCGTCTTTTAAGCCTTTGTTTCAGCGTGTAATTTCTTAAACTTTGTCGATTTCTTGTCTAATTCATCAAAGTCAGATTCAGTGATTTTTTCGCTCTTACCAGACTCAATAAAGTTACGCAACACTCCAACCAGGATAAACGGTCGTACAAATACTGAATGGATGATGGCCCACATTGTTACACCGCCAATACCAGCCGTTATTAACATCACATTTTGTGCATTAGATAGGAATGCTGGCACCTCATTACCCTCTGAACTAAACACGTCAACTAACGATACTCTCAAAGCCTCAAACGCATCTGGAAATGCCATCGTAATAAGATAAGTAATTCCGAAAAATACCCCACCAATCAATACGAACGAAACTAAACTCATACCAAACATCCGGCCCATATTCTTTGCAAACGTCTTGCCGTGTTTAAAGAACAATACTGCCCCTTCAAGTGTTGCTTTTCCAGCTTTTTCATTCTTCTTATAAAATACCCAACCAAGACAACAATCACAAAGGTATCCTACAATCGTCTGAATTACACCTGAAATCGTACCACCTACAGCTCCACCAGCATCGCCGCCAACTGCTCTACCAACTGACGTGATCGCATTACCAATCTGTTCAAAGATGCCTTTAATCACACTGGTTGCCGCATAGTATGCCGCCACTGTCAGGAATCTTTCTTTTACAACTTTCTTACCCGCAGCATACACATCATTCGGTAACTTCCCTTCTGATACACCCTGTGTCATCATCGCAATCTGTCCCGCCTTGAAGAGATAAGCCACAAAGTGCGATGCAATCGCCACAATAATAATACCTATTACTATACCGATCGCTAAACCGACTAGTCCGTTACTAGCAAATTTGTCTGCCAAAATAAATCCAGCCGCAGCTAAGATTATAATAACGACAATCGACATCACATCCCATGCCAATCGCCTCAGCGAAAACGTTAAAGTTCGCTTATAGATTTCTTTATTATCCATACTCTCCCTTTCTAATATTAATTTCATTATATCATATTACGACCCACCTATGGCAATTGTTGATTTCATTTAACAATCATAATATTGTATTTGCTATAAAACTTATGTATAATCATATCAAGGAGTTTAATGTAATAATGAAAAAATAAAAATTCTAATTGGTGTCAAAGAATATCTGATAAGGCTATCCAGTTCTAATTAAGTTATTCTTTTCCATAACCGCCATTATATACAGCAATGAACTTCCGTTATAAAGATTATGAGTTTATTTATTGGTTGGATCATCTATAGCTCTACGTTTTTCTTGAAAAACAAGTCTATCATAAAAAAGATAGTTCAAAACCATTGTGACGATATTAACAAGAATAAAAATCGTCGTGCTTTCAACAAAATTATAATCAAACGGAAGATGCAAAGCACTAGAAATGCCAAAAAGAAATCCGTAAAATAGTTTTATCTGCGCAAAAAGCCATGTAAACAATGGACTAATAACCACGGCTGTTACACCATTCCATACAAAAAACATCACTTTATTATGCTTTGTCACGATGCGTTCGCGCCAAGTAATTTTTGAATGTAGAATAAAAGCAAGAATAGTAGCCAGCAAGTAAGAAATAATACTATCCACCCAAAGCAACTCATTATTGTTAAAAACAACACGTGCTAAAAAAGTATAAATGACAAAATTAAATAGTGCTAAAATAACGCCAATAACGGCAAATTTACTAACACGTGCTGTCGTAATCTTAGTTCCCACTTCATAATTATAGCATTTATAACCTATAATACATGTTATAATTAACCTATGAAAAAGTTGGTTTCGGTGGTGATACCGGTTTATAATGAGGCGGCTGGAATTCAGAGCTTTTTGAAGGATGAACTGGTTCCTGTGTTAGAAAAGCTTAAGGAAAACATAGAAATCGTCATCGTAGATGACGGGTCGACCGACCAGTCTTTAGAAATAATCAAGGGCTGTAAATTCCCGCGACAAATCATCGTGAAAATAGTCGCTTTGATGAAAAATTTTGGCAAAGAAATTGCCTTGACGGCTGGTCTGAAAGAAGCCGAGGGCGATGCTGTAATTATGATAGATGCCGACGGTCAGCACCCCGCTGAAGAAATCCCTAAAATGGTTGAAAAATGGCAAAAAGGCGCTAAGATTGTGACCGCCCTCAGAGGTTCGAATACCACTGAACATAAATTAGGTTCACATTTATATTATACTTTGATGCGTAAAGTTGGCGATAAAAACATCGTCGAAGGTGAAATGGATTTTAGGTTATTAGACCGAGAAGTGGTAGATGAGTTTAACCAATTTACCGAGCATAATAGATTAACACGTGGTTTGATTGGTTGGCTGGGCTACTCGCAAGAGTATATCGAAGTCCAAACTAAAGATCGTATTAATGGCAAGCCAACTTACGGCATTAAAAAACTCGCAGCTTTGGCTGGTGATAGTATTGTGTCGGCTTCACGTACGCCTTTGATTGCTTTTGGCTACATTGGTTTATTTATCATGGCAGTTACATTTGCGCCGGGTTTATTCCAATTAATCCAAGAATATATTCTAGGCGATCCTTTAAAGTTAGAATGGGGTGGCGGGGTGGCTGTGAGTTTGTTTGTGGCGTTTTTGGTGGGGCTAGTGTTAATTTCGCAAGCTATAACGGCGCTATATATTTCCCAAATTCATGCCGAGGCCAAAAATCGTCCACTCTATACAGTTAGCAAAGCCAAATCAGTAGGGTTAAAAAATGGCAAAAAATAAAATTTTACTTAGTTTCGATATTGAAGAGTTCGATTTGCCTCGCGAAAAAGGGAAAGATATTTCACTGGAAGAGGGAGTAAAAATTTCTAGCGCGGGAACAAAAAAAATCCTCAAAATTTTGGCTCGGCATCAAGTCGGGGCGACTTTTTTTATTACCGGAAATTTTGCTAAAACTAATCCGGAGTTAGTTAAGAAAATAGAAAAAGCTGGACATGAAATTGCTTGCCATGGGGTGGACCATTTTTGCCCTAGTAAAACTGACCCGGAGAAGTCTAAAAAAATCGTTGAGCAAGTCGCTGGAGTAAAAGTTAGCGGTTATCGTCAGCCACGAATGTTTAAAGTGAGCCATAAAGAACTAAAACGTCAGGGGTATTTGTATGATTCTAGCGTGAATCCGGCGTTTGTGCCTGGGCGATATAATAATTTCAAGATTCCGAGGAGAGTTTTTATTAAATCTGGCATGATTGAAGTTCCGGCATCGGCGGCAACTTTTTTGCGCATCCCGATGTTTTGGCTGGCTTTACATTTATTCCCGAAGCATTTTTATCTAGGCCTAGCAAAGTCGGTTTTAAAAAGGCAAGATTATTTCACGACCTATTTCCATCCGTGGGAGTTTACCGATTTTGGCGACTTTAGGGCGTCTTGGTATATCGCTAAAAATAGCGGCGAAAAGTTGGTCGAACGGCTGGATTGGTTGATTGAAAAATTAAATACGGGTAAAAATAAGTTTATGACATATCGCGATTACGTAAAGGAGTGGCAAAATGAAAATTAAAAAACAGATTAAACGATTAACTGCTGAGTTTTATAAGTTTACGTATGAGCGTCGTTATTTATTAAAACCGTTTGTTGTGTTGTTTTTGATTTATCTTGTGGCGATTTCGGCGATTTTGCTCGCGGGCGTGCATTATGCCGACGACATCGCTCGCACCAGCTACGGCTATGCTGGTTGGGCGGGGTTTAGTAGGTATCTTAGTACAATTTTGTCGCATGGGCTGCATGCTGATAATTATTTATCTAATATTGCGCCTTTGCCACAAATTATTGCAGTGGGATTTTTGGCGGTGGCTAGCGTGATAGTGATTTGTTTAGTTTCGGGAAAAGAAGTGTTCAAAGAAAAATGGACGCGGTGGATTTGGCGAGTAATTGCAGTAGTGCCTTTAGGGCTTTGCCCATATTTTTTGGAATGCCTCTCGTATCAATACGATGCTCCGTATATGGCGCTTTCGGTTTTGTTTGCGGTTTTTCCGCTAATCTTTCGTAAAAAATCACGCACTATTTATATGACAGTGTTAGTGCTTTCTTTAGGGGGAATGTGCATGACTTATCAGGCTTCGGCGGGTATATTTTTGGTGTTAATGTTGTTTTTGGGATTGAAGGACTGGAACGAAGGCGGAAAGACGAGTTGGCGAGAGAGTTTAAAATTTTTAGTTTGGTCGGGTGCTGGGTTTTTGTTGGTCATGCTGGTTTTTTCGAAATTCTTGATGATTCCAAAAGAATCTTACGTATCAAATGATATACCAGAACTTAACATTTTCCTTTCGGAATTCGTTAAACATTTAGATCAATACTTTAATCTTGTGGTTACAGATTTTAAATTACTGTGGTTGGTGCTAATTGGTATTATTGGACTCTGCTTTGTATTGCTATTTACTATGCGTAGTAGACAAAACAAAATTTTAGCTGTATTCGTAGCGGTTGTTGGATTATTATTGATGCTAATTGCAATTTATGCTCCTTACTCGGCGTTAGCTAAACCGCTTTATGCGACCAGAGCAATGTACGCAATTGGTTCTTTGATTGCAGTAGCGGGGGTATATATTATTTCGGAGCGTGGTTGGCAAAAACTAGCCACAGTGCCAGTTTTTGTGCTGGCTTGGTGTTTCTTTGTGTTTGCTTTTACTTATGGCAACGCCCTGAAAGAACAAAACGACTATCGCAATATGCAAGTGAATATGGTGATTAGCGATTTGAACGAGTTATTGCCCAAGTTGAGCAGTAATACTAAAAATCTCCAAATTGGCGGACAAATCGGCTATACGCCGGTGATCACTCACATGCCAAACGAAAATTACTGTATCATTCATCGTTTGATTAAATCAACTTTTGGTCGTAATGTGCCATGGATGGCGTATCGGTTGACAGAGGGTCCGATACTTCCAGGTACATCTTATGATTCAAAACTTAATTTGCAAAATAAAAATCTACCAACTTTGAAAGATACAGTTTTCTATACCATTAGAGGTGATAATCACAATGTTTTGGTTGAATTCAAAGGTGAGCAAATGAAAGTCGACTTCTAGGTTATTCATTCATGATTTTTTCAAATTCAAACATCCCGCCTTCTTTTTCGAAGTCGTGATTTGTTTGCTCGTCATTGGGCTCTTCATGTTCAAAATAGCGAACGATTTTGAATTTTAGTTTATTGACGTAAAAATGGATATTTCTCTTATCAAAATATGGCGTGCAGGTTTTCCAGACTTTTATATTTGGATACATAGCTTCAATTTCTTGCCAAATCCGTTGGCCGATACCTTTGCCCTGAATACCGACCTTAACGAACAGAAAATCTAATTCGCCCTGGCTAGTTTTATCATCTATAGTAATTATGGCTCCGCCAACAATTGCGTTTTGGTCCATCATAGCATAGGCGTGCGAGTTAGGCTTTTTTAGGTCGCGGTCAACGTCTTTTTCTGGTAAGATTTCAGAATCACTTTTACCAAAGATAGACTCATAGCCACACTGAAAAGCCGCCTGCATCAGGTACTTAAACTCTTTTGTGTCATCGCTTTTGAATTTTTCAATCTTCATTATATTAAGATTATAGTACGCTTCAAGATGAAGCCTTGATAAAAGAATCTTTTCTATAACCGCTACGCAAAAAGGGTGATTTTTGAGATTAAATCACCATTTAATTTGTGTCTAGAACCTGAGTTTTCCTTTAGTGACCCTGTTGGTGAGGGGCGACCAGACATACTTATTCGGTTATGCATGGTTGTAGACTGGTGTATTGACCACCCCGAATACACGGCTAAAATCAAGGTTATACCTAAGAAAGACTACCCGGTACTGATGCCCTGCGAGTTCTGAGATATACATATACAGGCAAAGAGATTCGAACTTTTAAAAATATATGGCTTAACTGAAACCGCAGAGGCTTAAAACAATGACAATGGAGAAAATAAAAGAATATCAATGTCAATGATATAATAGTAACTAGAATATTGAGCAATTATATCTTTAAAAGGAGACCTTTATGGCATTACAACTAACCAACGAATGGGACAAAGTATTCGAAAAAAGCGACAAAGTAAACCACA
>JAFWIK010000007.1 GCA_017514905.1 Candidatus Saccharimonadota bacterium
ATTATACTCACCACTAGAGCCACCAGTAGGCATTCTCCAGCCAGCCGGGCAAAGGTCTTCAGTGGCATTGCCAGAACTGGTGCCTGCACTGGTACCATTACCATAGCAGTAAGAGCCTGCAGATGCGGCACAGTAGTTGTAATATATTCCGATTTTACCACTACCATTACCATAGCTGGTGGTAGTTTGATCTTTGTAAGTGGAGATAGTCATAGGTACACTATAAAAGTTTTGGGAACTAGAAGACCAGGTCTCGTTATTGAGCGGTGCAGTTGGATATTGATCAGAAGTGGTGCCACCACCATTCTTAAGATAGCCGAGTGATGTAGCAGAAGCATTGGTGTTACTGGCGGTAGTGTTATTTAGAACATCGGAGTCAGTAAGATCTAGTCTTAAGTTATCTAGCATCCAGCAGTTGCCATCAGCTAACTGTTGAACCTTATATGTTTCGCCATCACGTGCATCAGTTACTTCTAGAGGAGCAGCTGTTGGGCAATCGGCTATAGCCATCGTTTGCATTGTTGGAGCTGGTTCTGGTGCCGCATGGGCTACAGCATAGAAGTTGATTACATTAGTATATGTACCAGCAGCTTGGTCAGCAGAGGCTTTAGCACCGATTTTGAATTTGAGAGTTCTACTATCGGCTGGGGTACTAGTTTCAATGAGGGCTTTTCCAGTTTCACCATTATCATTATTATCCTTAGGCAGACCGGAATAATTGGACCAAGTAGTACCATTATCAGAAGAAGTACGATATCCCCAGGTATTGTCAGTAGAAAGATTAGAAAGGTCTGCACTAGTAGCAATGCTAATGAATTTGTATGTATTATTAGAAGAGTTAACTAAATCAGAAGAAGTAGAAGAAGTACCTGCTGTAGCAGTTAAATAATAACCGTATGCAGTATTAGTGGAAACACTAATTGTCACAGCATTACTATCAGAAGCTGTGCCTGGGGTAAGCTCGTTAATAGTGAGCTCGGAAGTAGAAAGATCTACTGTAATAGTAGGATTAAAAGTGAAAGTTACGTCTGCGCCGTCTTGATAAGTGACGGCGGAAGAACTAGTTGAAATAAAAGCTAAAGAAAAAAGACCAGCAAAAACCGTGGCCGTAGTTAATGTTTTAGAATTAATCAAATTCATGTGTTTATACCTCACTTGTTCCATTTCTTGGAGTCTAGATAAACGTTATGGTTATCTAGTTTTATTGTAGCAAGTGCAACTGCGGTAGTCAAGTGATTTTTTTAAAAACCTCATGCTTGCGAACAGAGCAGAGTCTAGTATAATTAGCACAGGTAGTTATCGACAGTACTTTAAAAGGAGGTGCGAAATGAAGGATCATCTTTTGGACGCAGTGAAAAGTACTCTTGCAACCAATATCAATTGTGATTTTTGGGAATATCGCCGCGTTTGCGAAGTAGAAGATAGAAGGTTGTATCTGTATGGCAGTGTACAGTCAGTTGATTCACTTGAGGATTTTTACTCAAACATCTCTTCGACCTCGACCATCATAGAGTATATTCTCGACATTAATCGTTTAGACGCTTCGATCGAAAAGAAAGATAAAGATTATAAGCGTGATCCGATTCGATTATATATCAATTCTCCGGGCGGCGAAGCAACCGAAGGTTTTGCTTTGATTTCGGCTATGGAGCTCAGCAAAACTCCGATTCATACCATCAATATGGGTGAATGTAGCTCGATGGCATTTCTCATTAGTATTGCTGGAGACAAACGTTTTGCCCTGCCTTACTCTGAATACTTAATGCACGATGGATCGCTCTTTGCTTATGGTTCAGCTAACAAAGTTATTGATCAAGTGCATTTTGAAGATCGTCAAAAAAGGGAAGTAATTAAGCCGTTTGTACTGTCGCACAGTACGATGACCGAGGAAGAGTACGATAAACTGGAGTGCAAGGAATTATACATGACCGCTCAGGATGCTCTAGGGTATGGTTTTGTGGACGAAATCGTAAATGATATCGATCAGATTTTGTAGATAACTACCGTTGGCGGGTTTAGTGCCCGCCTTTTTCTTTACAATTTTTAATTTCTCTGATATAATAAAGGCAGTTATGAGTAAAAAAGAGTTACATCCTAAAGATTATCGAGAAGTCGTTTTCCTAGACGAAGCGGCAGGCTTTTCGTTTTTGACTAAATCCACAGCGAAAAGCAAAGAAACTATCAAATGGCAAGATGGTAAAGAATACCCCCTAGTGAAGGTGCAGATTTCTTCAGCTAGCCATCCTTTCTTCACTGGTGAAGAAAAGATTATCGATACAGAGGGTCGCGTAGATCGCTTTAAGGCTCGCGCTGAAAAGGCCAAGAAGATGCGTGAAGCACTTGAAAACAAGGCCAAGAAAGCCGCGAAAGAAGCCGAGAAAAAGGCCAAAGCCAAAGATAAAATCGAAGCGGAAGTCAAAGAATAATCAATAAGTTCGGCGGGGGCCGGACTTTTTTGATAGTATGCTATAATAAAAACATAATAAAAGGAGCTTTTATGTTTGACACAAACGAAGATCGGAAGAAAATGACAGGGGCATTGGACCGATTTGAAGGTGAGATGAAAAAGGTGCGCACCGGTCGAGCACATCCAGATATGCTATCTGGCATTAAAGTCGAGATGTACGGACAATTTATGCCACTAAACCAAGTTGCCAATGTGACTGCTGCGGATGCTTCTCTGCTCGTGATTACACCGTTTGATCCTTCTGGAATTCAGGCAATCGTTGCGGCAATTAGAGCTGACCAATCACTGGGACTAAACCCAGCCGATGATGGGCGCGTGGTACGAGTGCCGATTCCTCCGCTCACCGAAGAACGACGCAAAGAAATCGTTAAAAATGCCTCGGCAAAGGTTGAAGAAGCCAAGGTAGCTATTCGAAACATTCGAGAAGATGCAAGAAAAGCTATTAAAAACGCTACAGACATGGGCGAAGATGTTAAAAAACGAGCTGAAAAGGAAATTGACGATTTAACTAAAGAATTCAGCGATAAAGTTGATGCAGCTTTCAAAGCCAAGTCAGAAGAGATTATGAAATTATGATCACACATCTAGGAATTATTGCCGACGGCAATCGTCGTTGGGCGAAAGAGCATGGTTTGCCATCAATTGAAGGGCATAAAAAAGGTTTAGATGCAATTGAAAAGATTGTAGACGCTGCTAGGGAAGCCGGGATTAAGTACGTCACGTTTTACGTTTTTAGTACCGAGAACTGGGGCCGAAGCCAGACGGAAGTTTCATATATTATGAAATTGGCTGAAGCTAAAATTCTTAGCTATGCCAAAAAAATGGTCAAGAAAAATGGCCGGATGGTAATTCTTGGTTCGAAAGAACACGTTGATCCAAAGTTAATTAACTCTATCGAGGAGGCAGAGCGGATTACCGCGGATGGTAAAGATATTACCGTAGGATTTTGCTTTAATTACGGTGGCGAGCAGGAAATTGTAGATGCAGCAAAGTTAGCCGCAGAGAAAGGTAAGATTACTAAAGACTCGATTCGTCAGAATTTGTATCACCCAGAGATTCCGGACGTGGATATGGTAGTAAGGACTTCGGGTGAAGAGAGAATATCTGGTTTTATGCTGTGGCGATCTTCATATGCGGAATTTATGTTTATCAAAAAATATTTCCCTGAAATGGATGAGGCAGACGTAAAAGCCATTATGGACGAATACGAAAAGCGTAATAGACGTTTCGGAAAGTGATATAATTATTCTTATGGATATCTTTATCGGAATAGTAATTGGACTATTTGTGCTAATGTTTTTGGTGACAGCACACGAGTTTGGACATTTTTTGATGGCACGAAGAAATGGCGTGCGTGTACTCGAGTTTGGAATATGCTTCCCACCTCGGGCCATCGCTTGGATCAAAGATCCAAAAACTAATAAGTGGCGCAGATACAAACGTTCAGAGTGGAAGCAAGAAAAAATGACCAAGACTGTCATATCATCAAAAGATGACAGTGCGGATGAGTTGGCGCCGAAAGGAATGATTTTTAGTTTAAATTGGCTACCTATCGGGGGTTTCTGCCAAATGGATGGCGAGTCCGCCGCCGATACCCGTGAAGGAACTTTTGGCAAGGCTAGTTATTGGTCTAAGACCAAAATTCTCTTTGGTGGTGTAATAATGAATTGGCTAGTTGCTTTTGTTATTCTAACAATCTTAGCTTGGGCTGGGATGCCAGAGTTTCTAGAAAACCAGTTTACGGTTGAAACAGATACACGAACTGAACGTGTGCCAGTGCAAGTTACGTCAGTGGCAGAAAATTCGCCTGCTGAAAAAGCTGGCATAAAAACTAATGATCTTATTTTATCGGTAAACGGCGAAGAAGTTTGGACGGCTGATACAATTGCGAGCTTTAATGAATCACATGCTGGCCAAGAAGTCACCTATAAAATTAGTCGCGAGGAATGGATAACTGACGCAATAGAGTGCATTGATCCCCCATGTCCAACTCAAACTGAATTGCGGGAGACAACGCAGGAGCTCGCCGTGACTTTGAACCCGGCAGGTTCTGAATATTATCTGGGCGTAACAATGTCTAGTAAACAAGCCATTTCTTATTCGACCTGGTCGGCGCCAATCGTAGGGGCAGGGCTAACTTTACAAGTGACGGGCGAGACTTTTAAAGGTGTGGGGGTAATGTTATGGAATTTGATTACGGGTGTAGGGTCGCAACTTAGTTTCGATGCTGAAGTCCGGGAAAATGGTCAGGAGGCGATTTCTTCGGTCGGAGATTCAGTATCTGGACCAGTAGGCATTATTGGAATTCTGTTCCCAGCCTTTACTTCGGCTGGACCAGCCAATTTGGCTTTTCTAGCCGCAATTATTTCAATTTCCTTGGCTTGTATGAATGTGTTGCCGATTCCAGCACTGGACGGCGGGCGCTGGCTCTTAATCACGATCTTTAAGATACGCAAAAAGAAACTCACCAAAGATATTGAAGAAAAAATCGTTTCAAGAGCCTTCATGATACTAATTGCTTTAATCTTTATCGTAACGATACTAGATATCATAAGGATTGCACGGTGAAAAAGACTCCAGTGAAAGCAGCAGAGACTAAAAAAGCTCAGGCTGGCAAGAAACAGGCTAAAAGAACCACGGTCAAAAAGGCAAAAACCAAAAATAATCAAGCTAGTGAGACGCTATCTAAGAAAGATCCGAGTTTAAAACGTCCATCAAAAAATGCTAAACTTATGGATTTTAGCCTAATGTCCTTAATGTTATGTTGGGTAATCCTTTCGATTTTTGCAGCACAATTTGCAGTAGGGATCGTAATGACAGCGATTATGGGCGAAAAACTGACCGATCCGGTGCCAACAGCCTGCTATTCGGCTCTGTCCTATTTATTAGCTATGATAATGATTGTGTTAATACCGCCAATAGTGAAAGCTAAAATCGGAAAACAGAATTTTTCAAAGGACAGTATTAACCGTACCGAATTGGGGTTTAGAGGATGGCCGACCTGGACCGATATTGGATTAGCACCAATCGGTTTTGGCGCGTATTGGCTTCTCGCTTCTGGTCTCACGCTACTTTTTTCGACAATCTTTCCGTGGTTTAACGCTGGTGAAGCCCAAGAAATCGGTTTTAGTTTTCAGATAAGCGGCATTGACCGGCTAATTGCCTTTTTAACCTTAGTAGTGGTTGCGCCGATCGCTGAAGAAACGATTTTTAGAGGCTGGCTGTACGGTAAACTACGTGGCAAATTGCTTAAATATGTGCCAAATGGATGGTCTATCATTATTTCTACGTTACTAGTTTCTTTTTTGTTTGGACTAGTGCATTTACAATGGAACGTGGGTGTCAATGTATTTGCAATGTCTATTGTGCTGTGTGCGCTCCGAGAAATTACTGGTACGATCTATGCCGATATACTTCTACATATGTTAAAAAATGGTGTGGCTTTTTTCCTCTTATTTATCCTAGGAATTGGTTAATTTTTATATTGACTAAAAGAAAGTTTTCGTGTAAACTAGACCTAGTCTAAAAGTTGGAGTTAAAAATGATTAAAAAAAGCGTGAGTCTTACCGCTGAAGGTAAGAAGGAATTAGAAAAAGAATTAGATACATTAATCAAAAACCGTCCAGCGATCGCTGAGCGTATTGCGACGGCGCGATCTTTTGGCGATCTGTCCGAAAACGAAGAGTATAGTGCCGCGAGAAACGAGCAAAAGGTAGCCGAAGGCCGAATTCTAGAAATTCAAGAGATTTTGAAAAATGTTAAAATAATCCGTGGCGGTAGCCGCAGTAAAGTTGATCTAGGCGCAACTGTTTCGCTTGATATGGGTGGACGCAAAGTCGAATACACTCTAGTCGGCCCAACTGAAGCAAATCCATTAGAAGGTAAAATCTCCAACGAATCACCGATTGGCAAGGCGCTTTTAGGCCACAAAGCTGGTGAATCTTTTGAGTTTAATGGCAAAAAGATAAAGATTTTAGATATAAAATAAAAACTTTTCACGCTTGCTGAGGTGAAAATCTGAAAAAAATAATCAGGTGGGAGCCCTCCGGTATTACAGTACCGGTTTCCCACTACTATTTTTTCAGATTTTCAGCCTAGAAATAGCAAGCTTAGAAAAGTTTTTATTTTATGGTATAATATATTTTATGTTGTTAGAAGATTACCGCAACGAGAGGTTGCGTAAACTAGAGGAACTCCGCGAGCGGGGCGTAGAACCGTATCCGTCTAAATCAGAGCGAAATACGAAGATTATAGACGTAGTAGATCATTTTGATGAACGGCAAGGCCAGGAAGTCACGGTGGCAGGTCGTATTAAAGCGATTAGGTCTTTTGGCAAATTAGTTTTTATTAAGTTACGAGATTATTCGGGTGAAGTGCAGATCTTTATGAAAGCGACCGACGAAGCACCAAAAGGGTTGCTAGGCGCGAAGGATGTGAGGCTGCTCGATATCGGTGATTTTATTGAAGCAAAAGGCAAGGTTGATAAGACACAGACTGGCGAAATTTCGGTATTTGCTGATTTTGTAAAGCTACTTACTAAATCTCTCAGGCCGTTACCAGAAAAATTCGAGAACAAGGAAGAGCGTTACCGCAGACGATATGTAGACATGAATGTTAACCCAGAAGTACGCGAAAGATTAGTACGACGCTCGAAGTTTTGGCAAGCCACGCGTGATTTTATGAATCAGCACGGGTTTATCGAAATTAATATTCCAGTTTTAGAACATACCACTGGTGGAGCTGATGCGACGCCATTTGTTACGCATATGAATGCTCTAAATGAAGATTTCTATTTGCGGATTTCACACGAGTTACCTTTAAAGCGGCTTCTAGGTGGCGGCTTTGAAAAAGTTTATGATATTGGACCGAGATTTAGAAACGAAGGCGTAGATGATGAGCATTTGCCAGAGCATATCGCTTTTGAGTCTTATGCGGCTTATGAGAACTATGAAGATGGTATGAAGCTCTATGAAGAGATGATTAAATATGTAGCAAAAGAAACTTGGGGTACTTTGAAGTTCCACGTCGGAGGATTTGATGTAGATCTTGACTGTAAATGGCCACGCGTCAAATATGCAGATTTGTTACGCGAAAAGTTCAATGTAGATGTGTTTAACCCGGATCGAGAGCAACTGATTCAAATACTCCTTAAAAATTGGGATGCAAAAGATTTGAAACAAGACGATTTCAAGAAGAAGCTCGAAAACACTTCCACTCCACATTTAATCGACGATGTTTGGAAGCTAATCCGTAAGACTTCTGCTGGGCCTTATTGGCTAATCGAAGAACCGCTGAGCCTTTCGCCACTGGCGAAAAAATCTAGCGAAAATCCTTTAGTGACTGAAAGATTCCACCCAATTATTGCGGGGACCGAGATGGGCAATGGTTTTTCGGAGTTAAATGATCCTCTAGACCAATTAGCTAGGTTCAAAGAACAACAAGCCGCAAGAGATGCGGGTGACGAAGAAGCCCAGATGCTTGATATGGATTTCGTGGAGATGCTAGAATATGGCATGCCACCAGCTTGTGGTTGGGGCAATTCAGAACGCAATTTCTGGTTACTTGAAGGCGTGCCAGGGAGGGAAGCTGTGCCATTCCCGACCATGAAGTCTAAAGAAGATTAGAATTCGATAGTTTTGATATGCGATTTAGCGCCACGAGTGATTTTGATGGTGGTTTTAGGAATATCGAAATGCTTAGATAAAAGTTTAATTAGTGCGTCGTTAGCTTCGCCGTCGTGGGGTTTGGCACGCAAATAGACGGTAAATGCATCCTCGGCAGTCTGGATGATTTTCTCTTGGCTGGAGCCCGGCTTGACGGTAATAGTATATTTCATACATATATTATATAATAAGAAGTATGGCAAAATTTAAATTGGTATCTAAGTATAAACCGACCGGCGACCAGCCCGCTGCGATCAAGCAGCTCGTAGACGGGATTAATCGTGGTGTACACGAGCAAACCCTACTCGGCGTGACGGGGTCTGGCAAAACTTTTACCATGGCGAATATTATTGAAAAAACTCAGCGACCAACGCTAGTTCTGGCGCACAATAAGACTCTGGCCGCTCAGCTTTATTCTGAATTTCGTGAATTCTTTCCAGAAAACGAGGTGCATTATTTCGTAAGTTATTTTGATTATTACCAGCCGGAAGCTTACATTGCTTCGACGGATACTTACATCGAAAAAGATTCGGCGATTAATGACGAGATCGACCGACTTCGGCATGGCACCACAGAGGCTTTACTTACACGACGAGATTGCATTGTGGTGGCTTCGGTATCGTGCATCTATGGTATTGGTTCACCGGAACACTATACCGAGATGTCGCTACCGATCTGGAAAATTAATGGCAAATGGGTTTGCGATAATACCTCCTCGGACACGCGTCCGGCCGGCCCGTCGCCACGGGCGGCCGGCGCTAATTCTCGCGCTGCCGCGCTCCGAAATGTCCTCGAAGGTAATATCACAAACCCCCTGACCTCAAACTCCCAGCTATCACAGCTTGAGTTTATCCGGCGATTGGTGGATATGCAATATCATCGGAATGATATCGCATTTGAGCGGGGGAATTTCCGCGTGATGGGTGACACGATCGATTTATTCCCAGCTAATGGCGAGTATGCTTATCGGTTCGAATTTGGGTTCGATACGTTAGAAGATGTAAAAAATGTTGACCCAATTACACTAGACGTACGTGAAAAACCAGATCATGTACATATCTTCCCAAATACTCATTACGCCACGCCGATGGATCAGCTAGAAAAGGCTCTGGTCACAATTCGCGCAGAATATGAAGAACGCTTGAAGTATTTCGAAAAACACGACAAATTCCTAGAAGCGCAAAGATTATCACAGCGCACTAAGTATGATTTAGAAATGTTGAAAGAAACTGGATTTGTTAAAGGAATTGAAAACTATTCCAGGCATCTAGAGGGCAGAAAACCCGGTGAGCCACCATATACGCTTTTAGATTTCTTCCCGAAAGATTTTCTTTTGATCGTAGACGAATCACACATGACTTTACCGCAGGTAAGAGGCATGTATAATGGTGACCATGCGAGGAAATTGGCCCTGGTAGACTATGGTTTTAGGCTACCGAGTGCGCTTGATAACCGACCGCTAACTTATGGTGAATTTCAGAAGCATATTAATCAAGCAGTTTACGTATCAGCCACACCAGGGGATTACGAGCTGGAAGTTTCACCAAAGCCAGCCGAGCAAGTGATTCGCCCAACAGGTTTGCTCGACCCGGAAATTGAAGTACGTGGTTCAGAAGGGCAGATTGACGATCTGATGGAAGAAATTGACAAACGCATCGCTAAAGGACAGCGAACGCTTATCACGACGCTTACTAAACGCATGGCGGAAGATTTGACCGATCATTTAAAGGAGAGAGGCGTAAAGACTGCCTATATCCATTCAGATGTGGATACTTTGGAACGAGGCGACATTATTCGTGATCTACGGGCTGGAGTATATGACGTTTTAGTCGGTATTAATTTACTGCGCGAGGGGTTGGACCTGCCGGAAGTATCACTCGTAGCAATACTGGATGCCGATAAAGAAGGATTCTTACGCTCTGAATCAGCTCTTATCCAGACAATCGGTCGTGCTGCACGGCATGAAGAAGGCAAAGTTATTATGTATGCCGATTTTATTACCGAAAGCATGGAAAAAGCAATTTCTGAGACCAACCGACGACGTGAAATTCAGAAAGAATATAATGCCAAGCACCATATCACGCCACACTCTATCAAAAAGGAGGTCTCGGCAGGGCTTAGAGCGATTATCCCGGAGAAAGAGAAAGAGAATAAATTTGATATCAAACGCGTACCAAAAGATGAACTACCGGCGCTAATCAAACAGCTTTCTTCCGAAATGCAACTGGCAGCAGCGAATCTGGAATTCGAAAAGGCCGCAATGCTGCGAGATGAAATTACGCGAATCAAAGATTTTATGGAAGGAAAGAAAAGATAGTTTTTGTTCGGTTTTTGTTCTAAAAACGCTAGTTCTAGCGTAGTATGCTAGATACGATACACCAGATATGGCGTATCAAATTCACTATATATTATATATCTTTCTATACTTTTCTGCTTTTTCCTGAATTGGAGAACGAGGAAACTTAGAGACTACTTAAGCACACACCTTATTGATAGAACGTAGTCGCTTAAACTTTCTTCTTGAAATGGAGAACGTGAAACTGCTGAAGAGTAGGCTAAGTATCCAACACACACCTCAACGAGGAGCCCCAGTTGCGATTAATATAAACGTCAGGTTCCACAGTGTTAGAAATGACGCGCAGAAAATGCATACCATTACTACTGTTGAGAGTAGAACACCAGAAAGAGCCCATAGTGTCCTGGCCAATCGGCGAGCCGGCAGCGATACCACCAGAAAGAGGCGTAGAAAGAGCGTTTCTGAAACTAGTAACATCAGAATTATAGGCTGTGTATAAAGCTTGATATTCACCACTAGGGCCGCCCGTTGGCATCCTCCAACCAGCTGGACAAAGGTCTTCTGTGGCATTTCCAGTACCGCTATCTGATGGATAACAATATGAGCCAGCAGAAGCAGCACAATAGTTATAGTAAACACCAACCTTGCCAGAACCAGAGCCATAACTCGTAACAGTAGTGTCTTTATAAGCAGCCACTACTTTTGGCTCATCAAAGCCTTCAGTAGAACTACCCCAAGTAGTATCAACCCCAGTAGCTGGATATGGACTGGAGCCACCACCATTCTTCAAATAAGCTATAGTGGTAGCAGAAGCATTACTGAGGGTCTGTAATTTAGTTAAATCAACCGTGGTTGGATCTAGCCTTAAGTTGTCCAGCATCCAAACATTTCCATCCGCTAGCCGTGCAACTTTGTACGTTTCTCCGTCACGCTTATCTACAAGATCAACGTTATCACCCTCATCCGGTATTAGCTCATCAAGCATAGAACTCGTTACATCTTGCATATACATCTTCTTCACGCATCTCATCGAGTATCCGCCGTAGCGATTGTAGTTGAACGCGGAGTGGACATTGCTTGAATTCACATAGAGGCCATACATGAGGTCGCCATTTCTAGTAGAAGACCGGAAGTTGCCGTTCGTGCCCTGACCGTTCGCCGAGCCATTGATGAAGGCGCCCGACAGAGGAGTAGAAAGAGCATTTATAAAGTTAGTGGCATCGCTAGAATAAGCTGTATATAGAGCCTGATATTCACCACTATTGCCACCAGTAGGCATTCTCCAACCAGCAGGACAGAGATCTTCTGTAGCATTTCCAGTACTGCTACCTCCAGGATAGCAATACGAACCAGCAGAAGCAGCACAGAAGTTATAATAGACACCAATCTTACCAGAACCAGCACCATAGCTTGTGGTAGTAGTATCTTTATAAGTAGTTACCACTTTTGGTTCATCATATTTATCATCTGAAGAACTAGCCCAAGTAGTATTGACTCCAGTAGCAGGATATGGGCTAGAGCCACCACCATTCTTGAAGTAGGTAAGAGTTTGGTTAGAAGCATTAGTATTGTCCTGAAGATCAGCTAATGAAACTGCAGTAGGATCAAGCCTTAAATTATCTAGTAGCCAGCAATTTCCGTCAGCAAGACGCTGAACTAAATATGTTTCGTTGTCACGAATGTCTACTACAGATGTAGGTTGTGACGTAATGCAATCTGACTCGCTCATGGTTTGCATAATAATTACGTCGCTCTCCCACATCGCATAAAGGTTTAATGTATTAGTAGCAGCAGTTTGGTCAATAGTCCAGGATAGACTTGTTCCATCGCCATCAGGATTATAGATAGTACCAGTACAGGCAGCACCGTCGGTTACTTGCACCGTACACCAACCTTTAAAGTTGTAGCCATCTCTTGCTGGAATAGTTGAGGAGATGTTTACGGAAGTATCGTAAGTAGAAGATGAAACATCACTTGGCATATTAGTGACGGTATCAGTAGTGTTTTCAAGATAGTTAATATCATATAATGTAGGATTAGCCACCGTAGTTAAGACAAAAGTGTTCTTGTAGGAACCTGGCGTCAAAGTGTTGTCTGTCCTTACCCCCATAGTTAAAGTGTAGTCGTTATAGGTAGAAGGATTTGAAGTGGCAGTTTGATCTAACACCGTAACGGCCGAATCTGAACTAGGAGCTGGAAGATAATCGGAATTAGCGGCTGAGTTTAATTTAGATGGTTTAAAACCCCATTTATTATTATAGGTACTAGAAGAAGAAAAGGTAGCTTCAGAAATATTACCAGTGATGGATGGAATCGTCTTAGAAGAATCGTTATCATTAATTAGAGCATTGCTATTATTGGTGCTAGCTTTAATGCCTAGAGTATATCCTGCAGCATAAGTAGTCTTTACGCTGACTGTGGCTGAGGTAGAGGCAAAAGAACCTGAATCCGTAGGAAGGATATTTAATGAAATATTATCTGGAATAGAAACTGTAAGAGTGCCAGAGGTAGCAGAAACGGAAGCGCCAAATAACGCCGTGATAAATATAGATATAGTTAATGTTAGAATTTTTGTTTTCATTAGTGTATACCTTTTTCTTTCATTATACGCTTATGTTTTACGATGTCAAGCTTGTTTTTCAAAAATTCTTGCAGTATAATTTATACATGAGCGCGGTGGGGACTATAGAAATTGAAAAAATCGAAAGACGTGTCAGATTTTGCGATTATCTTTGCGTGGCACAGCTTTTTTTGCAGGATAATTTTTTACTAGAGAGGGAACTAAAGTTTGACGATATTAAGCCTCGCTTGCTTGGCCACTGGGGGACTTGCCATGGCATTAATGTAGCTTATGCAAACCTCAAAAATTTATATGGTGAAGATCCTAATTTTAGCTTTGTGCTCGGGCCTGGACACGGATTCCCGGCATTAAATGCAAACTTGTGGCTAGACCGGGACCTCGAAGAAGTTGACAAAAAAGCTACTGTTAATAAAGCTGGATTGAATTACCTTTGTAAAGAGTTTTCGTGGCCAGATGGATTTCCGAGTCATGCTAGTCCGATTACGCCCGGAGTGATTACCGAAGGTGGTGAGCTAGGTTACGCGTTAGCAAATGCCTATGGTCTAGCTCTCGGGCATCCCGAAAAAACTATCGCTGTTTTAATTGGCGATGGAGAATTAGAAACTGCCACGGCGCTAGATTCAATGAATTTGCGTGATTTATTTGACAGTCCGAAAAATGGTCGTATTATTCCAATCCTGCATTTGAATGGATACAAGATTTCAGCACCCTCGATTTACGCACGCAAATCTGAGCGCGAACTCAATGAATTAGCCCGTGGGTTTGGTATGACACCACGCTTAGTGCAGGGCGATGACACTGACGATTTCCAGGCTGCACTCAGAGAAAACATCAGCGCTCCGTTCTACATCATGAAGACAGAAAAGGGTGCAGGTGGACCGAATAGCCATCATGAAGCACACCAAATTCCGCTAAAAAAAGCCCAGACCGACGAAAACGAATTTAAAGCTCTAAAAAAATGGCTAGAAAGCTACCGGCCGCAGGAACTATTTCGGGAGGTGCTAGAATGATTGAGCGAGTAGACAATCCTGGAACGGAAAAATTCTCGGCAGCTAGAAAAATCGGCGAGCTCCTCGCGGCTGAGTTTAAAGAGGATCCTACTTTTTATTTCTTCTCACCAGACGAAACTACTTCAAATAAGTTTGACCAAATTTTCGACGTTGAAAAACGCGCATGGGGTAATCTAAAAACAGAGCCATGGGATCTACCAGAATCATCTAATGGGCGCATTGTTGAAATGTTATCCGAGAATGTACTTTTTTCAGTGATGACAGGACATTTAATGAATGGTGAGAAGGCCATGATGGGAAGTTACGAAGCATTTCTTTCGGTTATCACTTCGCAGCTGCTACAACAGATTAAGTTTATCAAGCAATCAAAAAGCGTGGATTGGCGACTACCGATGCCGGCGGTAAATCTACTTTCGACTTCCATGTGCTGGCGGCAGGATCATAACGGTTTTACCCATCAATCTCCGGCACTGATTTCTCAACTTTTAAGTATTCCGTCGAACTTGTGCAACTGTATTTTCCCGATTGATGATGTGGCGGCGGAGGAAACATTTAACTTTATGATTACTTCAGAGAACGTTGTAAATCTTACAACATTTGATAAAAATGAAAGACCTCGTTATATCGATTCACATCACGCAAAGTTCCAGTTTGATAACGGTGGAGCTTCGATTTTTCAATTTGCCTCAGATAAAGAACCGGATTTGGTCTTTACAGCTTGTGGTGACATCGTATCGCATGAGGCCCTGGAGGCGATTAAGATTATTAAAGAAGATCTGCCAAAAATTCGAATTCGTTTCGTTGGTATTAATGCTTTATCTTACCGCGCGATTGGGACGACGGACAATAAATTATCCAAAGCAAAATTCATGGAAATATTCACAAAAGATAAGCCGATTATCGCGAATTTTCACGGTTACCCAGAGACGCTAGAAAATATTTTGGAAAATTATACTGCACGAGGGAGACTGCGCGTGCATGGTTTTAACGAGGAAGGTTCGACTACTACTCCGTTTGAAATGCTGCGACGGAATGCAGCATCCCGCTACGATATCGCCATCGATGTGGCTCGGCTAAAAAACCGTGATGATTTAGTAAAAAAATATGAGGCTATTCTTGAGCAAAATCATCTGCACGCCAAAGAATATGGCACTGACCTAATAGAGTAATCAAAAAGTACTACTTGGGACACGGGTCGCTCGCTCCCGTCGTCACGGGGCTCGCGCCCTAATTCTCGGTCGTAACCTCCGAAATGTCCCAAGTAGTACTTTTTGATTACTCCGATATGTTATAATGGCATTATTATGGATTTATTTATTTTGATAGTATGTCTTGTGATTTTAGCAGAGACAACGTTCCTCACGTTAAGAAAATACAGGCCGATGCGAAGCGGCGCAAGGAAAATTTACGTCGATACATCGGTTTTGATCGACGGGAGAATTCTCAATATCGCACGCACGGGATTTATTGACGGAGATTTAATTGTCCTAAAAAGTGTACTAAGAGAATTGCAGCTTTTAGCAGACGGCAAGGATAACGAGAAACGCAATCGCGCTCGCACGGGATTAAATAATGTTTCGGAGCTAGAACGTGTAGTAGAAGTTAATACTGAAATTGTCGACGATGGCGAAGGTAATAAAAAAGTCGATGAAGAACTTTTGAAATATGCGAAAGAAAATAAGGGTGTAGTATTGACGCTCGATTTTAATTTGATCAAAGTAGCTGAAGCGGAAAAAATCGAAACGCTGAATATCAATGATTTAGCACTTGCAGTTAAGACCGACTATCTACCAGGGGCTAAAATCAAGCTAAAGGTTATCGAAAAAGGCGCAAACCGTGGGCAGGGGATTGGCCATTTAGCTGACGGCACAATGGTAGTAGTAGACCGTGCCGCCAACAAAATTGGTAAAGAAATTACCGTGGAGTTCGAGAGATTCCATGAGACCTCGTCTGGTAAAATGATCTTTGCCAAAATTGTACGCGGCTAAAAGTTAATTGTTTTTGGTGTTATCATCAACAGTTTCGGTGGTTTCTTGTTTGCAACCAGAAGACTGCAGCTTGATCTCGCCTGAAGCAATGTAGCCAGCCGAATCTGAAACATCAAGTCTAGCTGAGGTTTCATCGCCAGTGAGGGTGTAAATCGGACCACCACCAAGCGAGACACCACCTTTTTCGACGCCATTAATGTAGATAGTAGCACCAGTGAGATCGTAAGTACCTTTGCTAATGTTGGCATAGATCTTACAACCAGTAGTAGACAGCGACAATTGAGGCGGATCATAATCACAAGTATCATTTTTATCGCGATTATACGGTTCTGGTACGCTATAAACGCTATTACCAGTCATTGGATCAACTGTTTTAGTTACGTCAACTTCGATCTTGTAATCCTCTGGGGTACAATCGGAGGCGAGTAAGTGATTGTAACGGTTAAAGGTAAGTTTCTCTTTGGTGACGCCAGAGTTCTTGGTGGCGTTAAACCAGCTTGGCCAAATATCGCTTTTGCCATTGATTGAAAGAGTCTTGATGCCCTCAGGTCGGACCGGTTTGTCACCGGAATGCCAACGGCCATCCGGTTCGTAAACTTCTTTGTGGATACGGCTCATATACTCAGCGATAGTATAGCGAGCAATATCGTGAGTGTTTGATGAAACGCCACGACCATCGTGATTACCATTCCAAACGAAGGTGGAAACTACCGTGGAATAGCTTTCCATCACGGAATCCTTAGTTTCGTTAGCATCTGATGTAGTAGTAGTACCGGTCTTGGTAGCGGTCCAAACTCCCGGGATTACATAACCCGCACTTTGGGAACCACCAGGTGCGTAAATACCATAGCGAGCACTACCATCGGCTAGAATATCAGAAATCATATAGGCAACTTGTTCGTCGACTACTTGCTTAGGCTCCGTATCAGCCCAAGATTCGACTACCTCGCCCGAAGAGTTTTTCATTTCTAGGACATAGGCGTAATCCCGATACGACCCACCACGCGCAATCGAAGCATAGGCGTTGGCATGTTCTACCATGCGGACGCCACAACCAGAGCCAATTGCAATTGAAAGGCCATAGTTATCGCGACCTTCGCAGTAAGATTTATCACCAAGCTCGTGCGCAATTTCAAGCGAATTATCAATACCGTTAATATAGAGAGCCTTAACCGCAGCAATGTTAAGAGAGTGACCCAGAGAAAAGCGGATCGAAACGTTGCCATAGAAGGAACCAGTAGCATTAGTCAGCGCGCATTTACCAGTAGCGCCAGCACAATAAATCCGGTTGATATTTTCATCTTTTAGAATTGAACCTGGTCCGTAGTTGACACCTTCACGCTGCATAAAGAGCGGTGAATAATCCAAAATCGGCTTGATCGAAGATCCTGGCTCGATTAGAGAATCCGTCGTAGCATTGACTTCACCAAACGAACCATTAAAGAAATCTACGGAGCCGACCATGGCGATAACCTGAGAAGTATCAACATCAATCGAAACTAAAGCGAGGTCGTCGCTGCGATTCTTGTACATGTGAGTGGTGCCAGTTTTTACGGCATCTTCGGCGATTTTTTGAGCTCTCATATCTAGAGTAGTTTTGATTGTCCAACCACCAGCACGCATGGTCTGAATACCGTACTTTTCCTCGAGTGTCTTTTTAACTTCTAGCACGAAATGAGGCGCTAACATACCAGCATATTGATTGGATTCTGGCAGAATTGTAGCAAGAATATCTACTTGTTTGGCTTCTTTAGCTTCATCTTCTGAAATGTAGCCCATAGTCACCATATCGTCGAGTACTTTGTGTTGGCGCTCAATTAGCCATTCATTGCCATAAGTATTATATGGGTTTAACACTGCTGGGTTATTGGGGATAGCAGCAAGCAGCGACGATTCAGATAGATTCAAATCTTTGGCGGATTTACCAAAGTAAGTCTGAGCGGCTGATTCTACACCATTACGGCGGCCACCATAAGGTGACTGGTTCAGATACATAGTGAGGATCTGATCCTTGCTATACATTTTTTCAAGTTCAATCGCGAGAATGAGCTCCTTAATCTTACGGGTGAGACCACCTCGGTTGGCGCTGGCTGCTTCATCCGAGAAATAAACCTGTTTGATGAGCTGCTGAGTGAGAGTGGAACCCCCTTGCACGCCTTGGCCACCGAGGGTAGAGAATGTAGCACGGATTAGAGCACCGAAATCGACACCGGCATGATTGTAAAAATTCCTATCCTCAATCGCGACAGTAGCTTGGTACATATATTTAGAAATGTCTTCAGCATCAACTACTAGACGGTAATCCTCGTCTCCGGTATCTTGCCACAAGACTTCGCCGTTGCGGTCGAGATAAGTATTGACTGTTTCGGAAATAGACATTTCATCTAGGCGAATTTCGTCAAGATCCTTTTTGTAATAAAGGAATAGGCCGCCAATAAAGATGATAAAAATTAGAATTGAAGCGGCAAAAAACTTGAGAATGGCCTTCTGGCCACGCCAAGAGAAGAACCATTTGCAAACTCGCTTTGGATGCAATCTCGCAAAGAAGCGCTTGATCGGCTCTTTAGGAAGTTTAGCTAAATCCTCAGCATGACGCCGAGCGTCAGCCTCCTTTCTAACTTGATGCCTATAGCTCAAGCTAGAATAAAGATTCATATTCTTTTTCGCAGTTTTAGAAGGTGATTTTTTCGTCTGATTTTTCTTTAAAAATCTGGACGGCATAATCACCTCAGATTTTTTCTTCACCATATATATTATTATACACTAAATTTCAAAAAACCATAAAATTTATTATGTGTTATTATTATATATATGCGAAGATTTAGGTTTCGTTCGGTTGTGGCGTTGGCAAATATCAAGCTGTCGGTTAAATCGGCAGCAATAGTTTTGGCATCTTCGACTTTAATTTCAGCCTTGCTAGGATTATTCCGAGATCGGTTATTAAACTCGTATTATCTAGGAACCTACCCAACTGGAATTGATGCTTATACGGCTGCTTTTACAATCCCAGATTTTATGTTTTTTATTTTGACGTCAGGAGCATTAGCTGTTTCGTTCATTCCAGTTTTTAATCAAAGGTTGGCCTCTGGCAATAAAAAGTCTGCCTGGGAACTATCTTCTAGCGTAATTAATTTACTTGCGCTTCTCACTCTAATCGCCAGTATTTTAATCATGGTATTTGCGGATCCGCTGATTAGATATGTGGTAAGCCCAGGCCTAGATGAATCTGGCATGGTGCTCGCTATTAACATGACGCGCGTAATTGCGATTAATCCGTTTTTATTTAGTATAGCTACGGTGGTTACATCTATTCAGCAAGCCGTAGGCAGATTTGTGTTCTATGCTTTTGCACCAGCTATATATAATATTGGCATTATTATTGGCATTACTTGGTTTACTGGTGGAATCAATCTTTTCGGTATACAAATTTTCGAAGGTGGGATCATGGGTGTAGCGATTGGTGTAATTCTAGGTGCGGTAATGCAGTTAATTGTATCTCTCATAGGATTATTTGGGCTAGGGATGGATTATGATTTTAAAGTCTACTGGAAAAACCAAGGTTTCCGGTCAATTTTGAAATTACTGCCAGCCCGCTCGCTAGACCAGGGGATCGATTATGTCAACGGGATCGTGAACACCAATTTGTCTTCGCGGATGGGAGCAGGTGCAGTACGTTCATTTAACCAGGCTTCGGCCCTACATCAAATGCCAGTAAATCTGATTGGTGTAGCAATTTCTACGGCTTTTTTTCCGAAGCTAACGGAAGAACTTGGTAATGGTGATCGCCGCGAGTTCAATGAGACATTTAGAAGGGCACTTCGAACTATTATTTGGATAGCGTTGCCAGTTTCGGTCATCGCATTCTTTGGCAGAGGCTATGTGACGAGCTTTATCTCAAACATAGGTAATAATGACAGTAATGGCACAATTGCGTCAGTACTCGGGACACTGTGTCTGGCGATTTTTGCACGAAGTGTGTTTCATATTGCTTCGAGAGGATTTTACGCCTATCAAGATACCAAAACTCCGTTTATCGTTTCAATTTTTGCGATTGGGCTTACTATTATCCTTTCGGTTTGGTTTTACTCTTTGAATTGGGGCGTAGATGGGTTAGGCCTAGCACAATCAATTGGGGCCATAGTAGAGATTATTATTTTGTTATACATTTTGCAGAAACGCTCTGATAATGAACTGCTTGATAAAGCTTTTTGGCGAGCGACTATTAGGATGCTTTTTGCAGCAGTGATAACGGGTTGCGTGGCCTTCTCGATGACGAAATTTGTACCGTTGATGGCTACCGATACTTCACTTGTAATTACGATCCCGAAATTCTTGGTGATTTCGCTAATTTCAGTGATTGCATATTTTGTGGCCAGCTATTTCTTGGATCTCAAAGAAGCTAAACCAATATTTGATTACGTCAAAAAGAAGCTATTCAAGAATGTAAAATAGTCATACAACAGTTTTTGTATGTTATAATAAAAGGATATGGAAATAAAATGCGAGGACGTCAAACATTTAGCGGATTTGTCGAATTTTTCTTTGCCTGACAAGGAAATTGTTGCTCTTCAGAATGATTTGCAAGACATCATCAAGTATATTTCTCAGCTAGACGAACTAGATACCAAAAACGTAGAGCCGACCTACCAGGTGTTTGAAATGGAAAATGTGTGGCGAGAAGATGAGATTTTACCGCAAGAAGCCGATAGAGAGGCTCTTTTAGCCCTCACCAAGGAAGAAAAAGATCATCAAATTAAAGTGCCAAAGGTGTTATAAATGAAAACTGCGAATAAAACTGTTTCTGCCGAAAGATTAGTGAAAGATGCGCTTGAAAAGGCCAAGTTTTTTGAAGATTATCATATTTTTACTTCTTTAAATGAAGAGGGGGCCTTAAAAAAAGCGCGGGAAATTGATGCAAAAATCAAAAAAGGTGAAAAAGTGGGGCGACTGGCTGGTGTGCCCTATGCAATGAAGGATAATTTCCTCAGTCCAGAGGGCGAAACGACTGCAGCAGCCCATATTTTGGAAGGCTTTACAGCGCCAGTCACGGCGACAGCAATCAAAAAGTTGGAAGCGGAAGGTGCGATCATGATTGGACGCACAAACATGGATGCCTTCGCACACGGGTCTTCGACCGAAAACTCGTATTTTGGTCCGACTTCGAATGCTTTTGATAAAAAACGCGTCGCAGGCGGCTCATCGGGTGGCTCAGCCGTAGCGGTAGCTTTGGATATTGTAGAATTTGCAACTGGTACAGATACTGGCGGTTCGATTCGACAACCAGCCTCATTTAATGGCGTATATGGGTTTAAGCCCACCTTCGGCACAATTTCGCGCTACGGAGTAGTAGCAATGGCCTCATCAACCGATTGTATTGGCTTCTTTACTAAGGCTCCAGAAGACATGGACCTTCTGATGTCAATCGCCAGCGGGCAAGATCCAAAAGATCTGACGACATTGCCAGATTATTATAATATTGCTGAAGCGGACGCAGAATCAGATGATTCTCGACACGCTTCGTCGCGCCCGTCGTCACGGGGCTCCTCGCTAACTCGCTCCCCGTTGGTCGCGAAATGTCTCGAATCATCTAATTCCTGCGCCCGCATTGGCGTTATTAAGGACTTCGACAATGAGTCGGTGGATCCGGAAATTCGGCAGGCGCTGAAGAAGAAGTGCGATGCTCTAGAAAAGAAGGGCCATAAGGTCGTAGAACTTTCGATGCCAAATTTGAAATATGCTCTTGCGGCTTATTATATTATCGTGCCGGCTGAAATTGCCTCGAATTTATCACGCTATGATGGCATCCGTTATGGGTTCAGATCTAATGAATCGACGGACCTAACTGCACTTTATAGTAATACGCGGAGCGAAGGTTTTATGCCAGAGAATAAGCGCCGAATTATGATCGGGAATTTTGTGCTTTCGAGTGGATTCTATGATGCATATTTCTTAAAGGCTGCAAAAGCTCGTACGTTGATTATCAAAGAATACGAAAAAGCCTTTTCTAAATGCGATTTCATCTTGACGCCAGTCTCACCGAACCTGGCCTTTAAAATAGGTGAAAAGGTAAATGATCCGGTTTCAATGTATCTAGAAGATGTGATGAGCGTACCATTAAATCTCGCTGGAATACCAGGATTAACTATCCCAGTAGGTAAGGCAAAAAGTGGGCTTCCAATTGGCTTGCAACTAATCGGGCCACGCCGCAGTGACAAGAGTTTACTCGAATTTGCAAAGGAGACAGAATGTTCGACGGCGGCGTAATCACGTTTCTACTGGCAGTTTTGATCGTTGCGGTGCTAATTTTTATGGCAATCGTGCTAACGGGCAAACATGGCTATGTTTTCAACAAAGAAGTTTATCAAACTCGGTTTTTGGAGATCGAAAACGGGCTCAAAAAGGATAATCCCGCCAGCTATGTCACTACGATTATCAATTGCGATAAACTACTTGACAAGGCAATGGTCGAGATGGGCATTCCGGGTAAAACTATGGGCGATCGGTTGAAAAAATGTGATGGGCGATTTTCAAATTTGAATGCCGTCTGGCGAGCTCACAAATTGCGTAATGCTATTGCGCATGAGTCTGATCTCGAGATTGGATATAAACAAGCGTTTAACGCTCTTGCGATTTATAAGCAAGCACTAAAAGATTTAGGAGCCATCTAATGAAATATACCCCTACGATCGGAATTGAATGCCACGTACAACTCTCAACCAAAACCAAACTTTTTTCGGAAGTTGATAATGATGCGCGCGGTAAAGAGCCGAACTCCTGCGTGTCACCAGTTGACTATGCTTTACCTGGAATGTTACCACGATTAAATGGCGAGGCAATCAAATATGCGATTCGGGCTGGGCGAGCAATGAATTGCGAGATTAATGCTTTTTCGCGCTTTGATCGCAAACACTATTTTTACCCCGATTCACCAAAAGGCTATCAAATTACCCAGTTTTATCAGCCAATTATTGGACCGGGGTTCGTAGAACTTCCTAGTGGTACCAAAATCCGGATCGAACACGCGCACCTAGAAGGCGATGCCGGGAAGTTGACACATTTTAGTAATTATTCGTTGGTAGATTTAAACCGTGTAGATACACCGCTAATTGAAATTGTCTCGATGCCAGATATTCATTCACCAAAGGACGCTCATGATTATTGTAAAGAGCTCTGGCGCCTAATGTGCTATGCGGAAGTAACTTACGGTGACCTCTTTAACGGAAACATGAGATTTGACGTGAATATTTCACTTGCGCCAGAGGGAGCTAAAGAGCTAGGTACACGGGCCGAGATTAAGAACCTTAATTCGTTTAGATCCGTAGAAAGAGCTGCGGAGTACGAAATTAAGCGTCAAACTAGGATTCTGAATGCTGGCGAAAAGGTAGTTCAGGAAACTAGAGGCTGGAATGACGCAACTGGCGAGACAACTGGCCAGCGTTCAAAGGAAGAGGCCAAAGATTATCGTTACATGCCGGAGCCGGATTTACCACCAATTAATTTGTCTCAAGAATTCATTGACGCAGAATCAGCCAAACTACCAATGATGCCGAATGATTATCGCAAGAAATTCGAAGGAACCCTGAAACCAGATATTCTGGAGATTTTGCTGGACTATCCAAGCCTGATGAAAAAATTAGACCAGTTGGCCACTCGAGAAGATGCTTCTGAGGGGCTTTCGGAGGTTACGACCGAGAATGAGGGCGCGAGCCCCGTGACGACGGGAGCGAGCGACCCGTCCCCGAGGAAGCCGTCTTCTCGAGTATCCCTCATAGCAAATTTGTTTACGTCAGTCTTGCTAGCAGAGGAAAAATCGGCAGAATATCTGAATGACCTACCTTCCACCAATGATTTGAAAGATCTTGCCGAGATGAACGAGAAGAAAGAATTGTCTTCGACGGCGACCAAGGAAGTGTTTTTGAAACTGTTCGATCCACAGATGAAGGGGCGAGGAACTAAGACGATTGCCAAGGAACTCGGCCTAGTGCAAGAAAATGATTTGGGTGCACTAGAAAAGATTGTAGACACGGTATTAGCGAAGCCGGAAACTCAAAAGGCTCAGGCCGATTACAAGGCCGGAGAGCAAAAGGTAATTGGATTTCTAGTAGGGCAAGTAATGAAAGCGTCACGTGGCAAAGCTAACCCTTCCGCCGTGCAAGAAATTTTACGTAAGAAACTAGCTTAGTCTTGACATTATTCTAACAATATAGTAGAATGGTCGCTACAGGCTAGTTTTTGTGCTAGTGAACCTTAATTCGCCAAAAAGAGGGGGAGTAAAGAAGCAAATTACATCCCAATAAAAACCTTCATCCACGGCTGCCCGTTAAGGGTTCGAAGCTATATATGTTCCTCGAGACTATAGCTGCCTGTTGGTAGGTTAATAAGCCGTTGACTATGGCGCATCTGCGTTGACTAGTGCTGCGACTACATGACGGTAACCTCTGTCAATATAATTCTCATATATTACTATCATGCTCCTCCTCTTTTTAACATAGCCCTGGTGTCTTTTCGCCAGGGCTTTTAATTTCGTTAAAAATATGATAAACTAATCTAGAAGTTTATTTTTTTGAGTGCAAAGCTCAAAGCTAAAAGATAATAAAAGATAAAGGAGCATATGGCTACTGAGATTAAAGATTTAAGTAAGTTGCGTAACATTGGTATTATCGCACATATCGATGCAGGAAAAACGACAACTTCAGAAGCAATTTTGTACCGCACCGGGCTCAAGCACAAGATTGACCTTGTGAAAGGTGACACTGGTGGTGCAACCACTGACTGGATGGACCAGGAAAAGGAACGTGGCATTACGATTACTTCCGCTGCGGTAACGACCTACTGGAAAGGCCACAAGATCAATATTATTGATACCCCGGGGCATATCGATTTTACTGCTGAGGTAGAAAGGTCGCTGCGCGTGCTGGATGGCGCCGTGGTGGTATTTGACGGTAAGATGGGTGTGGAAGCCCAATCCGAGACAGTGTGGCGCCAAGCTACTAAATACGGTATTCCACGCATTTGTTTCGTTAATAAAATCAACCAAACTGGTGGCGATTTTTACAAATCGCTCGATTCGATTCATAAGCGTTTATCGAAAAATGCCGTAGCGATCCATCTTCCAATCGGTTTCGAAAAAGATGTTTGCGGTGTAGTAGATCTTATTGACATGAAGGCCTACACCTATAAAGATTATGCCGATCATGAACTCAAGGTGGGTGATATTCCGGCCGACATGGTAGAAAAAGCCAAAAATGCCCGTTCGATGCTAGTAGAGGAAGCTGTCCAGGCCGATGAAGCTTTGATGGACAAGTACTTCAGTGAAGGTGAAGACTCGATTACAGAAGCAGAGCTAAAAACTGCTCTTCGTAAGCGTGTGCTTGAGGGTGATTTCTTCCTAGTGACTGGTGGCGATGGTCGTGGTGTGATCGTAGAAAAAGTTTTGGATTTGATGGCAGATTATCTGCCTAGTCCGCTCGATCGTGATCAGGGACAAACCGTAGGTACTGATCCAAAAACTGGTGATCAAATCGTACGTAAGGCTGATAATAGTGAGCCACTCACTGCGCTAGCCTTCAAGATTGCAACCGACCCATTCGTAGGCAAGCTGATTTTCGTCAGGGTTTACGCTGGCGTACTGAAATCCGGCTCTTATATTTTGAATGCAACTACGGGCAATAAAGAGCGCGTCGGCCGGGTGGTCCGAATGTTTGCTGATAAACGTGAAGATATTGACGAAATCACCGCTGGTGATATTGCTGCGGTGGTAGGGTTGAAAGAATGTACCACTGGTACCACACTTTGCGATCCTGCTCATCCGGTACATCTAGAATCGATCAACTTCCCAGATCCACCTGTTTCAATTGCAGTAGAGCCAAAGACTAAGGCTGACCAAGAGAAAATGGGCATTGGTCTTTCCAAGATGGCTGAAGAAGACCCGACTTTCCGAGTTCATACCGATGAAGAAACTGGCCAGACTATTATTTCTGGTATGGGAGAACTTCACCTAGAAATCATTATCGATCGATTAAAACGCGAGCATAATGTAGACGCTAATACTGGTGCACCGCAAGTGGCTTACCGTGAGACCATTCGTGGCACTGCTGAAGCGCAAGGTAAACACATCAAACAGTCTGGTGGTCGTGGTCAATATGGTGATGTTTGGATTAAATTTGAGCCAAATGAAGCAGGGAAGGGCTTCGAGTTTATTGACCAAATTAAAGGTGGCGTGGTGCCGCAGGAATACCGCAAGCCAGTCCAGCAAGGTGTAGAGGAAACTCTCGCAGGTGGCGTGATTGCCGGATATCCAGTAGTGGATGTAAAAGCCACGCTCTATGATGGTTCGTATCATGACGTAGATTCATCCGAACTCGCCTTTAAACTAGCCGGTTCGCTAGCTACGCGCGAAGGTATTAAGAAGGCCAATCCAGTGCTACTTGAACCAATTATGAAGCTTGAAATCACTACCCCAGAAGAGTTTATGGGTGACGTAATTGGTGATATTAACTCCCGCCGGGGTCGTGTAGACGAAATGGAAGATTTAAATGGTGGCGCTAAGCTAATTAAAGCTTTCTGTCCGCTCGCCAATCTCTTTGGCTACACTAGCGATCTACGTGGTATGTCACAAGGCCGCGCCGCTTCTTCGATGGAACTCTTTGATTACGAGGAAGTACCACCGAACGTAGCAGCCGATATCATCGAGAAGAGAAACGCAAAATAGATTTCTTCATAAAAACCGCTCTTAAAAAGCGGTTTTTTGATATCAATAATTGCCTAAGGTATATTTAGCGCTTATATGGCTTTTTGTAAAAATGATTTTTACAGATTTGAAAGGGTTTTACCTCTGTCATTTTTATATTTTAAATAGATAGTTTACTTTATGTC
>JAFWIK010000008.1 GCA_017514905.1 Candidatus Saccharimonadota bacterium
CCAACCCCAGCTCCTAAAGATGCTGAGAACCTAGAAAGGATTGACGAGAATATACATGAGGATATCGCCGAAGACGTTGGCACCGATGAGGTCAAAGTAACTCCTACTCCAACCGAAGAAGTAGAAGCCGAAGCGCCTACCGAGCAGCCAAAAGCTGAAGAGTATCAAGGCACCGAAGCCGAAATCGTTCAAAACGAAGCTTCCGAAAAAGCTGAACCAGTTCAAGACCAAGTCAGTTCAAACAATGATTATAGTCAAAATCGTGGCGGCGCCAACTCTGGCCAATATGCCCCGGTAAAGCCCGACAACGATGCTCAAGCCAAAGCTGATAAAGCCGAGATTCCGCAATCTCAAGCTCCAACTGGTGGCGAAGAACTTGACGAAGCATTAGATGATTTAGGCATTAATTAATGGTGGGGAGGAGGATAATATGAAATACAATGCCAAATTAAAAACTTTAAGTGCACTTACTACTGTAGGGCTAAGTCTTGCTACTGTCACCTCAGTGGCAGCCTGGGGGCCAGAGCGTAGCACTTTTACTATGGAAGAGCCCGCTACCTATCCGACCTTTAACTCCATCACCAATAATCCAACCATCGGTGACGAAAGAGATTTTGTGCGGGTTGGTGAAATTGACGCCGATGTCACTGATCTAAAAAATGAGGTTAAGGTTGTTCCAGGTAGACAATACTTAGTGTATATTTATTTCCATAACAACGCCTCTTCGACCTTCAACGATTCGGCGCACAATCATTCCGGTGTAGCGGTCAAGACTCGGATGTCTTCTGCCTTTGCAACGGTTTTAACTCCCGCCGATAAGGGCAAAATTTCTGCTACCATCACTGCAGACAACTCCAATCCCGAATCTGTTTGGGATGAAGCCTATATGACTACCGACACTGAAAAAGTTCTCATGCATTATGTTGCTGGCTCTGCCAAAATCTACAACGATTGGCAAGCAAATGGCTCAGTCATGCCTTCTTCTTTGTTTACTAAAGAAGGAACTTTAATCGGCCTTAACAAGCTGAACGGTGTGATTCCAGGTTGCGAAGAATATCACGGTGTAGTTAGCTATGTTTTGCAAGCTGATGAACTTGGCGGTTCAATCGAAAAATCCGTCTCAAAGGACGGCAAAGAGTTCGGCGAAAGTGTCAACCTTGTTCCTGGCGAAGAAGCTACTTATAAACTCACCATCCGAAATACTGGTGACGTAGCCCTCACGAACGCGACTATTAAAGATGTTTTACCTGACGGCCTTACATTGGTTCCCGGCAGTGTTCAGCTGACAGCTAATGAATCGACCACTCCAGACGGCTTGTCCGACAACATCTTTGGCAACGGCTACAATCTCGGTACCATCGGCACTGGCAATACGGTTTATATCACTTATAAAGTTAAAGCCGGCGCTGATTTTGATTGTAACGGTACTGAACTTACCAACAAAGCAACTCTAACTTATGACTCCGAAAAGAAAAGCGGTGAAACTAAGGAGGATACCACTACTATCACTGTCAAAAAAGCGGATTGCGAAGAGCCAGTCGAACCGCTTGATAATTGCGAGACGAACCCAGGTTTGCCAGAATGTCAGGAAAAGACCTGTGCCACCAACCCTGAAATGGAAGGTTGTAAAGAACTCCCTAATACTGGTCCGCTTGAAATTGTCATGGCGGTGATCATTATTGCTGGCATCGGTGGTGGCGGTTATTACCTCTATCGCACCAAGCGTACACTCAAAACCGCTGAAACTGTAGTAAAAGGCGAGGAAACTCCTACCACTAATACTGCTGAAACTTCAACGGACGCCAAAGAAACCCCGAAAGAAGAATCTAAAAAATAGATAATCCACAAAGAGCGCAATCAGAAGCACGTCCTCTGATTGCGTTTTTTATTAAAGTATGTTACAATTATTACAGTAAATAAAGGAATAATATGAAAAAAGCAGTCATTCTCGTCGGCGGGAAACAATACCTCGTCGCAGAAAAAGAGACCCTACGGGTGGACCTCCTCCCGGCAGGCACTAAAGAGCTCGAACTTGACGCTTTACTTGTTATTGATGGCGACAAAACCACTGTCGGCACTCCTACGGTAAAGGGCGTAAAAGTTTCAGCTACCGTCAAAACGCCCCTGTACAAAGGCGACAAAATCCGCGTAATTCGCTACAAGGCCAAAAAGCGCGTTCACAAAGAAACCGGCCACCGCGAAAAGTATTCAGAAATCGAAATCAAAAAAATCGCTTAAAAATGGGCAGGGAATACTTCTACGAAACTAAATACTTCGGAGTTTTTGTTCCCAAAAAATCACACATTTCTCGCGAAGAAGGCGGGCATCTTTGTATTATGTATAAAGGACCACACAAATGCTCAAGTCGCCTTGACCTCTCTCCCGCCGAGGCCAAAGAATTTATTCGTCTTTCCATGCTGGTGGGTGAGGCTATGCGTCACGGTATGAAGCACCGCGGTGTCACTATCGCGCGCATCAATTATCAGGAAAATGGCAACTGGGCTTTCTTGCGTCACGAACAGCCAGTTTTTCATATGCATCTATACGGTCGCACTTCCAACTCTTTTCAGCAAAAATGGGGTCAGGCCCTCTATTTTCCAGATCCAGAGACTAGCTTTTATGATCACATTACACCCTTAAATCATGACGACGTAGTCGAAATCCTTTCCGAAATAAAAAAACTTGAATACAGCGCCAAATATGCTCCCGAAAAATGGTCCTAGCCACTTTTTCAATTATGTGTTATAATCTTAAGTATTATGGCGAAGGTGATTTGTATAACTAACCAAAAGGGTGGCGTAGGGAAGACTACTACAGCTGTCAACCTCAGTTACTATCTCGCCAAAGCTAAATACCGCACACTTCTTATTGATTTTGATCCTCAAGGTAATGCCACTTCTGGCCTTGGTATTGATAAAAATGACCCTTCCCTTGGCCCCACTATGACAGAGGTTATTCTCGGCACAGCTACCTTAGAAGAGACCATCCGTCGTACCAAATATAAAAATTTTGATTTAGCTCCTGCCACTCCAGAATTAGCCAACGCTGAAGTCGAAATCACCAGCATGCAGAAAAAATTTGTGCGTCTTCGTGATGCAGTCAAAACCATAGAGATGGGCTATGACTATATCATTATTGATTCACCACCCTCACTTTCACTTTTGACTGTCAACGGCATGATTGCTAGTGACTATTTACTCCTCCCAGTTCAGACTGAATTCTATGCTCTCGAAGGCGTGGCACAGCTTCTCGAATCGATGAAGCTCGTGATGAAACAGGCTAATCCTCACCTCAAGCTAGTAGGTGTGGTAGCCACCATGTACGATAAGCGTACTAGCCTCTCTGGCCAGGTTTTTGCCGAAATCAAGAAGTACTTTAAGACTCTAGCCTTTAAAACCACCATTCCGAGAAATGTTCGAGTTGCCGAGTCACCTAGCCACGGTGTACCAATCGGCGCTTACGACAAATTTAGCAAAGGCGCCAAGGCTTATAAAGAGCTTGCCAAAGAAGTAGTAGAAAGGACCAAATGAAAGGATTAGGCAGAAGTTTTGAAAGTTTAATTCCTACCGAGCTCATCGATGAGGAATTTGACCCCACCGCCACGGAAGATAAAAAAGCTAGTCAATTAAAGAGTTTGAAACTTACCGAAATTGTTCGGGACGAAAATCAACCTCGTCGTGATTTTGATCAGGGTGCTCTCGAAGCCCTGGCCGCTTCCATTAAGGAGCACGGTGTTTTGCAACCTATTGTTGTGACAATAGAGGATGGTAAATACAAAATTGTTGCCGGTGAACGTCGTTGGCGTGCCGCCAAAATCGCAGGCCTCACCGAAATTCCAGCGATTATCCGCACTCTTGACTCTCAAAACCGGCTCGAACTTTCCATTATCGAAAACGCTCAGCGCGAAGATCTTAATGCTATCGAACTAGCTACCGCCTACGCCAAATTACAGAATCAGTTTAATCTCAGCGCCGAGGATATCGCTGCCAAAGTTGGCAAATCCGAACAGACTGTACACAACACTCTTCGACTCTTGAGCCTACCGGACGATGCTAAGAAATTCATGGTCAAAGAACATCTTACTGAAGGTGTCATGCGCCCGCTAGTCTCGCGCGACGAAGCCACTATCAAAAAGCTCCTCCCGAAAATTGCCAAGGAAGGCTGGACCGCTCGCAAAGTCGAACGCTATTTCGCTGAGAACAAGAAAAAATCCAGCGCTGCCGCCATTAAGCGCGATCTTTACCGTAAAGACGAAGATGCTCTCGCCGCCAAATACAACGTGGTCACCAAAATCACCGGCCGCAGCCTAACCTTCAAATGCAAGAACGACACCGAATTAAAAAATCTCATTAAACAACTAAAATAACGCTCCTGAGATATAATGAATTGTTCAATAATGCTCGTTCTAAAAAGTTCTCATCTTATCAATCGGGAACAATCTCATCATCACTGGCCCCACGATGCGGCAATAGGGAATCGTACCTAGGCCGTTTCGCGAATCCCACGAGTGCGATCCCTCGCGGTTATCACCAGATACGAATAGCTCGCCTGCTGGCACTACCATGTCCACTTCACCCGAGGTGTATTCCTTCGGCCCGTTTTCTTCAGATGTGCGCCAATCGTTATCGTATACGAAGCCCTCTGTCGAATCTTTGTCAGGAAAAATCTTCATCTCACCATCTTTTACTACCACTCGCTCTCCTGGGAAAGCAATTACTCTCTTAATTATATATTGATCACTTACGTTTGACGGTACATCACAAGTCATCGGGTTTTCTACGCCTTGTTTCTTGTATTCAGCTACTTTTTCCTCGTCTTCATTTAAAAACACAATAATCTGCCCACGTTCTGGCACGTATTCATTACCTGTAAAATGTGCCCACGAAACTGCCGCTCGGTTTACGATTACACGGTCATTCTCGTGTAGAGTGTTTTCCATGCTGCTCCCCACTACGTTATATGAACGATAAATAAAAGTATTCAAAAACAACGTGCCTAATATAATTGCCACAATAAAAGAGGCCAAACTTAGCAAATCCTTGCATAAAGGATGCTTCTGGAAAAATGTTGGTTCCATATATAATAATTATACCATTTTTTAAGCTCAGTTTAATATTTTTGCTATAATATAATAGTATGACAGATTTCGTATTAGCAAGAAAATCACGCAACATTGCCAGCACTATGGTACATATATTTTTAAACATTCTTCTCGGTGTCATGGCAATTTTGACGACCGTCCTATCAAACAACCCAGCTCCTGGCCTTGTTCTAGTCCTTATTTCCAAATGGCGCATTTTTGCTGTTCGTGCTCGATACTTCATGGTTAATCTCCAAGCAAATCTCGTTGACTTAATTGTAGGAGTCAGCGTGGTTCTATTAGCCTATGCTGCTGGCCCAGCATTCCTGCCAGTAGACTTTCTTTTAATGATCTTTTATTGTTGCTGGCTTCTCATCATCAAGCCGATGTCAAGCGAACCCGCCACACTGGCTCAGTCTCTCATCGCTGTTTTTCTTGGTATGTCTGCTGCCACTCTTTTGACTACAAACTTAAACAGCATAATCCTGGTACTCATTGCTTTCTTTATTGGCTATGCCGTTAGCCGTCACGTTCTCATCCAGAGCAATGATAAAAACTACCTTCTCAGTATTTTAGTTTGCGGACTTGTATTTGCGGAAATATCCTGGCTTTGTCATTCCTGGGCGATTATCTATACCTTTGGTGCTAGCGGCATTAGGATCCCGCAACTCGCTATTATCTTAACGATTTTTGCCTTTGTCTACAATTACGCCAGGCAAGCCATGGTCAAATACCAAGACGACTTCCGTTTTAAGCATATTTTGGGCCCAGTGGCTTTTGGTGTGATCTTAGTCGGTATTATCGTTTTATGTTTTAGTAACCCCATATTTAATATTTAAAAAAAGGAGGAACATGATTGAAAAGGGTGAAATTGTTGATGAAAAAAATTCTCAGACTCATGAAGTATTAGATCATAAATCAAAAAAAGAAGAGCCGATTCCACGGGTCAGAAATAGCAAAGCTGCTATAGCCTTCTCGATTTTAGCTTTGGTTCTCGGCGGTTGTGGCTTTGCCTTTGGCATTATCGCCTACGAAAAAACCAATACCCCCATCACTTTTCAAAGTGGTGGTTCAGACGGCAATTCAGCCAATTTTGTCGAGGGCTCTATCGCCGACATCGCTGACAAAGTTTCAAAGAGCGTAGTCTCTATTGTCACATCAACTAAAACTACTAACCTATTTGGCCAGAGCCTCAACTCTTCGGCAGCGGGTACTGGTATTATTGTTACAGCTGACGGCTACATTCTCACTAATAAACATGTCATTAATGGCGCGAACAAAGTCACAGTAATTTTGGATGACGGCACATCTTATGAAAATGTCGAAGTGGTGGCCACTGATCCATTAAACGATGTAGCTTTTCTAAAAATTAAAGATGTTTCCGACTTGCCAGTTGCCACTCTTGGCAATTCTAAAACCATCAACGTCGGTCAACAAGTTATCGCTATCGGCAATGCCCTCGGTGAATATCAAAATACTGTCACTTCTGGCATTATTTCGGGCACCGGTCGCTCCGTTACGGCATCTGATGGCAGTTACAACACTGAAACTCTTACTGACATGATTCAAACCGATGCTGCTATTAATTCTGGCAACTCTGGTGGTCCACTCGTTAATGCTGCTGGCGAAGTTATTGGCATCAATACCGCAACCTCTGCCTCCGCTGAAAATATGGGCTTTGCCATCCCGATTTCCAGTGTTAAAGGTATGCTAGCTCAACTCACCGAAAGTGGTAAAGCTGAACGTACTTACCTCGGTGTCTATGCTACAGAAATCACCCCAGAAGCTGCCAAAGCCTACAATTTACCAGTTACCTCCGGTGCTTATCTCTATAGCCCATCTAGCTATTCAGCTATCGTTAAAGGCAGTCCTGCCGACAAAGCCGGCCTCAAAGAAAAAGATATCATTACCAAAGTTAACGATACGACAGTTGGCGCCGCCGGCTCTCTCACTAACTTACTCGGTGAATACAAACCTGGTGACACCGTTCAGCTCACCGTTATTCGTGACGGCAAAGAAACCGCCGTCAAAGTTACGCTCGAAGGATACTCAGACAAATAGCAAAACCATGAATTCCGTTTAATTGGTAGTTTCTGTCTTTTGCATAGGATATAATCTTTTGGTGCTGGCATGGATCTGCCTCAAGAACTAATCGTGATACCTTTCGCTCTGTCGCTTGGTCGATCAACCGGTATATTAAAGCTAGCCCATGATTATCAGCATAGAGCGCAATACTGGGCTCTTTCGAAAGAGCTTTCTTATCAATCCAGTCCCAATCCTTATCAACATAAGGTAGATTTGCTACCACTACATCAAAATCACCTGAAATATTTCCTAGTAAGTCAGATTTAATAAACTTAACCTTCGCCCCTAGCCTAGTAGCATTTTCTTGCGCTACCTTTAGCGCCAGCTCCGAAACATCACTAGCTGTAATTTGCGCCTCTGGCAACTCAAGTTTTAGTGTGACTGCAATGCAACCAGAGCCAGTTCCTACATCTAAGATTTTACACTTTTCAGCCAGTACGGCTTCTTTCGGCTTTACTCCCGGTAAGTATGATCTTCCCGCGAGATCCAGTACCGTGTCAATCATCATTTCTGTCTCTGGGCGGGGAATCAAAACGTCTTTCGTGACGACGAAGTCCCTCCCATAAAAATCAACAATATTATGCTTTAGCGAGTTCGCGTTCATTTTTTTTGAGCTCCGCCACGATATCATCAATTTCGCCATCCATCACTGCGGTAATATTGGACCGCGAATAATGGATGCGGTGATCCGTCACTCTATCTTGCGGAAAATTATAAGTTCGAATCTTTTCGCTCCGATCGCCCGTGCCAATCAGAGATTTGCGCGCCTCTGAAGCGTTTTTCAGTTCTTCTGCTTTCTTACGCTCCAGGAGTCTAGATCTTAGCACACTCATCGCCTTGATGCGATTTTGCTGTTGCGAACGCTCATCTTGCATCGCCACCATGATGCCAGTAGGAAGGTGCGTAATCCGTACTGCTGAATCAGTCGTATTTACGCCCTGACCGCCGTGCCCACTAGAACGATAGATATCAATCCTAAGATCATCTGGATTAATCTCAAGGTCCTCCTCCGAGGCTTCCGGTAGTACCGCAACCGTAGCCGTAGAAGTATGAATCCGTCCTTGCGACTCCGTCACCGGTATGCGCTGTACTCGGTGCACCCCGCCTTCAAACTTCAGCTGCCCGTAAGCGTCGTCACCAGAAATCTTAAAGATTACCTCTTTCATTCCGCCAGCCTCGTTTTCATTCTGTGAAATTAGCTCGGCTTTTAATCCGTGTTTTTCGGCATACTTCAAATACATTCGATACAGCTCGCCTGCGAAAAGGGAAGCCTCATCACCACCAGCTCCTGCACGGATTTCAATGATGGCTGGCTTATCGTCTTCTGGATTATGCGGCACCAGCAGTTCTTCCAATTTTTCGTTCGACTCATTGAGTATTTTTTTTATGTTTTCCGCATCATCCTTTGCCATCTCGCCGAGTTCTGGGTCATTTAACAGAGATTCAGCCTCATCTAAATTGCTGTTTAACTGTGCAATTTTTTTGTTCAAATCAAGAATTTCACGTAGCACCGTCGCTCGTTTTGACTTTGCTGCAAACTCCGGCTTGCTATACGCATCCGGCTCCGCCAGAAATTCTTCTATCTCTTTTAGC
>JAFWIK010000009.1 GCA_017514905.1 Candidatus Saccharimonadota bacterium
AGCGAGAGATTTACAGTCTCTTGTCATTGCCACTAGACGACTCCAGCAATTTGGTTCTTATGGAGCCGTGAGCCGGGTTTGAACCGGCGACCTTCGCCTTACCATGGCGACGCTCTGCCAACTGAGCTATCACGGCATATTACTCTATGCCAAACTTTTTTGGAATCGTTTAGTTCAATTTTTTAAGGTGGAATCTCTTCTAAATTTGCTCCCTTTTAGCCCAGTTTTTCAATAGGGGTGGGTGTCTCTCCTTACCATGGATGCGCTCTACCAACTGAGCTAAGAAGGCATTTTTTAATGGGTGGTGCTGGAGGTAGGACTCGATTGGAGCGATAGCGACAACGATGTCCTATATTTTCCAGCACGTCTGTAAGACGTGGTGCTGGAGGTAGGACTCGATTTCTCGAGTTCTGTTTTTCCAGCGCATTGTCAAATGCGTGGTGCTGGAGGTAGGACTCGAACCTACGAAGCCCGAAGGCGAGAGATTTACAGTCTCTTGTCATTGCCACTAGACGACTCCAGCTTGATTATATTATATCAAAACACATCCAAAAATCAACTACCAAAAAATAGCACTAAACTCGTTTCCGGCCAACGCGAGACTTGAACAAAGGGTTCTTCGAAGTCCGTACAGGTTTGGTAGAAATTGCTGTTTTAGTAGTTTTAGCCGTAGACATAGTTTTAGTGCCAGACCTAACCGCTGTCTTTGGACGCGCAACTATTTTCCGAGTCGGCATCAGGCGTCGCCGGACAGTCTGTTGAGGCTTATTGTTCGACTTGGCCGCTCGCTTTTTGGCTGCCTCATTATCCCGTATAATCTGTTCTTCAATTCGAGCCGTCGTTGCAGTTGCAGCTTCTTCATCCCCAGTATTTTCATAAATTGCCAAAATTTGACGCAATGTTGCGACTTTCGGATCTAGCTCGTAAGCATTTTCAAGTGCTTCGATCGCCTTCTTGGTATTTCCCATTTTTTCTTCAGCCTTAGCTAGAGCAATATAACGAGCCGGAACATCGCCTTCCAGGCTAATCGCCTGCCGAAAAGCCATCGCCGCTTTTTCATACGCGCCCGTCTCCAAGTAAATCAAACCAGCATTATGAATTGAAGCCGGATTATTATCTAGTGACTGCGCAATTTCAAAACACTCCACTGCATGATCGTAATTTTGTTTCTTGGCATACAAAATCCCCAACCGATTATAGGCAGCTGCGTTTTTTTCATCAAATTTCAAAATCGTAAGCAAAGCTTTTTCCGCCCGGAAAGGCTTACGCTCCCGCATCGAAGTTTGCGCAATTTGCCAAAGTTTTTTCATTTGCGCCGTATATTTTGGTGACTTTTCCTCAACTGGCTTTTCTTTTGGCTCCATTGGAAAGAAAAAACAAAGGTACATCACAAAAATCAAAATAACAAAAACCGCAATCATAAAAATATTTTAACATAAGTTTCCGACAATTTGAAGTTTTATATTCCCATTTTTTGAAATATTTTCGTAAATTTTCAAAAAAATCTCCAATTTTTTCAAAAAAATCACCTTTTTAGTCGCAAAAAAAGACTTATAAAGTATCTGAATTGCTGTATCAAGAACAGTTAGTGCATACTGCCGATCCTTTTTCGCAACTATTTCATCTGCAAGTTTAACTAAATCTGCACCTCTAACTGTAAAAAGTCGCTTTGCTAAACTCATTGTCTTTTGATCCGCTGCCACCTTTTCAAAATCCGTCACCTGGCGATAAAAGTAGATCTCAGCCCGGCTCAAAATCGTCGGTAGTACCGCCGAAAGTTCAGTTGAAAGCAATACAAAATGTATATGATCCTGTGGTTCCTCTAAATTTTTCAACAAAGCGTTAGCTGCATCATCTCCCAATTGCTCCACACGATTTATCACGATAAACTGGTCCGCATTTTGCTTGAGCCCTAGTTTCGAGATTAGATTCCTCACCTGGTCAATCGTAATTGTTTTCTTTTCTGTCGGTTGCAAATAATAAGCATTCTTGAACTCAGGCAAAAAATCAGCCGGCACCTTAAAAATTGACGTCCCGCATTTAGAGGCAATCTCCGGAATCAAAGACAAATCATCGAAAAACATTTTCAAATTCCTTCGGCAGCGGCGCTACAAAAGACTGCCTTTTTCCCCCTGGCAAAGTAATCTCGAGCTCCCGCGCGTGTAGATACAGCCGATCCGCCTTTTTATCACCATACACCCGATCACCCAGAATCGGATGGCCTAAATATTTCAAATGCACCCTAAGTTGATGTGTCCGACCAGTTGTTGGTCTCAACTCAACTAAAGAATAATCTGCGTTTTCTTGCAAAACTTTATAAAAAGTCTCAGCTGGTTTGCCATTGGGATCAACTTTAAACGTAGTCGGACGTTTCAAATCTCGCGCGAGTGGCAAATCGATCCGCGCTTCCTTTAGCTTAAGTTGCCCTTCTATTACCGCATTATAAATCTTATGTGCTTTGCGATCTTGAAATTGTTTTTTAAGAAACTTCTGCGTTTCTTCATCTTTTGCAAGAATAACCACGCCCGAAGTATCACGGTCAAGCCGGTGTACCAAAAGCCCATACCTCTCTAATGTATTCTCTGGACAATATTCACCTTTTGCCATTGAGAGCAGTCCCGCCGGCTTATTTAAAACTAAAACTTTAGCATCCTCATAAATCACATCCGGCACCAGATCTGCATTTTTCATTAAATCAGGGATTCTCAGATCGATTTTAACTCCACGCTCAAATTTAGTATTCGGCTTTTTCACCAGTTTCCCATCCACCGTCACAAATCCGTATTCAATAAACTTCTGTAAAGTCGAACGGTTGTAACTCTTAAAAATCTCGCCCATTAGAAGGTCTAACCGTACTTTTTCGACCGCCTGTTCCGCAGCCGGCAGTTCCACGTCACCGTTAATCACCCGCGACATCTCTGGTTTACTGAATTTCTTTCCAGCTCTTAACATATACCATATTATACTATAATATGGTAAAATAACATATGAAAAACCTAGAGTTTGGAGAATACTAGCAGGGTTTTCCTAAAGCTATGCAAAATAATTTATTCCCATCGCGTTTTTTACTTCAGCTAACGTCTGATCAGCAACCATATTTGCTTTTTCAGTGCCTTCCTTCAGAATTGCCATTAATTCGTCAGTTCGGCCAGCAAAAGATTTGCGACGCTCACGTACAGGAGTTAGTTCGTCATTTAACACATCGTACAGGAATTTTTTGATTCTTCCATCGCCTATCCCGCCTTTACGGTAGGCAAACTTAAGCTCATCCAGATCCTTAAACTCTGGATAAAACTTTTCAAAAGAATCCTCCTTACAAAATGCATCAAGATAGATAAATAGTACGTTATTCTTCAAAACACCAGGAGCATCAATCTCACGTGGAAAAGTCACAATACTATTTACTTTCTTTTTGATAACGCTTGCCTCATCCGAAAGGTAAATACAATTACCAATCGACTTGCTCATCTTTTCGTTCCCATCAGTGCCTGGAAGGCGTAAGCACGAAGCATTATCAGATAAAACCGCCTCGCACTCCACCAAAACATTAGTTTTGTAAATGCGATTAAACGATCGCACAATTTCCCTAGTCTGTTCTAGCATCGGATTCTGATCTTCGCCTACAGGTATCATATTAGCTTTAAATGCCGTAATATCCGCAGCTTGGCTAATAGGATAATTAATAAAACCAATCGGCACGGATCGACCAAAGTTTTTAGTACGTACCTCACTCTTTACGGTCGGGTTCCGAATCACTCTGCTATATGGGACGAAATTCATATAATAAGCCGTAAGTTCAGGTAAAGCTCTCACGCCGGACTGAATGAAAAAAATCACTTTTTTCGGATCAAGCCCCACCGCAAGATAATCAAGCATTACTTCAAGTACATTATCACGAACCTTCTCTGGATTATCAGCATTATCCGTCAGGGCCTGTGCATCTGCAATCATGATATAAAAAGCGTCATAATTGTCATCATTTTGCATTTTTACACGCTCTTTCAAACTACCAACATAGTGGCCAATATGCAAATGGCCAGTTGGTCGATCACCCGTTAAAATTATTCTTTTCATCTTTTCCTCCATTTATTTCGCAATCACTTTAGCAAAATTTATTTTAAACTGCTAATGCCCACATGTTCTATAAACTATTTTACCATAAAATTTAACTTTTGTCTAGTGGCATCCTGCTTAGCTCATCGTCCAGCTATTTCGCAACTCATCCTGTCTTCATACTTCCATTTTAGCACACTTTATGCTAAAATTAAATTGTTGGGGCGTTAGCTCAGTTGATTAGAGCGCTACTATGGCATAGTAGAGGTCGCGAGTTTGACTCTCGCACGCTCCACCAAGCATAACCATTATGTGGCGTGTCTTCCATATAATGGTAGATCCCCTAAATTACAGGGGTATTTTTGTGTCAAAAAGACTTAAAATTGCCGTTAGCAATCAGACAAGTTAAGCATTTTTGAGAGTTTTATAAGTGCATACAAAATCTATATACAACCGACCAGCGAAGCGATACCCCAGTATACAACCGTCTAGCTATGCGATACCCCCATATACAACCGAACAACGATGCGACAATAAAATCAAATAATCAATTTAGTGAAGTACTAGTTTCAGAGATCAAAATACACGGATCAGGCGTTTAGTATTAATAATCCAGAAAAAAGCCAGAAGTATCGTGAAGCAATCCATCAGCTGGAGAGCTTGCTGCTTACTATTTCAGAGTTGGAATAAAGCATAATACACTCTTTTCTGTATTTATCTAAAATTAGCTGCCAATCAGGCAGCGGACCAGCCTCCCGTTGTACTTTTTGCTGATGCCCGTGCCTGGGAAGACGCCCGTACTGCTGAAGTGCAAGTAGTAGGTGCTGTCATAAGCGTTCCCAGAGGCGGGCCAATAGCTCCCGACGGAATTACGACGATCAAACGACGACCCATCCACGTACCCGGAATAGACGAAGTTGTTAGGATAGCTACGATATTTTTTAGACATAGCTGTTCCAGCATCATCAAACTGAGAACCGCCTGTGCCACCTAGAGCTATATCAAGTACACCAAACTCATCTGAGGTATCCTTACTAGTAGGCAAGTGCCAACCCGCAGGGCAGATATCACCAGAGACATTGACTCTGCGAGTACTATATTTGCCATTTCCACCTGTAGCAGAATACCAATTGTAATAGTTGCCGTAAGAATAGACGTTAGATTCAGCAGAATAGCTAGAAGCAGTATTATTAGTAAAGAGAGTAGTGTTGTTAGTAGCTAGCATAGACTGATCAAAGCAGGCAGAAGAGATGGCAGTGCACCAGGCAGTCTGAGTTGGGTCAGTAGTTGGTGAGAGTTGTGCAATGGAGGGATTGTGGGTATTAGTACTAGATAGTTCAGGCGAATTATCTAGCCTTAAGTTTTCTATCATCCAGCATTTACCGTCAGCGAGCTTAGCTACGGCATAAGTATCGCTGTCACGTTCGTCAGTAAGAGCAGTAACAGAACCCTCTGCTAGGCTAGAACAACCAGACCAGTTTTGTAGTGAGCCAGCAGACTTCACCCAGACTGCATAAAGCGATAAGCCTTTAGTAGAGATATCACTAGGAGCAGTGATAGTCTCATTAGGGCCATAAGTAGTGCCAGAATAATCAAATTCAGTGTTCCACCCCGCAAAGCCATAACCATCGCGTTTGAAATTAGGGGCCCAAAGTGGAATACCATTGGTAATTTGTGAGCTACTAGGAGTTTGATTGCCCATTTGTCCAGTCACAGTACTAGTATTTGGCTGATAGCAAATCTTACCAGCAGTACAAGCTACTGGTTGAACTGGAGTATCATCATATGGATGAAATAAAGTATACTTAACTTTACCAACATATGTATCAGCAGCTTGAGTACTTGAAATAAAGGCAGCATAAGTAGTAGTAAGTTCTGAACCAGTAGCAGATGTTCCAGTATCAGTACCAGAAGTTCTTTGAGCAACTTTAGTATAAGTATCAGGAACGTTACTATAGGAACCATAGCCATTCTGAAGGGCAATTGGATAAGTAGCAGAGGAATTAGTAGCTAGTTTCATAGCCCAGTTAGAAGTACTTCCGCTAGTAGCAGTACCAGTAGCTATAGTAGCGTTTCCTGAAGCAGATGTTCCTACTAGTTTAGTATGATTAGTGCCAGTATATTCGTCTCCAGTAAAGCCTATAGCATAAATAGAAAAGCCATTAGGATCATTACAGACTACTTTAATAGTAGTAGCACCAATATCTGCTCTATAAGTACCATTTGGTATTTCTGCAGTATGAGAATTCATACCACTGCCAGTCATAGTACAAGCTTCTGGTACATTTACCGTTGCGTTAGCTGAAGATTCATCAGCAGACACAAAAGTTGAAGAAAGTATTAAGGTAGAGACAGAAGTGAAGGCAACTAGAGCTAAAACTAAAAATAAGAATAAATTATTATTAGCTTGATCACTAACATATTTTTTAGTATATCTATTTTTATGGGCCATGACACTTATGATTATAACATAAATAATAAAAAGCGGCTCTATGACTTAAAGTTTTTCCACAAGTAATCTAACTTGGGGAATTTTACATATAGTCAAAATATTCTAAATGCTATTATAGATCAGGGACATTTTTATCTAAAAAATCAAATAACACCACCCTCACTCTCACCAGCTAGGCAAATTAACATCAAAAAGTCTTACACTGCCCTCGCATAAAGCACTAATCTTTGCGTGGCATCCCCACCACCAAGTGGACGACCAGCACAAGTCATAATCGCAAGGTCATAAGATACCCCCGCATCATAGTCATAAGCTCTAGCAATACTATTCATATAGTTTTTCTTACCACCGTTACGCCTAAGGGCACCATTAGCCGTCGAATTATCCTTATCATAATAAACTTTACTGCCCACCCGGTAAGTCGTCTCACGGCCATTTACTCTCACCACGAAAGTCGAACCAACGCCCAATCTAGAAATACCGCCAAAAATCGAAGCATAATTATGACCATATAATAATTTTTGAATTTTGTTTACATGATTACCAGAATCCACCACACTACTCACATTTACAATTTCAATCGTATTCCCCACAATCGTAATCGAATTAGCTGGCACCACTGGTTTTGGCGCAGGTTGAGTTGCTGGCTTCGCGGTACTAGCCACCGCTTTTGCAGTATTAGCCACTGGTTTAGTACTCTGAGCTGCCGGCTTAGCAGCCGATGTCTGAGAGACAGTTACCGAAGAAGCAGAATGCTTAATTTCGGCAGTTGTTTCTTCAACCGGTTTTTGAGCTGTTTCATCAACCGATTCTCCATCAGCTTCTTTTATCGTATCTAAAAACCCAGTTTTAGAATTGTCATCTACCTTTACCGGCTCTTCCTCTTTAACATCCGCCGTGGCAACCGCATCATTAGATTCAGACAACAAAACAGGATCAATAGGAAGAAAGAGGCTAGTTAAACCAAACAAGCCTAAAACCCCTGTTAAAATCATCAAAAAAAGGCTCTTCGCCATAATTAACTCCCATTTAATGACCAATTTATGTCCTAATTATACCACACTTAGCTTAAAATGTCAATGCTTATAAATCAAATATCCCAATTTGCCAAATTATAGCCACCTGTGCTACAATTATGAAAAAGGAGGTGAATGAATAAGTTTGACGAAAAATATATCGACCTCTGTCGACGTATTTTAAAGGAAGGCGAAGAAATCAAAAATTACGCCAAAACCGACCAGCGGAAGAAAAGTGATGCCTCGGCCATGCCATTTCATAAAGCTCAAGGAGAGCAAGGTTCCGAAACCATCAGATTGCCTCATCAAATTTTCCAATTCGACCTCGAAGAAGAGTTCCCTATTCTCACCTCTAAAAAAGTAGCATTTAAGACTTCAGTTCTAGAGCTCCTCTGGATTTTTCAGGTTGCCTCAAACGATGTTCGGTGGCTAAAAGAGCGTGGTGTCAAAATTTGGGACGAATGGGAAATCTCTGAAAAGGGCATCTATCAGGGACGAAATATCAATCAAATCTTCCAAAAAAATCACCAAAACGAGCCAAAAACCGACTTTGCCCACACTATTGGTACCGCTTACGGCTGGATCGTCAATCGCTATAATCTCGTCGAAAACCTCATTGCAACGCTTAAAAACACCCCTGGCAATCGCCGCATGGTCCTTTCACTCTGGCAAAACGAATGGCTCGAAACCGCCGCTCTTCCCTCTTGCGTCTGGAATTCGGAATGGAACCTCACCAATGGCCGCCTTAATCTGTTAGTTAATTCTCGCTCCTCTGATGTACCCCTAGGGCTTCCCTTCAATATTGTCCAATACGCAGTTTTTGATTATTTGATTGCTAGAACCATCGGTGCCAAACCCGGCCTCTTTACCTTCATCACCAATGACGCCCATATCTATAAAAATCAAATCCCCGGCATTAAGGAGCAAATCCGCCGCTATGACGAAGCAGTCAAAACTCACACCTTACCGAAACCTCCCAAGCTTTGGCTCAACCCCGAAATTAATGATTTTTACGCCTTTGATAACTCCAAAGACTTAAAAGATATTAAACTAATCGATTATAATCATCTTGGCGCCATCAAAATGCCAGTTACGGAGTAAAATGTTTACAATTATCGCTTGTATCGGCAAAAATCGAGAGCTAGGAAAAGGCAATAAACTCATTTTTCATCTCAAGGACGATCTAAAATTTTTCCAAGAAACTACGCTAAACCACAAAGTCGTCATGGGCCGAAAAACCTGGGAATCCTTACCCCAAAAGCTCAAAAATCGCGAAAACATCGTAATCTCGCGTCAAAATTTTGCGGGCCCTGACCAAATTGTCCACAATTTAGATGAATTCATTGAAAAATTTCAAAACACCCCCGAAGAAATTTTCATCATCGGCGGAGCAACCATCTACCAGAAATTTCTTCCCTTTGCAAAGTCGATTTATCTCACAGAAGTAGATACCCTAGAACCTACTGCTGACGCCTTTTTCCCTGTTTTTGACAAATCTAATTATTCTAGTAAACTAATTAAAAAAGGCACTGAAGATGGTCTAAGCTATCAGATAACTCGGTATATTAAAAACTAAATTTAAGCCTTAATTTTAAGACTCAAATTTTACTTATAAAGAAAGGAAAAAATGAAAGATTTGGTATTTGACCTGATAAAACAAGAGAAAACCCGCCAAGAAGAAGGCCTAGAACTAATTCCCAGCGAAAACTACGTTTCTCCTGCTGTACTCGCTGGAATGGGTTCGATTTTAACCAACAAGTATTCCGAAGGCTACCCAAGCTTCGAAGGTATCCCCGGCTGGGATGAAGAAAAAATCGCCTCTGAAGTTCTACCAAATTACCGTTATTATGGCGGCCAACAAAATGTCGATCGAATCGAACGCCTAGCTATTAGCCGCGCATGCCAGCTTTTTCATGCTGATCACGCTAACGTCCAACCCCACTCTGGCGCCCAAGCCAATAATGCCGTATACTTTGCCTGGCTAGAGCCCGGCGACACGGTACTTGGCATGTCACTTCCCGCTGGCGGGCATCTGACCCATGGCGCCTCTGTCACTCAAAGCGCCAAAGTTTATCATTTTGTTAATTACGGCGTCACAAAAGACGGCGATATTGATTACGACGAGCTCAAATCACTGGCAAAGAAGCACCATCCCAAGATTATCCTAGTTGGCTATTCTGCCTTTATGAAAATCCCTGATTTTGCTCGTGTCGTTAAAATCCGCGATGATCTTTCAAAAGAAACCGGCGAAGAAATCCTTCTGATGGCCGATATGGCTCACGTCGCTGGTTTAATTGCCGGTGGCGTTCATCCTAACCCTCTAGACTATGGCTTTAATGTGATGACCACCACTACGCATAAAACTTTACGCGGTCCCCGTGGCGGCTTAATATTAACAAAGGGTAACGTCGCTTCTCCTCTGAAAAAACCCGAAAAAACCCTAAAAAATATTCCTATTTTAATTGATCGTGCAGTCTTTCCGGGCACTCAAGGAGGACCACTGGAGCACATCATCGCCGCAAAAGCCATCGCCTTCGGCGAAGCCTTAAAGCCCGAGTTCAAAAATTACGCTAAAAACATCATTGAAAACGCCAAATCTTTAGCCGAGGCACTGAAAAAAGAAGGCTTCATTCTCCAAGGCGACGGAACCGAAAATCATCTTATTCTCGTCGACATCAAAAAAAGCTTCGATATCGACGGCAAGTTCTACGAACAAGCTCTCGACCAAATCGGACTAACATTAAACGCCAATGCTTTGCCTAGCGACCCATCCGGGTCCTTCCGTCCTTCCGGCGTCCGACTCGGCACCCCCGCTATGACCACCAGAGGCCTTGGCGAAGCTGAAATGTCCCAAATCGCCACCTGGATGAAAAAGGTTGCTATCATCTGCCAAAAAGCTGGCTCTCTCGAAAATCTCACAGACTACCACAATCAACTAGAATCCTTGCATTCGGAAGTCCGCACTCTCGCCCTCAAATTCCCTTTGCCAAACTAAAAAGACCCTCTCGGGCCCCATCAATCACAAAAAAAATGGTGGAGCGTAGGAGAATCAAACTCCTGACCTCGGCAATGCGAATGCCGCGCTCTATCAGCTGAGCTAACGCCCCATAGAAAAATTATAGCATAAAAGTACTAATCAGACAATCAAAATAGCACTTTGAGGACATTTCGGAGCGCGGCAGCGCGAGAATTAGCGCGTTTTCCCCTGTGGCGACAGGGGAAAACGACGCGTGTCCGAAAAGTGCTTTTTGATTGTCAAAACGATTAACGCTTTGAGAACTGTTCTTTCTTACGTGCCGAGCGAAGGCCGTACTTCTTGCGTTCCTTTTCGCGTGGATCGCGTGAAGTAAATCCAGCTTTCTTGAGCACCGGTCTGAGATCAGGAGCCTCAGTGACTAGAGCCTTTGAGATAGCAAGTTTAATCGCGTCTACTTGCCCAGCCAGACCACCACCTTTCACCAAAATCGTAATGTCGTATTCTTTTTGCTTTTCGGCTAACGCTAACGGATCAGTAATTTCAGCTAAATAAGTCTTATTGCCAGACAAATATTCAAGTGCTGGTTTGTCATTAATCTTAATGTCACCTTTACCCTTATATAGCCGCGCCGAAGCCGTAGCTGATTTACGACGACCGAGCCCGTAAGTGTATTTCTTTGTCGCTACCATTATTTAATCTCCTTTGGATTCTGAGCTGTATGAGCATGCTCCGCCCCTGCAAATACTCGGAGTCTCGCCATTCGGTCTGCTGCTAATTTATTCTTTGGAAGCATCCCCTTGACTGCAGCCTTAATCGCAAAAGTCGGATCCTTTTCGACCACTTCTTCGAGCCTTAGCTCCTTCAAAGCACCTGGGAAACCACTGTGACGATAATACTTCTTGTCTAGCATCTTTTCGCCAGTTACCTTTAGATCCTTTGCATTAATCACCACTACATAATCGCCCCCATCAATATGCGGTGTGTAAGTTACTTTGCTTTTGCCCATTAGCTTATCAGCAACCACTACTGCTAGTTTTCCTAGCGGCAAAGTTGAAGCATCAATAACCCACCATTCACGCTCAACTTCTTTAGCTTTTTGAGAATAAGTTTTCATTATTTATCCTCCTTTTTTGCTGATTTTGCATTGTAATCATAATCGATTTCGTCAACAAAACTAATTGTCGCCATCTCAGAATTATCACCTTTGCGAAAACCAGCTCGTTCGATCTTAAGATAGCCAGAATTACGCTTAATCTGTGGAGCCACTACGTCCACCAAAAGATTTGCTGTTTCGATGTCATTCAATCTAGCAATGATTAAACGTCGATTCGAAAGTCCACCTTTTTTCGCCATCGTAACTAGCTTTTCAAGACCCCGACGAATCTCCTTTGCTCGCGCTAGAGTCGTCGTAATATTTTGATACCTAATCAGAGCACACATCAGCCCACGTGTCAGTGCCAATCTCTGGTCGGTTTTACGGCCGAACTTGCGACCTTTATACTCGTGACGATGCATTTTAAATGTTTAACTCCGTTAATTTTTCCTTTACTTCATCTAGCGCCTTTTGACCAAAACCTTTGAGATCTTTTAGGTCAGACTCCGAAAGAGTAACCAAATCGCGAATAGTCTTGATGTCATTATTAATCAGAGCATTTGCGGTACGTGCCGAAAGTTCTAGCTCTTCAATTGGTAACATCAAGCCAGAATCGTCATCATTTGCATTACTCCCAGGCGCTGGGCTCGATTCGACCTTCGTTCCACCAGCGAGCGCGGAATATTGATTGACTAAGATTGCAGCTGCTTCTTCAAACGCTTCTTTTGGTGTAATTGTACCATCAGTATCAACGGTCATATTAAGCTGTTGCAAATTAGTATCCTGTCCCACACGGGTATTCTCTACTTTATATCGTACTCTTAAGACCGGCGTAAAGACTGCGTCAATCGCAATCATGTCTGAATGCAATCTAGATTCGCTTGATTGCTCAATCGTCATATAACCACGACCAGCTTCTACCACAAAGTGCATCTTGAGTACATACTTAGGATCGTCGATGTGACAAATCGTCTGATTCGGGTTAGCAATTTCTGCCTCTGCTGGCAGTTTGATGTCACCCGCAATCACACGTTTATCACCATCTTTTGCAGATTGTTTATCTCCCTTAATTTCTAGGCTTAGCTCAACAGGCGCATCAGTATGCAATTTGAAACGAATATTCTTCAAATTTAGCATAATATCCACTACATCTTCACGAATTCCTGGAATCGCTGTATATTCATGTGTGGTTCCTTCAATCGAAAACGCCGTAATCGCTGCTCCCTTCACACTAGAAAGAAGTACTCGCCGTAAAGAGTTACCAAGAGTGTTACCATAGCCTGGATAAAGCGGCTTGATCACAAACTCAGCGCTAGTTTGACTCAGCTCCTTGACGCTATCAAGTTTTGCTTCATGAATATTTTTTGTTGCCATTATTTTCTCCTTAGCGTGAGTAATACTCAACGATTAATTGTTCGTTTATACCAGCTTCCGCTTCTTCGCGTTTTGGAAGCCCAGTGATTTCAATCTTAAATTTCTTCGCGTCGACCTTCATCCAGGAAAGTGGCGTTACGTTCGCCGCCCCAATGATATTCGGAAGATTCTTAAAATACTCGGTTTTCACCGACTTTGGACGAACCTCTAGAACATCACCCGGGTTCAAGCGAATTGATGGGATATCAATCCGTCGACCGTTCAAGGTAAAGTGTCCATGCGAAACTAACTGACGTGCTTGTCTACGAGTTAAAGCAAATCCAGCTCTAAATACCACGTTGTCAGCTCGTCTTTCCAAGAATTCCAAAAGCTTTTCGCCTGTTAGACCATCAGCTTTTTGTGCTTCACTCATTAACTTCGCAAACTGTTTTTCTAGCAAACCATACATCCGGTGCACTTTCTGCTTCTCGCGAAGCTGCGTGAGATACAGGCTGCCACCCCTTGATCTTTTGTCACCGTGCTCACCTGGAATTCCAGATTTTTTGGCCATTACTTTATGCGCTTTTGGCGCCAAAGCAAAACTTTCACGACGACTCTGTTTTACAATTGGAGTTATATCTCTTGCCATTATGGTTTCCTTTCTCCCTTTGGTCGCACACCACCATGCGCAATCGGGGTTACATCGGTAATACTATCGATCTTAATTCCAACTGTCGAAATCGCACGAATTGCGGCATCACGTCCGAGGCCGATGCCAGAAACATATACATCCACCGCATTCAAAGCATGATTTTTCTTGGCAATTTCTAGAGCCTTCTCAGCTGCTACACCAGCAGCAAATGCCGTGCCTTTTTTAGAACCACGGAAGCCATTTGCACCTGCAGATGAAGCCGAAAGAACACCGCCAGATTTATCAGTCACACTCACAATAGTATTGTTAAAAGTTGCTTGAATATGAACTGCGCCACTATTCACGATTCTTTTATTCTTTTTTCCTTGCTTGGACTTAGGAGCTTTTGGCTCAGCAGTCTCAGCTGTAACATTATTTTCTTCTGCCATCTCATTTCTCCTTAAGTCTTACTTGCTGCCTTCGGTTGTGCACCACCGACCGCGATCGCCTTACCCTTACGAGTACGTGCATTCGTTCGAGTACGCTGGCCGTTGACTGGTAATTTAGCCTTGTGGCGGACACCCTTATAGGAATTAATGTCTTTTAGACGTTTGATATTGTTGCTCACCAGACGTTTCAAATCACCTTCAACCCGATATTTCGCGGAAATGATGTCGTTGATTTTTTGTTCGTCAGCCTCGGTGAGATCTTTCACCCGAGTGGTAGGCTCGATTTTAGCCTCCGCAAGGATTTTTTTACTGGTCGTGCGTCCAATCCCATAAACATAA
>JAFWIK010000010.1 GCA_017514905.1 Candidatus Saccharimonadota bacterium
GCCTGCCGATATAGTAGTATTTTTAATTTATTTTATAGCAATTATATTATTGTCAATTATTGTATTTAAAAAGAGAATGATTAGTGATAATAAATAATTTTGAGGTGTGATGAATAAAAATATAGCCCTAAGGGGCATATTATTTCTTGGTATGCCCGGCCGGAAAGGGTTTCCGTTTCGGGCTACAAATAAATATATTTGGTACACCGGGAGGGATAGTGGGTTTGCTAGCGCAAACCCACAACGCTGGGCGTCGCCTCAAAAAATCCAAAGCAAGCTTTGGATATTTATTCGGCTCCTACAGCGTCCGAACCCTACGGGTTCTCATCCCTTCCCACGATTTATCACAGAAAATATCCAAACAAAAGTTTGGGTATTTTCTGTGGTACACCGGGAGGGATTCGAACCCACGACCCCTTGTTCCGAAGACAAGTGCTCTAATCCGCTGAGCTACCGGTGCATGGAGCAATTATAGCATAAAAGGTGAGTTTTTTACAGAGGGGGTTGAAAAAATGATAGAGACGTGGTAGAGGTGGGGAATGATAAGAATGTTGTGGAGTAGATTGCATCAGTCGTATTTTGTGGTGGCTTTTTCGGTAGGGATTATTGTGGGAATGGTGCTGGCGTTGGTACTCAGAATTAATTATTTTGCGTCGCCAATTTGGATTGCAGTGGCTTTAATGCTTTTAACTTGGGCGTTTTTGAAACCGAGATTTGCGTTTTTGGTGGTGGCATTAATTGCGGGAATGATTTTGGCGTTTTTTCGGGCGTCGGAAGAGCTGGCGGGTGAAGATTATATTAGGCATTTTTTTAATCAGCAGGTAATAGTAAGTGGAGTAGTGAGTGGCGATCCAGAGACGGATGAAAAAGGGACGAAGCTAAAACTTGGAGGTTTGAAGTTTGGAGAAGAGCAGCGAGAGACGAGTGGAACTATTTATGTGAATTTGAGACGAAATGAGGAAGTGATGAGAGCAGATGATGTGGTGCTTTCTGGTAAGATGTTGGGTGGATTTGGAACGTATGCAGGATATATGCACCAGCCGAAACTGTTGGAATTGAAGCGGCCGGAACCGGGAGACTTAGTTTTGAAAATAAGAGATTGGTTTGCGGAAAGGATTCGGGGTTTAATTCCAGATCCAGAAGTGAATTTGGGGTTATCATATTTGTTGGGAATGAGGAGTGGGTTGGAAAAAGAATTTGACGAAAGCTTGCGAACAGTGGGGTTAGTACATATTGTGGTGGCAAGTGGGGCACATCTTTCAATTTTGGTAGAAATTGTGCGAAAAATGCTTGGGATAATCTCACGGTTTGCTAGCTTAACGTTTTCGATATTAGCGGTAATTATTTTTATGGCGATGGTAGGATTTACTCCATCGATAATGCGGGCAGGGATTATGACGATTTTAAGTTTAGCGGCTTGGTATGTGGGGAGAAAAATTGCGCCGTGGCGATTGATACTACTAGTGGCAGCAGGGACGTTGCTTTATGAGCCAAATTATATTATAAATCTGGGCTGGCTTTTGTCGTTTGCAAGTTTTGCGGGGATTATGATCCTGGGGCCGGAGCTTACGAGGATTTTTTATGGATATAAAAAGCCAGGATTCGTTGCGAGCGTGATACTTACGACAGTGGCGGCGACTGTAATGACGCTACCAATAGTACTATATTATTATGGACAGATTTCCCTTATTAGCGTGGTGGCTAATCTTTTGATTTTGCCAACGCTGCCGTGGGCGATGGGCTTGGTGTTTTTGACGGGTGTAGTGGCGGAGATCCCGGTTTTGAGTGTGGCGGTAACATGGTGTGCAACGAAATTATTGGATTTTCACATTCTGGTAGTGGAGTTTTTTGGAAAAATGCAGGAGTTTTTGGTAAAAATTGAGCCGTATCAAGTGTGGGTATTTGGAATATATGGAGTGATTGGGGTGGTCTTTGGGTGGATTATTCTGGAGAGATGCTTGAAAAGACGAAAAATATGATAGAATAAAGGCATGAGTAGTTTATTTAGCGAAAGCACAATTGAAGTAATAAAAAAAATAAAAAAAGTTTTTTTGTGGACAGCAGTTTGCATTTTGATCGGCGAAGTGTTGATAGGTGCAATACTAATAATTGCGCAAGCATTTGATGCAACGATAGGAAGGTTGATGGCGACATTTGCGCTATGTGGGGTAGTATTATTTATTGGAGTGAGTAATTTTTCGAAAATGGAAAAGGGGAAGACTTTAGTACAAGGATTTGCCTTGGTAAGTTTGATTGCAAATTTGATTTGGCTGACGATAGCGATTCTTGCGATATGGGAAGTTGTGCCATCTTTAGAGTCAGCAGTGTTTAAGACGATGTGTGTTTTCGTCGAGTTAGCGATGGCGTGTTTCTTTATTTCGGCTGTTTGGTCGATTGAAGAGACGGTGAAACCAGTGAGGCCACTTAAGATTACGGCGCTCATAAGTGAACTTTATTGTGGAATTTATGGGATAGTGATGATTTTAAACGATTTTCGGGAGAGTGATCCGAGATGGCCAGCGTTGGCAGGTCTTGCGGGATTAACTTTTCTTATTATGGCGTGTGCGGCGGCAATTGTATCGAATAGCGGGAGGAAGAAATCTGAAGGTGGTGTAGATGTAAAAAGTAAAGAAGTGCAGTCGACGATTCAGGAAATGGTAGAAAAGGAAGTGCAACAGAGGCTGAAGGCAGAAAAAGAAAAGGCTGAACGAGAAGCGACGCCACCACTACAGTCGGAAGATATGGAGCCTGAAGTGAAGCATGACGGAATGGTAGAGGTGAAGCCGGAGAATAAGGCCGAGGCGGAGCCGAAAGATCAGCCGCAGCCAGAGAAACAGCCGGAAGTCGAAGCTGAGTCACAATCAGAAAAGCAACCAGAAGCTTAGCTTAAAAAACTTTTAAGGTTTAGAAAGTTTTAACGTCTATTTTACTTTTTGAGCGATAAATGTTAAAATTAAGATAAGAAAAATATTAAATTTAGTGGGGAGAAAAAATGTCTGGACACAGTAAATGGGAAACGACTAAAAGACAGAAGGCGGTTGTAGACGCCAAGCGTGGTGCGCTGTTTACGAAAATTGGGAATCAGATTGCGATTGCGGCGCGTGGTGGGACGGATCCAGCGATGAACCCGAGCCTGGCGATGGTATTAGAAAAAGCACGTCATGCGAATATGCCGAAGGCTAATATCGAGCGGGCGATTCAGCGGGCGGCGGATAAATCAGCTGCAGCCATGATTGAGGAAGTCTACGAGGCGTATGGGCCTGGCGGAGTTGGGATTGTGATTGAGGTGGCGACGGATAATAAAAATCGGACTTTGCCGGAAGTGCGGCATACGCTGGATAAAAATGGCGGGCGGATGGCAGATAGTGGCTCGGTGATGTTTCAGTTTAAACGTAAAGGGGTGATTGATGTAACGGAAAAAGGTGAGGATGCCTTAATGGCGGCACTAGACGCGGGAGCAGAAGATGCTACTGAAGAAGACGAGGGAATGGTAATTTATACAGATTCGTCGGATTTAATGAAAGTGCGACAGGCGCTGATTGATGCAGGACTTACGGTGACGTCGGCAGAACTAGCATATGTACCGACTTCGTATGTACCGGTAGAGGGTGAGAATGCGGAGAAGCTAGAGAAGTTACTGAGTGCGATTGACGATCTAGATGATGTAACAAACGTTTATACGAACGCAGAATAATTGGAGATTGTTTAATAAAAAATAAACTCGCTTTTAGCGAGTTTATTTAACGACCGTTTTTGAGGATTGGATGTTTCCGTTTGTCGCTGTGTTTGTGATTATTATTGCGATTTTGTTTGGAAACTGGTCGCATTTTAACTGTTCTTGCCATAGGGAGTATTATAACATATTTTCGAATTTGGCGGAAGGGACAAGATTCGAACTTGCGGTACTTTCGTACGCTGGTTTTCAAGACCAGTGCCATCAACCACTCGGCCACCCTTCCACTCTAAATTATATCATATCTTTTAATTGATGTCGATTTCGGGAGTGGAGGTGGCATTGATGCCGAGGTTGCTGAGGATGATAAGCTCGTCGTCAGAAATCATATGAGTGCAGTGAAGCTCAGCACCTTTGAGTTTATCGAGATTTTCGAGGACTTTTTTGACCATGGGATTAGTAGTGGAACAAATCGAAAGGGCGATCAGAACTTCGCCGAGCTTCAAATAGCTTTCTTTGAAGTTACTGGTTTTGTTTTTGATTTCGAGAATTGGTTCGAGTACGGCGGGAGCAATCAGATCGACCTCGTCGGGGATTCTACTGATAGTTTTGAGGGCGTTTAGCATCGTGCTAGAAACGGGTGAAAGACAGCCAGTTTTGCGGCCGACGATGAATTTACGCCCCACAGCAATACAAGCGCTGGGGAGATCGCCAGACTTTTCACGTTTTTCGTTGGCTTTCAACGCAACAGTGCGATCGGATTCGGAAATGCCAAGTTCGTTCATCAGGAGCTTGATGCGTTCAGGTACTTCGGGTGTGCAGGCGCCTTTTTTGAGATCGGTGAGAGCGCGATAGTAACGGCGGATAATTTCGTCTTTGGCGGCTTTTTGGATAGCTTTATCGTCGGTAATGCATTCACCAATAACATTAACACCCATGTCTGTAGGTGAGTAGTAAACATTTTTGCCAGTAATACGATGGAGAATTTCCTTGAGGACAGGAAAAGTTTCAAGATCGCGGTTGTAATTGACGGCAGTGATGCCATATTTATCCAAATGGAAATGATCAATCATGTTTTTGTCGTTCAAATCAGCAGTGGCGGCTTCGTAGGCGATGTTGACGGGGTGCTTGAGTGGTAGAGACCAGACCGGGAAAGTTTCGAATTTGGCATAGCCAGCATTGATGCCATGCTTTGATTCGTGATAGAGCTGGGAAAGGGCAGTGGCGAGCTTGCCGGAGCAGGGGCCAGGTGCAGAAACTACGACAAGCGGACGAGTGGTCTCGATGTAGGGATTGGCGCCGTAGCCTTCTTCGCTGACGATGGTATCAACGTCGGTAGGATAGCCTTTGGTAAAAGTATGGAAATAAGTTTTGACTTTGTAATCCTTGAGGCGGTTAGCAAAATCTTTGGCCTTTTTTTGACCTTCAAAAAGCGTGATGACGACAGAACTGACGTAGAGGCCTTGGCTTCGCAAAAATTCGATGAGGCGGAGGACTTCGGTTTCGTAAGAAATGAGGTGATCGGCGCGGATTTTGGATTTTTCAATGGCGTTCGCGTTAATACAAAGAATGATTTCGGCTTGGTTTTTGAATTCTTGGAGGAGTTTGATTTTAAGATCTGGTAAAAATCCGGGCAGGGTGCGGGCGGCGTGCTGATCGTCGATAAGTTTACCGCCGAATTCGAGGTAGAGTTTGTCAAACATTTTGATGCGCTGTTCAATTTTTTTGCGTTGGATTTTTAAATATTTTTCGGCATCAAAACATTTTTTCATAAAACCTCCTTAATAATACTATTATAACATTATAGTTCGAGTTTTTCGGGAGTGATTTGAAGAACGGAGCCTGGCTGAGCTTCTCCGGATAAAATGGCGGAGGCGACGGTATTTTCGACGGTTTTTTGAACAATACGACGCATCGGACGGGCGCCCATTTTAGGATCGTAGCCTTTGTCAATTAAAAGTTGCTTGGCTTCGGGAGTGAGTTTCACTGAAATTTTTTGCGATTCGAGCGTTTTATTGGTAGAAGCGATGATGAGATCGAGGATAGCAAGTAAATCTTCTTTTGATAGAGGTTTGAAGAGACAAATTTCGTCAAAACGGTTTAAAAATTCTGGCTTGAATTCACCAGAGGAAATAAGTTTTTCGATGATTTCTTCTTTGACGGCATTAATGTCGACACCGTTGGCGATTTTGTCACGGATTTCATTAGCACCAGCGTTAGAAGTAGCAATAATAATAGAATCGCGGAAGCTGATTTCGCGGTTTTTTTCGTCGCGCAGTACGCCTTCATCGAGGACCTGGAGTAAAGTGGTAAGAACGGATGGATGGGCTTTTTCGATTTCATCTAACAAAATGACAGAAAATGGTTGTTTAGAAACGGAAGCTGTGAGACTAAGAGCTTCCTCGGTTCCACTTTGAATGAGACGGTTGACGTCGTTACTCGAAACAAATTCGTTCATATCGAGGCGGATGATGTGGTCTTCACCGTTGAAATAGACTTCGGAGAGAGTTTTGGCGAGTTCAGTTTTACCGACACCGGTAGGGCCAAGGAAGAGGAAAGTGCCAATCGGGCGATTTTGGTTTTTGACACCTGCGCCAGCACGACGCAAAGCGTTTGCGACGGCAGAAACAGCGGGCTCCTGGTCGATCATGCGAGCATGAATGAGCGATTCGAGATTTAAGAGTTTTTCGCGATCTTCGGATTCGGTGGCAACTTTGACTTTGACGCCGTAAGATTTTTCGACGGCGGTTTGGACAGAAGTTTCGGTGACAAGACCACTTTCGGAATAACTAGCAGAGGCTTCGAGTAATAGTTTTGCTTTGCCGGGCATTTCAATATCGTGAATGTATTGTTTACTTAGTTTGTATGCCTCGAGTAAAGATTTGTAAGTGTAGACTACGTTTTTTTGGTGTTCGAAATATGGTACTTGATCCATTAAGATTTTAATGGTTTCTTCGCGGTTCGAAGGATTAACGATGATTTTATTAAGAGCGTTGGAAAGCATTGGGTTTTTGTTGGAAATCTCGAGATATTTTTGGTCGTCCATAATGAGTATAATACGGATTTTGCCGGCTTCAAGGATAGGTACAAGGAGATTAGTGATATCAATGGAACCGGGACCTTCTTCGAAAAAGAGATGAGCGTTGTCGAGGCAAAGGATGATGTTTTTGGCAGAGTAGATTTCGTTGAAAATTTTGACCATGAGATATTCAAGATCACTTTGATCCTTGGCGGCAGAAATGAGACTGGGTGCATCAAGTGCGTAGATTTGGCGGAACTTGAGATTATTAGGGATATTGGAGTCGGCATTCATGAGAGTTTCGGCAAAAGAATTGACAATGGTGGAGCGGCCGGAGCCGTAACTACCGACTAAAGCAACATTTTGGCGACCTTGGTGAGAGAAAGCTTCGATGATTTTGTTGATAATTTCATAATTTTCGGCTTGTTGAATTTTATAACGAGAGCCAGTATAACGATCGGAAAGGTTAACGGCAAAATGTTGCAGCGTGGGCGTGAAACCAAAGGCGAGGTCGCGAGCGATACCGCCAGAACGGACTGGTTTTTTTGCGTCTCTTACAATACCGTGAAGATAATTATACCAATCAATGCCTTGATATAAATCATTGAGGCTGAGTTTCATTTGATTTAAGATTTGCTCGCAGTTTGGTATGTTTTCAATTAGGGCAACTACTAGGATAGCACCGGTGATTTCTTCGGAATTAGTTTTCTTACGTATTTCGCTAGCTTTTTCATAGACTGGTGTGATGTCGCTGGGGAGAAAAGGCATGAGTTGATCAAAAAAGTCTAGAGTGATTTGAAAACGTGCCATCATAAAAATACCGCTGGAATTTTTTGACAAAACTTTAACGAGAGTGGCTGGGGTGGTTTGGGGTTTTAGATGGAGCAGAAGATCTTCGGAAAGGAGATCGGTAAAGTCATCAGATTTTTTGTTAATTGGAATTTCATTTAAAGTGCTTTGGATCCAGAAAATGAGCATAATGGGCCAGGCTGAAAGACCAATAAAGAGCCAACCGAGGGTAGATTTCATAATAAGAAGTGAAATACCGCCGGCTAGTAGGCCGATGAAAAGTATGATAGAAAGTGCAATGATGGCAGGAGAATTAAGTGAGCGTTTTTCGCGAGCTTTTTTGACACGAGGATTTTTGGGATCGAATTGATTGCTCATATGGTGACCCCCATGATTGTTAGAATGATGCCGGCGATAGGAAGAAGCGGAATGAAAGGCCAAAGGATGATGAGAACGAGACTAATAATGGCGCCGACAATGATGAGCAGGCTGCCAGCTAAAAGAAGCATTAACCGTGAACAAAATCCGACAAAGCGTGAAACTAGACGATCTAGGAACATATGGAACTTAAGGTCGATGGAAGAATTGGCGTTAGCGGTTTCGGCAGAAATTTGGCGGTAGGGTTTGAAGAGGGTGCGCACAAGTGAACCCATCGAAAAGAAATCCGTGATACTGGAAATAGCATTACGATTCTTTTGGATGAAGGTGCGCCAACCAGAAGCGTACCACCACAAAAAGATTTCGGCTGTAATCATGTTTTTATTATACCACTTATGCTATAATAATGATATGGACGAACAAGAAATCCAAACGAAACGACGAGAAAATGAAGAACAAGCGACGGCGGGACGAGCGCGAATTTTGGGTTTACCTTATTTAGACACACGTGAGTTTGAAAAAAATATTGCTTTAGTACCAGATTTGCTAGACGTAGAAGAAATGCATCAAGACTTTATTATTCCTTTGCAAAAAGGTGGCGGTGAAGAGCACTATCAGTTTATGGTGACGAGCCAGACGCCGCGGTCTTTGATTGATAAAATGACGCAAGAATACACGGATGAAGGTGAAAAAGTAGACTTTTTCTTGATTTCGGGCTCAGCGTACAAAATTTTTATGCTGAGATATGATCCGCCAAAAGAAGTACATTATGATGATATTAAGATTGCGGGTGAGGGGGATTCGGAAACACTTGCTTCGGTTTCACAGACGCTTGCGACGGTTTCGACCGAAAAAGTTTTTGATTTTTTGATTGATCAGGCTGATAAATTAGGCGCTTCGGATATTCATATTGAAAATATGCGTGGACAAATTCGGATTCGGATGCGAGTAGATGGAATTTTGCATCCAGTTGCAGAAATCGATAAAGATAGATATCGGATTTTTATGGGCGAACTATCGTCTAGGGCAAATGTTTCGATGGCGTCAAATAAACCACAGTCTGGGCATATGCAGAAGGATATTGAGCGAGATGGAGCTTCACACCTTCTCAATATTCGTGTGGAAACGATTCCGACAATGTATGGACAGGATGCAGTATTAAGGCTCTTTAATTTTGATGAATCTTTGCTAAATCTGGATTTGTTGGGTTTATCGAAAGAAGAGCGAGTGGAAATTAATGAGGTGATTTCACATCCGCGTGGGTTGGTTTTGATGGTGGGCCCGACGGGTTCTGGTAAATCTACCACACTTTATTCGATATTGAATGCATTAAATACGTCGGATCGCAAGATTATTACTTTGGAGGATCCAATTGAATATGGGATTACGGGAATTTCGCAAATTCCGATTAATACTAATTCTGGTGGGTCATTTGCAGAAGGTTTGCGCTCAGTGTTACGACTTGACCCAGACGTAGTGATGGTGGGTGAGATTCGTGATGCAGATACAGCGAAGACAGCGATTCAAGCTTCGATTACAGGACATTTGGTATTGTCATCGTTCCATGCGAATTCGACTGCGGCGGCGTTTTCAAGAATGATTGATCTTATTGGCGTGAACCCGATTTTCGCTTCGTCAATTCGGCTAATTATGGCACAGAGATTGGTGCGAAAACTAGCAGATTCGAAAAGGGCACGTCCGGCGACGGAAGCGGAGGCAAAGTATATTCAGGAAGCACTTTCGGATGTTCCGCAAGAGAAACTTTCTGGATTGAATTTGAATGAGATAACACTTTATGATCCGGTGGCGACGGAAGCGGAGCCATTTGGCTATGCTGGACGAACGGTGATTATGGAGCAATTGATTGTATCAGAAGAAATTCAGAAGTTTATTCGGGGTGACGTACAGGACATCAATACGGATGAAATTGAAAAAGCAGCACGAAAGATGGGAATGTTGACCCTAGAGCAAAAGGGCATATTAGCAGCACTAAGGGGCGAGACGACTCTACAAGAAGTCTCACGTGTGATATAATAGTTTGTATGAGTGAAAAAGTTGTTTCTGATTATAATGGTTATGATTATAAAAAAGAATTCTGGGAAAACGCAGATCGAGAATATGAAGATCAAGCGGATCGGATGGCAATCCGAAAATTGTTGCCGAAGCGGATGGATAAATTCGCTGATATCGGTGGCGGATATGGTAGGTTAGCTGGTGAGTATTTGAAACGAGCGCATAAGGTTTATATTTTTGATTATTCGAAGTCGGAATTGAAACAGGCGAAAGAAGTTTATGGTGATAAGGTTGAGACGAGGGCGGGAGATATTTATGAATTACCGTTTCGGGATAACGAATTAGATGGATTAATGATGGTGCGAGTGACGCATCATTTGAAAAAGATGGATAAAGCGATGGCGGAACTTTATCGTGTGTTAAAACCGGGTGGGGTGGCCGTGATTGAAGTGGCAAATAAAAGGACTTTGCCAAAGATGGCACGGTATGTATTACGGAAATCTGATGTAAATCCATTTGATAAAAAGGTAGCGAATTATAAAGATATTTCGGCAGATGGATTTTATAATTATCATCCGAAGTATGTGGAAGAAATATTTGATAAGACTGGATTTAAGTGCGAGAAGGTTTTGTCGGTGTCGAATTTTAGAAGCCGGGGACTTAAAAAAGTATTTGGTACGAAAAATTTGGTAAAAATGGAAGACAAGGCACAAAAAATATTGGCGCCGATTCGATTTGCACCGTCGATTTATTATAAATTGCGAAAACCGGAAAAATAAGGTATAATGTAAAGTTGCTGGGTTAGCGGTTTTTGATGCTGGTTCGGCAAATGGGGCCATCGTTCAATGGATAGGACATATTCCCTCTAAGAATATAATGCAGGTTCGACTCCTACTGGCCCTACCAAACGCCTAAAGGCGTTTTTTTTGTACGGAGTCGAATCTACGATGCGACTCCTACTGGCCCTACCATTAGATTGGACTTTTCTTTATAAAGAAAAGTCCAGTAAAAGAAACTTAGTATGAAAAATGAAACGGAAGTGAATTCCGTTTCATTTTTTGATTTTTATTTATCCGAATCGAGGAGGGCGAGGCTGAGCTCGTCGAGTTGAGAACGATCGACGGGGGATGGGGAATTCATCATGAGGTCGACACCAGAACCGTTTTTGGGGAAGGCGACAATATCGCGGATGTTGTCGACGCCTTCTAGGACCATGAAGATGCGGTCAAGCCCAGGGGCACAACCAGCGTGCGGAGGTGCGCCGAATTTGAAGGCATTTAGCATGCCACTGAATCTAGCTTCGACATACTCATTATTGTAGCCGAGAATGTTAAAAACTTTATACATGATGCTGGGATTGTAATTACGAACGGCGCCGGAAGCGACTTCGTAACCATTCATGACCATGTCGTATTGATCAGCTCTAAGATTAAGTTTGTCGGTGTCGGTTTTGGCGTTTTCGAGAGCCGTGAGACCGCCCTTTGGCATACTGAAGGGGTTGTGGCCGAAGTCGAGTTTTTTGGCTTTGTCGTCCCATTCATAAAATGGAAAATCGACAACCCAAGTATAGGCGATTTCATCGGGATTTTTGAGGTTGAAATGGTCAGCAAAGTCAATGCGAAGTTCACCGAGGACTTTGTTGACTTGTGTGCGCGTATCGGCGCCAAAGAAGACAGCGTCGCCGGTTTTGGCGCCAGTTTGTTTTTGGACAGAATTGATTTCATTTTCTGACATAAATTTGAGGATAGGAGATTTGGCGCCTTCATCTGTATATAATATATAGGCGAGGCCGCCAGCACCGAGCTTTTTGGCTTTTTCGGTGAAATCATCGATTTCGCGACGAGTAAGAGTGGCACCACCTTTTACACAGAGAGCTTTGACGCACTCAGTTTGAAAGACTTTGAAATCGGTATTTTTGAAGGCGTCAGTTAAGTCGATTAGCTCCATGCCGTAGCGGAGGTCTGGCTTGTCGGTCCCATAGAGATCCATAGCGACGTCGAAGGGAAGGCGGGGGATCGATGAATTTTTGATGAGATATTTTTTGGCTGGCTCAGATTTTAGAACGATTTTTTTGTGAGCAAAATCATTGGCGAGGTTAATATACAACGGTTCGATTTCCTGGCGGATGGTTTCGCCGTCATCTACAAAAGCCATTTCCATATCGAGTTGATAGAAATCGCCATAAAGCCGATCAGCACGGGGATCTTCATCGCGAAAACACGGGGCGATTTGGAAGTATTTGTCGACACCACCAACCATGAGGAGCTGTTTAAATTGCTGAGGAGCCTGAGGAAGGGCATAGAATTTGCCTGGATGGAGACGAGAGGGGACGAGAAAATCGCGAGCACCTTCTGGCGAAGAGTTAGCGAGAATTGGAGTGGTGATTTCGGTGAAATCTTTACTGTACATGTAGTCGCGGACAAAACGATAGTATTCAGAGCGGCGTTTTAAAATCTTTTGCATAGAAGGACGACGAAGGTCGAGATAACGATATTTGAGACGGATCTCTTCGGAGGATTTTTCGCCATCGTCGTGAGTATTGACTGGTAGGGGGGCACAGCGGTTTAAGAGTTTGAGATCGCTTACAACTAATTCGACTTTACCAGTGGGGATATTTGAATTGATGAGCTCGGGAGCACGTTCGCGCATGGTACCCGTCGCAGTTAAGACAAATTCGTCACGGACAGATTCGGCAAGCTTGAAAGCATCTTTGATATCAGGAGTAACGACGAGTTGGATGATACCAGTGTGATCTCTGAGGTCAATAAAAATGAGACCGCCATGGTCACGACGGGAATTAACCCAACCGGAAACGGTAATTTCTTTTTTTAGATAGTTTGCTGTTTCATTTGCTAAAATTCTCATATCTGTTATTATAACACATTTTTATCCTAATAAATAATCTAGGAGCATTTGAGTAGTAAAGAAGCCGGCGAGCGAGTCGTTTTCATCTAAAACGAAGAAGTAATAACTGTTAGTGCGTTCGATCTCCTCGACGGCGAACTCGAGTGAGTCGTTGACGTGGAGATTATGGACGTTTTTGTCGAGATACTTTTCGGCACGGTCGGTTTTTTTGATTTCGAGTGCGTTTAATGCTTCGGTGTGGATGACGCCTTTTACTTTGTCATTGTTGTCGACTACAGGAAAGTTGGTGAAGCCGGATTTATAAAGTTTATCGAGTACGAGTGGGCCTAAGATGTCTTTGCTATTGACGAAAACCATGGATTTTTTAGGGACCATGAGATCGCCGACAGTACGATCATTAAAGCTCATAATAGCAGCGATGCGATTACGGTCGGTAGTGCTCAAAATTGATTTAGGTGTGCGCTGCAAAACGCCAATAAAATCTGCAAGGGAATGAGGCGTATATTGCGGCTTGGGGGTGGTGGGGGCTGGATCGCGAAAAGATTCAAATTTGGGATCGAGCCAATGGACAATTTTTCGCATTAAATTATCGAACATGATATAATTATTATAACATTATTTTAGAAAGGGAGTAATTCATGAAAAAATTGAGAGGTTTTTCGGTGATTGGTTTAGTGATCGGAATTGCAGTTGCAGCAGCACTTGCAATAGCGACTTTTATGATTATAGATGGGAATAATAAAGCGACTAATTTTAATGATTATGATTTTTATTCAGTGATTGAGCCGACGAAGGATAACGGTTATATTGGTGATCATGTAAAAGGTTCGGCAGATGCACCAGTTTTAATTTTTGAATATGCTGATTATCAATGTCCGGGTTGTGCATCCCTTAATCCAAGAGTGAATAAAATGGTAGAGCAGCTTGATGGCAAGTTGGCGGTGGTGTACCGAAGTTTCTTACTTTCTTATCATCAAAATGGTACTGCGGCGGCATCGGCAGCGGAAGCAGCAGGGATTCAAGGTTATTGGAAACCGTATGCGGATATGCTTTTTGAGAGACAGTCAGAGTGGGAAGATTTGTCGTCCTCGGCTAGAACGGATATGTTTGTGCAATACTTTAATAAAGTTACTGATGGTAGAGGGGATGAAGAGAAATTCAGGCGGGATTTGGTGAGCGATCAGGTTGCAAAAAAGATTGGTTTTGATAATGGCATTGCGAAGCGAATTGAAGTCGAAGCGACGCCAGCGTTTTATATTGATGGACAATGGATCAAATGGAGCGAGGCGGGTAGTGTAGAGATAAACGGTAAGACGATCAGTTGGGAAGAAGGTAAGGCAGGCGATGAGTTCATAGAGTTATTTGAAGAAATTGTGAAGGCAAAGTTGGGCGAAGAAGATACGGATAAGAAGAAATAAATTGCTATTAAGATATGAATTAAAAATAGCCTCTTTGGAGGCTATTTTTAATTAGATTTCGATAAACTCTAGCCAATCGGCAGGAGCAATTTTTGACTTTTCACGAATATTATCGCGTTTTTGTCTTTTGATACGCATGTATCTAATGTTCTCCTTAAATTTTCGCTTATTCGACCGCACCCACTGTATGTAAATTTAAGCGACAGAGTTTATTCTAGCAAAGATTTTTGAAACGTGCAAGCATAAAGATGTTATAATCTTAATATGAAAAAGCGTGGGCGTATTAAGCTTCGTATGATTAAAACCTGGCAGCTTTTGTTGATTTTGGTGCCGGTTTTATTTGCTGATGCGACGTTACTCAGGCTAGATCATATACGGATGACGGAGATGCGTGATGCGGTACTAGAGGCGGATGCGGCAGAGGATGATCAGGCGATTTCTGACAATTTGGAAAAGCTAAAAGATTATGTGTTTTCGAATATTGTAATTAATATAGTGGAAGAGAATGGAGAACAACGTGTGACTTTTGGGACTGGGCCGTTTTACCTAGAACACCAGTATATTAGAGCTGCAAACGCGGCGCTTGAAGAAGCGGAAAAAACGATTGGATCGGATAGCAATCCGAATGGAAACGTCTATCAACTGGCATCTGAAGTGTGTAGACCGCAGGCGATTGCGAATGGGTGGAGCTGGAACGATGCGAATTATATCAATTGTATGATGGGGGAAATTCAGAAATATCCGGCGGCAGATGAGCTGCAAGATAAGATAATTGCGAGTTTGCCTTCGACGGAACTATATCGTAAGAATTATGCTTCGCCGATATGGGCGCCAACCCTTACTGGATTTATGATTCTTATAACAATTGTAGTGATTGTTGTGATTTTGATTAGAGGATTGATTTGGGTGATACTGAGACTCTCTCTGTTTTTCGCATGATTTTTTTGAAATATGGAAAAAACCTCTTGACAATTAGCCTTTGAGGTCCTAAGATAAGATTATATTAACTTAAGGAGGAAAGCTAAATGGCTTACGAACATACCAACGGTAAAGGTGTGAAATACTATCTACATAAATCTGAAGTAACTCTACGCGGCGGCAAGCCTCAGACGATCTATTTCTTCACTAAGGACGAAAAAGGCGGTAAGGGTACTCCTTGTGATTTGCCTGCTGATCGCATGGTTTGTGAGAATCCACGCAACGGGTTCCTCACTCTTAAGAAAAAATAATATAAACATTATATAAAATCGCCCCGTAAAGGGGCGATTTTTGTTGATGTGAGAAATTCTGAGGAATCTTTGGATTATTATGGTGGGGCTTAATTAACCAGGCTTTAACGGCATATAAAGAAGCCAATTAAGCTAAAGGGTTTGGATTCATAATTGCCATTCGACGTAAATCGAACATTTGTCCATTGTATGGACGGTTGGCCGGCTGCGTACCAAAACTCAAAAAGCCAGCTTTTTCGTAACTTTTAATTGCGACTGGGTTTCCTTCGCTTACTAGTAGTCGAATACTTTTTAGGCCACGATTTCCGAAGCCGTATTTTACTAATTGCTTAGTTGCCGCTGTGCCGATGCCTTTTCCGCGTGCGTCTTCACCATATAATCCGATACTGAGCATTGCGAATTTCTTTTCGAAGTTATAGTCATATAGTGCGCAATATCCCACCATTTTTTCGTCGTTCAGGATAATAAAGTAATCGTCTTTATTTGCTATATTTTTACTTATCCATTTTTTTACGGATTCTAAATCTGCATCCGCCTGATAAAAATCGTAATTCGTATCATCTAAGCGCATCTTCAAAATAAACTCAGTAAATTCTAAGTTTTCTAAAGTTAGTGGAACGAGTCTAATATTCGTCATAAATAATTGGTGGATCTTACTGGGCTCGATTCGAAGAACGAGTCCTACTTTTTTTTGCGCGTATTTGTAAAATGTGTGGTGGGGGTATTTGGATTCGAACCAAAGACACTGCGTGTATAAGACGCATGCTCTGACCAGCTGAGCTATACCCCCAGCTACTTTATTTTATCATAAAATGCTATAATAGTAAGTGTGAACGGGATTAAGAATAAAATTCGGAAGTTTAACTATGTGACGCGACATGATTTTTTGACGGTAGAAAATGTGGTTTTGGTATTAGCGATTGCGCTATGCTTGCTGTGGACTTATCAGTCAGTATCGGCGATGTCTAGAAACTGGGAATTGACTGAAAGATTGACAGAAGAAAAGAAGGAATTAGAATTAGTTAGCGTGGAAGTTGACACGGCAGAGCTAGAGAATGAATACTATCGGTCAGAGGAATATCAGGAATTATTGGCACGTAAGTATTTGGATAAAAAGTTTAAAGACGAAAAAATGGTGGTAATGCCAGAGAATTCGGCGGAAGCGAAAAACAAACATGTAACTGCTCAGAAAATTATTGAAGAGAAAGACTACACGAATTTTGAAAAATGGATGATGTATCTATTTCCAAATAATTAATTATTGTTTGTTTTAAAAATCTTATGGTATAATGAGGGTATGCTTATGTTTAGGCGTGGTTTTACAATAATTGAAGTTTCGCTATTTTTGGCGATAACGGCTTTGATTTTCTTGGGTGTGACTATTGGGGTGCAGAGTTCGATTTTTAATCAGCGTTATAATGATTCAGTGCAGAGTTTTGCAGATTTTCTTAGGAATATTTATTCTGAAGTGATGAATGTGCAAAGTGCAGGGAAGGGAAATTCTGAAACAGCAATTTATGGTAAACTGGTAACCTTCGGTGAGGAGGGCATTGCAAATAGCGATGAAATTTTTGTATATGACGTGATTGGTAAGGCTGATACTGATGTGAGCAATGGAAGGGCTCTAGATGTTTTGAGAATGGGTCGGATTGGTGCAAATGTAGTGATGAAAGACGGCGATAGTGTGGTAGCAGCTGGAATTGTGGAATCATATCGGCCAAAATGGGGAGCTCTAATTCAAACTACTGCGGGAAGACCATTCGAACTATTTAAGGGTGCACTTCTAGTGATAAGGCATCCGAAGTCTGGTACTGTGTATACTTATGCAAAAACGGATAAAGCGATCAATGTGAATAGCGCCTTAGGGGCTGGAAAAAGCGTAAAAGACATGTTGGAATTAGGACGTTCTAACTATAATGGTTTTAGTTTGCAGACAGTGGATTTTTGTGTGCAGCCGGATGGTACGGATGGTACGGATGGTAGCGATAATCGTGCAGATGTGCGATTGCGCTTAGATGCAAAAAATTCTGCAGGTGTTGAAGTGTTTTTTGACGAAAATAATAATTGTGGCAAGTAGTGAGATGGGAAAAAGAAGGAATCAGCGGCAAATGAAAGGAAAAGATGGGTTTACGTTGGTAGAACTGTCACTTTCGATTGTCTTTATTTCGGTCCTTTCGATTACTGTGGCGCTTTTAATTTCAAACACGATTGCAGCCTATCATCGTGGCGTGGTGTTAGATCAGGTGAATACAGTTGGCATGCAAATTGTGGATGACATGAGGTATTCGATTCAAAACGCTCAGGCAAGGTTGTGTGATGAAGATTGTAAATACAGTTGGTCTGGAGCGACGGGAACTTTTAGACAAAATGATACTAATTATAACGTAGTTAAATATGGTGCATTTTGTACAGGATCTTATTCTTACCTTTGGAATTCTGGGTATTTGTTTGACGGAAATGCTTACAAAATTAGTGGAGAAAAATTATCGCTTAGGTATAGAGATGGCGAGGGAAATGCTAAGACCTCGTCGAATTTTAAGTTGTTAAAGGTAATGGATGAGGAGCGGGCGGTTTGTACGATGGCAAATAATAGTAATTTGATTGATATTTCAAGCGGTGATATAAGTACAGTTGATGAAGAGCCGATTGATTTGATGTCGGGGAATAGCAATGGTTTGGCGCTTTATAGCCTGAATGCCTCGTCGACACCTGGGCAAACGCTAGAGAACACTTTTTATTCAGTTTCGTTTATCCTCGGGACAATTCAGGGTGGAATTAATGTGAAAAAATCTGGGGATTATTGTGTGCCACCGAGTGATACAAAAAATGCAAGTGCGGAGGCATTTGATTATTGCGCAATTAATAAATTTAATTTTGCTGCTCAGGCAAATGGAGGAACAAGCAAATGAAAAAACAGTTTAAAAAAGGCGCCGCTTCGTTTTACATTGTAGCTTTTGCGACTTTGATTTTGATGGTCTTGGCGCTTAGCTTTACGGCGGTGATTATTTCAGAAATGACGAGAACTTCGAACGATGATCTGGCACAGTCGGCATATGATTCGGCGATGGCTGGGATAGAAGATGCAAAATTGGCTTTTTATAATTATCAGAACTGCAAGGCCAAAGGTGGTGCAGGAACGGTTTCGGGAGGAGTAAGCTGTAAAGACATTATTGACTATGTGGAGGTAGCGAATAAGCGGGATTGTAATATGGTGGGAAATATACTAGGTCGGGTGACGACTGATGAAGGCGTAGAAATAAAACAGGGTAACGTTAATAATAATATGCAACAATTTTATACTTGTACTAAAATTGCAACTTCTTTAGTGGATTATCGTGCAACACTTTCTTCTTCGAATCCAACTAAAGTAATTAAAGCGAAGTTTGACGGAGTAAATGCGAATGATATTAAGAAGGTAAAAATTAATTGGTATTCTGATACGAGAGATGCGCATTATAATAACTACTCTGCTAGTGGAAGTGGGATGTTTAAATCGGCTTCTAGTATAGCAGTGCCGCCAACAGTTTCACTTGCGATGGTTCAGACAGGGGGAGATGAATTCAGGCTTTCTGATTTTGATTCAACTGTGTATGGTGGTGAGAGATGTGATGATCCGAAGGGGTGTACGGACCGAGGAATGATTTATTTAGTGCCTAATAGCGGTTCTGTTTCTGACAAGACGAATTATTATAAGGGCGCCAAGAATGGTCTAAGTAATACAATTTCTAAAGATGCCTTGATTAAGTCTAACGACAAAGTGACTACGAATTTGCCATATGTCGTAAAATGCGATGATAAGGAAGATTTCTGGTGTTCGGCTGAGATAGAGTTGCCATCTCCAATTAAAAGTCAGGCGGACGCCGCGTCTGGCGTACAAAGTGATGGCACAAGGAATAATAATACATTCGTGTTTGTAGTGAGTTTGCCGTATGGCAAACCGACGACGGATTTTTCATTGGAGTTCTATTGTGCAGATGGTAATAACTGTGCGAATAGTAAGATTGAAGGAAGGACGGAAGAGACTGCAAGTGCAAATACGAATTTGGCATTTTTGAAGAGCGTTCAGGTAGAGGTTGATTCTACGGGTAGAGCAAATGATTTGTTTAGAAGAGTAGTAACGAGATTAGAAAACAATGATGATTTTGCTTTGTCGATCGCGGGGGCGTTGGAATTGCTTGGAAGTGGCTATACTATGCAAAAGGATTTTGCGATAAATAGCGAAGAGGGTCCAGTCATTTGTGAATATAATTTTGGCGATACCACTTGTGATTAAAAAAAGCCCGAAGGCTTAATCTTGGTGGGGGCGAATTGTTCAGGCATTAACACTGTATAGAGGAGAAATAACAGATAGGTTAGCTAACAATTAATTATGATAATACATGCCATGTTAGATGCAGTAAAAAGCCCCGACTGGCGGCCGGGGACTTTTTCTGCTTAGATGTGGGTGAGGGGTGAGATGATCTTTGGGTTCATGATTAGGATTGAATCGCAATCCCAGCCATAAAGTCGCCAATACAGACCATCTTTATCCCAATTCTTATCCGTACTTGAAAGATGGAGTTCGATGGCATCCCAGCCATCTTTCGCCATCTGTTCAAAGTCCGGATAGAATTCATTCCATCGATCAAAGCAGTCGTTACGACGTGGCAGGCGGTCCAAATCTTTACTTGTGTAAAGATGAGCGACCTTTGCGGCAGGAGTAATTAGGAAACGAAAGTAAGTATTCAGGTCTTCAAGCCTGAATTCTTCACCTTCGCACCAATTGCGCCAACCGAGTTTTGCATCAACGCGAGAGGCCCAGAGTCCGCCATTAGGCTTGACTCGAACTTGATCTCGGTTGGTGACCTGCTCGAAATAACGAGGGTTGAAATTTGCGGAGCCGTAGTGGATGTAGAGTGCCATAATGGTACCTCCTTTTGTTTGTGTTTGTTGGTAATTTTTCTCTTTAGACTCAAATAAATCTTCTCATGGACTAAAGGCTTTTGATTTTTCTAGGACAATTCTTCTTTACCAAATCTTTTCAACACAAACGTTCGGATTTTCCGCAAACATTACTTTAAGATGCACTACTCACAGTTTCGAGCAGTATTCACATTATAGCATACTTAATATTATTTGTCAATACTCTTTATGCTTTTTTTAATATCTATTACTATGACCTTGAAGATAATCTTTAAGTGTAACTTTACTATTGACATTTTGACTTCTCGATGCTTTTTACTACGAGCCAAAGGTATTCTGGACGCTCGGTGGTAATGGCACAACGATTCGGCTTTTCACCGATCTTGATGAGAAAATCAGTCTTTTCGATCTTTCGTTTTACGAAGATCCTAAGAATGATCTAACAGTCAAGTATCTGACAAAACACTCTATTGACGAGATTTTCGCTGACAAAACCCTGATATGGTACCAGACAATGTCTGTATCGTTGAGGTTGGTGCACGGTTCCGAAAAACATCTCATCGGCTACACCGAGAGCGACAAGCAGGAGTCCTACATCAAGACATACTATGAAAACGGAGTTACGAGTCAGATGACTTTTAACCTCGTCTAAAAGTATTGATTGAGACAACTGTTAGCTTACGCAGCACCTTTAAAAAGTCTCCGGCAGCCAGTCGGGGCTTTTTGCTAACCTACTCTTGTAGGGGAATATCAAAATGTTTAGGGTATTAACAGACATTTTAACAGGGACAAAATGTATGTTTTTTGCAGTTTTCTGTCGTAAAAATGCACAATTTTTGCGCCCTATTGTTGGCAAGGAACTTAACAGAAATTCACTACTAAAAAATCGGCCATTTTGCCGATTTAAATACGGTCTGGTGGGGGCGAATTGTTCAGGTATTAACACTGTATAGAGAAGATAACCAGACGAAATTGGCTTGTGAATATGCTATAATAAAAGCATAAAAACAACAGGAAGAGTGGTAATGACTCTAAAAAAGTAGTTATAGGAGTATTGAACGTAGTATTCATATATTTCATTATAATTTTTTCAATGATGGTCGATGTTTTTAGTGGATTTGGAATTCCAACTGGTATTTATTTTGTAGTTATTCCAGCTGATATTTGTTTAATATTTTTATTATTAATTTGTGCCATATTCGATTTAGTTACGATGATAATGCTTAAACGTAATCATTGCGGCAGAAAAGTTATGGAAATCCGAGAAAAAAAAATATTTCAAGATTCTAGCTATATTATGTGTCTGTTTTCCAATAGTAGTGCTTATATGCATGTTATTATTTAGTCACTAGCTAATAAGGTTACTATCAATTAGACCAAATTGTTTAGGGTATTAACAGGCGATTTTATAGAGGCGAAAATGCGTTTTCAGACGCATTTTTCGTGTAAAATCGGTACAAAAAATCCCCAGGTGGGGTGTTGGTGGCTCCGTTGGCAGCAGCCCGGAGCTATGCTTTTTGATGATGAGCGTAAGCGAAGCATCATGGTGTTGGTGGCTCCGACTGGACTTGATTCGTAAGAACAATGTCCCAATCTTTTGTCGAGTATCGTTAGATACTCTTGGTGGGGGCGAATTGTCCGAGTATTAACACTATATCATCAAAGTATGCGAGTAAAACTAATCGATAAATATGCTATAATATAAGAATATGAGAAGTATGGAACGTTCACGTAGCCGTGGGATAGATCAAGCTCATGTTGCCGATGATCGTA
>JAFWIK010000011.1 GCA_017514905.1 Candidatus Saccharimonadota bacterium
AGGCTTATCGCAGACTTCTACGGCCTTCATCGGTATTGATTGTCAAGGCATCCACTATCAGTGCCCTTAATTACCTTTTTATGCATTGACTTAACTAGCAATCGTTATTCAATTGCTCGTTCCGTCTTTAAAATCTTTATCAACTCAAATTGTTAAACAGAGAAGTTTAAGAGAAACCCCCTTGTAGTCGCTCAGCGACCCCAAAAGATTCCCTCGCTTTTCTTATCTTTTTTACAGAGGTCGCAAAAGACGACTTGTCGAACTTCTTCCATTATATCGCACTTTTTTTAAAAAATCAACCCCCTTTTTCAAGTTTTTTGCTAAAATATTTCAATTTTTTCCAAAAATCTTAAAAAATTTCTACTTTTTAGAGGGGGGTTGTCAAACTACCCCTATTATGATAGGTTTTAGCAATGAAAAAATCCAAAAATTCCCTCGCCAAATCTATCCAAAAATGGTTTGAGGAGTCCGTTGCCTTCGAAGGCGAGCCCTACGTCATCGATCTAGAACAAGCCGCAGCCATAGTAGACGATAGCAAAAGTACCATCGTCGCCGCTCGCGCCGGCTCCGGCAAAACCCGGACTATCGTAGCTAAAATCATTTATCTCGTCGCTAAGAAGGGCTTAAAACCAGATGAAATTATGATCTTCGTTTTTAACACCAACGCTGCCAAAGAAATCAACGCAAGACTCGCTAAAATGAAGGTTAACGGCAAAACTGTTATTAATGATGTCAAAATTGCTAGCACTTTTCATGCCTTTTCACGCCAAGTCGTCTATAACTGGTGCGGTGGCAAAGAAAAATGTAAAGAAATCCTCGCCGAACAAAAGGAAAGTTACCTTTCTATGATTATTGATCAAATGCTTAAAGAAAACACCTGGAAATCAAAAATTAAAAGTTTCCTACTTGGGGAAACAAGCGATGGAACTCTAGAAAATATGTGGCAAGAACCAAATTATTTAAAGGCCGAGCTCGATAAACTCTCCAAGCTCATGACGCAATTCGTTAACCGCGCCCAACAAAAATATCTTGGTAGCGGTACTTCTTTAAACGAAAATGTCAAAGAATATTTAAACGCCCATTCACCTAAAATCCGCGAAAAACTTTTTATCGAGATCGGCACCGAATGCTATAACCGCTATCATCAGTGCCTCCTCAATCACAAACATCTCTTACTGAATGATTTCAATAAATACGGTACCGACTTTAACCTCATCGTATCTTGGGCCAGCCAACTCATAAAAACCAAACGTGGCCAAACCGTTAGTCTCTTAAATCACAAAAAATATCTCCTTATCGACGAATATCAAGATTTTTCGCAACTTTTTCTCTTTGCCGTCTTCGCAATTCGTAGCATAGCAACAGACGCTAAGCTCTTTGTCGTCGGCGACGACCTCCAAGCCATCAATCGCTTTGCTGGCTCCGAGGTTGAATACTTCAATAGTTTTGAAAAGTACTTCGGTCAAGACAGCCAACGCCTTACAATCTCAACCAATTACCGCTGTGGATATGAAATCATCCACGCCGCCCATAAATTCATGAAAAAAGCCTTACACGACAAAGGTAATTTCCGCGCTTTTAGCCGCTGTCCCGGCTCTATTACCTTAGTAAATCTAAAAACAGTAGAAATTGAATATGCTAAGACTGATTACGATAAACGCGCCAATAAAACCGATAAACAACTAAAAACAATTGCGACAAAGATACTCTCTCATTCGCCCAAAATCACTACTCTTAAATATATCAAAATTATAGTTGAAATCATCAAAAAGAACCATTCCGCAAGCGACATTCTCATTCTACATCGCAACAACGAAATGAATGTCGAAACTCTTACCTTGGTGCAGCTAGAAAACGGTCTGAAAGACGCCCTAAAAACCTTAAAAATTATGAATCCAGACGAGTTCGACCAAAAAATTCGTATCATGACCATACACAAAGCTAAGGGTCTCGAGGCCGAAGTTGTTATCATTCTTGAAGCAGATCCAGGCGTTATTCCCAGAACTCACCCTGATACTGAATTATTTACTGTTTTTGGCGAAACCACCGACATCGCTCTAGATGACCAAAAACGTCTTTTTTATGTGGCTATCACTAGAGCTAAAAAGAAACTCTATATCCTACATAACGAACCCATCAAAAATGGTTTTTTAAAATACCTAGGTAAAGGCCTAGACGAATGGCAATAAATTGTCCCATCATTAAAAAACCGCCCGTTTCCGGGCGGTCTAATTATTCTGCAACTTCTTCTTTTCTTTCTGATTGCTTATGCGATTTTTTATTTTTTGTCTTAGTTACGATCCAAATCACCAAAGCCACAATCACAAACACAATCAAGAATAGTAACCATAGAGGACACATAAAGATCGTTTTTTCCATCACCGATTTTTCGCCAAAAATTTCCACTGTTTGCTTTGCCCTATAAATTCCGATCGCCGGCAAGTTACATTCCTCTACATGTAATCTCTCTGTTTCTGGCATAATCAGACTTTCAGTCGGCTCCTCCTCATTTGTGCAAATCTCTTCATCACTAAACAGCGGCCAAACCTGCAAAGAATACTTTGCGTCTGTGTGCACATTACCATTATTCTTCACTGTAGAGCTTGCTGGAAGCGGACTACTAAATACAAAGGCCGGAATACTATTCTCTAAAATTTCACCACTTCTTCTAGTCTCACCTGCTATTTCCGCAATGACAGTCGAAGCAAACCTCACTACATTTTGAATAGATACGCTACCATCACCTGATCCTTCAGCAGACGAATCATTTTGTACGATAATTGTCGCATACTGCCCACCTGCCGGCGCGTCACTTGGCACTGTAATCGTAAATGGCACCGTATCGCTCTCGTTAGGCTCTATTGTACCTTTTTCTTTACCAAGTTTAATCCAATCCATAATCTGATTATAGCCAGTTACTGTCTCTAAATCAGAATCCTCATAATCAGATTTACCATTTTCATCCTTATGCAAACCAAATGATCCAATCGTTACCGAATACTTTAATGCTGAACTAGAATCCACGGCATTCGAAACCGTTATCGATCCCTCGAATGTCTCGCCAGGAACCAAAACTATCTTCTGTCTAGGAGGCGAAATCGTCATAATCGTGCCGTTCTCCTTCTTTTCCTCCTCTTCTTCTGCAGTAACACCCAACGCCCCAAAGAACAACCCACCAAGTACTATTATTAGTACAGCAATTATAGATTTTTTCATTAACCTCCTTTTCCTCCATTATATCATTTATTTAGTTTCACCACAACTGAAATCTTTTGATTCATAATAATTCTTCATTTCGCTCATTGAATAATTTCCAAATTCAGAAACAGTCTCTTCATCCACATAGAAAAACACGGCCGTCGCTTTATTAAATTCCTTCTTTTCATCCGCAATTAAAGTCAAATGAAGTTTGTTCTTCACTACAGAGAACGAAGGCGACAAAGAAGATGCTGATACACTGTTATCACTCATATAAACATCATAATCGATGTGCATCCTCGTTTCATCTTTATCCGCAACCTCCGTATCACGATATACTCCTTCATAAGAATAATAAATCTTATCATATTCTTCACCTTCAAAGGTCACCTTGATCTCATTCATAATATTATTCGCCGATTCGGATTTGAAAAAGCTATCATCTCTACCACCACTTCGGCATACTAGAGCCGAAATCGACTCATTTCCCCTATTATCTGAAGTTCGCGTTTCACCACCATTCGTCATAATCAGAAGGAAAATTACGGCAAACACCCCAATCATAATTAGAAGTGTCCCAACTAAAGTTAATATTTTACTTTTCTTGTCTTCTTTCATATCACCTCACTTATTAACCCTATTATAACACAAAACAAAAAATACAGCCTCTTTCGAGACTGTATTTTTTTTACATTTATTAGTCACCAGTACCAGTATCTACAGTGTAAGTAACCTTACCAGTGTAAGAACCAGCTTGCTGAGTAGCGCTTGCGTGTACCTTGTAACCAGTGTTAATGGTTCCTTCACTTACAGCAGCAGCAGCTCCAGCAACCTTAGTTGCAGTCGAAGGAATCCGACTAAAGCTATTATAAGCAGCCACCGTATTAGTACCAGTTACCTGGAATTGCCAACCAGAAGCATCACTTATAGTATCAACCGTTGGAATATCCGTTGCACTACCAGTAGCATTCATAGCAGTCTTATCAGTAGCATCATCACCAGAACCGACAGCCGTAATATGCCAACCAGAAGCATCATTACAAGTAACCTTAATCGTACCACCATCGGTACCAGCAGTAAACGTCACAGTACCACCGTTGGTAATATTTTCACTAAGAGTGGCACCAGCGCCAGACGTAGAAGACGACGACCCAACCGAACAAGCACTGGCAAGTTGGACAGTAACACTATCCGTGATATCGGCAAATGCGCCGAAAACAGGCATAGCAGCTAACGCCACTGCGGAAGCCGAAGCTGCAATTAATGATTTTTTCATATTTTTTCTCCTCCACATTTGTGGAAATTAGTTTATATTTATGTTAAATGTATAACCTTTAACAACTTCCATTTTACATAAGCATCATTCCATTGTCAAGTGTTTTTTAAGCTTTTCTTAAGCAAGTTTTCCACAACCTAGTTCAGGCTTTATTTTCCCCTAATGTGTTCGTCCATCCACCACTTAAACACTTCCTCATTATTATATATTTCCGCGTCCGCATCTACATCTGCTCTCAAAAAAGCCTTCACCTTGCCCTCTCCCACTAACACCACAGACGGATAATACTTCACCAATTCATGTAGCGACGTTTCTTTCATCTCTTCAAACATAATCCGATGAACCTTTTCGCCATTTTTTGCTGCCCAATTCTGAACAAATCCTCTCAAGCGATCCGCCGTCGTACATCCATTTTGATCAACTAATACCACAAAGGACTTCTTTGCTTTTATCAAATCTTCGTATTCCGAAGCTGCAATATCCATAAACTTATCACACTCTTCCTCACAATCATATTCTGTATCTATTACTATCGTCGCATCTTCAAACCATCCGCTCACCGCCCCCATAAATAGCACTCCACCACCTACTACCAAAAGTAGCAAAACCACCAACCAACCCGTTCTAATTTTCCGACTATGCTTCTGATCTTTTTTTGCCATTCTATTTTTCCGTCAATTTGTTAAAATCGATCTCGTGATAAGGGACCTTATAAAAATCATATACAACCTTACCGCCATCAAGTTCCCTTTTCACTTTCACGTCATTTTCCCCTTCATAAAACCAATATCCACCCACGTCATAAATTTTCGATTCATCCCAACCAAGCTTCACTAGCATATTCTTCATCATACCAGAATACCCCCCACCTCCGCACATCAAAAAGATCACCTTATCCTTCGGAAATAGTGCTTCTAATATATCCAAGGATTCTTTATAATTTGTCGTATAGTTCGTCCCATCCGTCGTAAATAACGTCCTTCCTCTATAAGTTTCGCCTACTGCCTCTGGCAAACCTGTTACATTCACAATATAAGGATACGGCACGACTTCAAATCCGTCTACAAAACCAGAAAGATACGAATCCCCTCCAATCTTCTCGTAATTACCTGGATCCTTTAGCATTCTCAAATCTCGATACACTGCATCGCTTCGATTCAAATACTGGTCAATTGTACTTTCATTGATATTTTTATCAATACCGAGCGCCCCTCGCTCACCCTCAGCTAATTCTGGCGCTGGCAAATCTGCTAGTATATTCGGAAAAGCAAACCGTCCTAAAAGAAATGCCCCCACTATCAATACAACCGCCACAGCAAACGTCCACCAAAACAGTTTTTTCATATCTTCCTCCACTTATTTTATATTATTATAGCACAACTATAATCCAATCGCAGGCTCATTCGGACAATTCTCTAATACTTTCTCAATTGCCTTCTTCTCTGCTTCCGTCACCCACAACTCATATTTATATTTCACCGAAACCTGTCTCGCCACATATTGGCAACGAAATTTCTTGTTTGGCGGTAACCACGTTGCCGCATCACCATCAGATTTCTGATTATTGGCTTTTCCGTCCACCGCCAGCAAATTCAAAGGGTCCGTAGCAATTTCATAACGTTTTTCCTGTGTCATATACTGGGCTCCCTTTTGCCATGCATCCGAAAGCGCCACTACGTGATCAATTTGAATCTTACCTACTTCCTCTCGATTCTTTAATACCCTGTGCTCGCCCGTATAAGGCTCGTCGTATTCACCTTTTACTACATTGCAACCATCTAACGCCGCCGAATCGCCTAATTCTCGCTTTAAAATCTTTTGCCGAAGAGAGCAGCCTTCCACCGTCGGCCAACCATCATAGAACTCCGTCCTCTTGTATCCAGTCTTTGGCGCCCGACCTTTTATCTCAAGCTGCGCTAGAACTTCCGTTGCTTTTTTATCGCTATCAGATCCAGTTTTAATAGGCCCAACTTCTTCTGCTTCGGTATCTTGTATTTGCGTAAAAATCTCTTCGTAGCTCGCCGGATTCGTCACCAAAAATAACAGTACCGCAAGAAGCACACATGTCACCACCGAAACTCTTCGTACCTTCATCTTCATATCAGAATTATATCAAATTTTTCCCCTTTAGCACAGATTAATCACAAAACTCTACTGAATCTTCTCAGGAGTTTTTGCCGAATTCACAATCTGATTCAATTTTTCGTTATAAAGCACATTCTCGTTATATTCGTTCACCTTGGCATTATATTGATCGATCATCGTATTTATCTCATCTCGTAATCCTTTCAGGGCATCCTGTTCCCTCAATAACACATTTCGCCTCGTCTCAAAAATCATCTCATCTTCAAAGCAACCCTCTGTCTCCGCACAACGATTAAATTCCTCCACTTCCGCTTCTGTCTGGTCAAACCTTTGATCATATTCCTTGTTTTTTATCTCAATCGTAGCCTCAAGTTCCTCCATTTCTGCCTTCAAATCAGCCATTTTCGCCTCAAGCCTTCTAAACACTGCGATGTACTTATTATAAAAAGCCACAATTTTATCTTGATCACTAAATACACCTGCATAATGCAGCTCTAACATTTCCGGCAAATCTGCCACTTCAGTCCCCGCCCTCACATACAGCTCTTCAAACTGTTCCGAAGCGTCATAAGTCTGTAAATCCCGCTCCAATATATCTTTATTATCCTTATAAACCTGTTCCAGCAAGCTCTTCAGATCATCTTTTTCCGTCTCCGACATCCTCGCAAACACTGCATGTAATAGCTCGTGTGCCGCCGTTAACTCTCTAATCCCATCTAATTCCTCTGCTTCTATATTATATACGTAAATATTATTGTTCGCATAACAGCCTAGCACTGCAATCTCCGAATCCGCTCCATTTCTACAATGCGCATTAAACTCATTTCTATCATCTAATTCCGGCTGTGATGCATTAAATAAAAACTCTCCATTTACCGTCAAGGCCAAATCCTGTCGAATTCTCAACATCTCTCCCGTAGGTTCATATGACCTACCTCTAAAATAATCCTGTAGCCACTGTCGATTCAGAGTCGCTGTAATTGCTAGCACTAGTAAAGCAATCATAAATACCCACAAAAAGACTTGTAAAGCTTTCTTCATAGCCCCGATTATATCAGATTACACATTAAATTTAAACTCTACCACATCGCCATCTTGCATCACGTAGGTCTTACCCTCCGTGCGTAACTTACCAGCCTGTTTTACCGCTTGCTCTGAACCTAATTTTTCTAAGTCATCAAAATTGCAGATTTGTGCCGCAATAAACCCACGCTGGAAATCCGTATGAATCGTTCCTGCCGCTTCCGGTGCCGTTGCACCTTTTTTAATCGTCCAAGCTCTACATTCTTTTTTACCAGCCGTCAAAAATGATTGCAAACCTAATGTTTTATAGGCCGCCTTAATCAGCTCGCCCAGAGCATCATCCTTTACGCCGTAACTCTCCAAGAATTCCTTCCTTTCTTCGCGGTTCATGTCTGACATTTCTTCCTCTAGCTTCGCATTTACAAAAATCGCTTCATTCGGTTTTACTAAGTCGTGCAGTTTCTCCTGCAAATCTTTGTCAGTTAGGCCATTCTCATCTACGTTAAACATATAAATTACCGGCTTATCCGTCAGAAACGGAATGTTTTCATCATTTGGATCCTTTTTCCGCTTCGCCGCAATCTTCGCTTTTGTTTCGTCATCAGCTAGTTGTAACTCTAAATTAATAATGTCGATATCATCTTTAGCCTGTTTTATGATATCATCCTCTGGCACATTATCCGCTCGAACGATGTCACCATTTTTAAAGGCTCTCACTACATGACAAATTGCCTGACATTCCCGAATATGCGCTAGAAACTGATTACCTAATCCTTCTCCCTTCGAAGCGCCTTTGACTAGACCAGCAATGTCCACGAATTCCACTGTCGCAGGTACAACCTTTTCTGTTTCATACATTTTAGCTAGCACATCTAATCGCTCATCCGGCACCGGCACAATTCCGACGTTTGGTTCAATCGTTGCAAAAGGATAATTCGCCGCAAGCGCTCCCGCGTTTGTCAACGCATTAAACAATGTGGATTTTCCCACATTTGGCAACCCTACAATTCCGATCTTTAAATTCAAAACCAACCTTTCTATCTGTTATTGTGAATAAAATTATAACATATTTTGATGTATAATATAAGTCATGAATAAAGAAAAAAGTTGTGGGTGTATTGTTTTGAGAGATAAAAAGGTGCTTTTGATTGGTGCTAAAGATGACAACGGTGAATTGTTTTGGTCATTTCCGAAAGGACACCAAGAGGATGGTGAAACTGATATCGAGACGGCGATTCGGGAGACCAAGGAAGAAACTAATTTGGATGTTAAGATTGTTGACAATAAACCGATTAAAACTGGGCACCTTGTACACAACGGAACTATTTATAAAGAGATTTTACTATTTATTGCTAAGCCATTAAATGATGAAATAAAAATACAAGAGGATGAGGTTGAAGAAATGCAGTGGGCGCGAATTGATGAGGCTGGTAAATACTTTGATGACTACTATAGTGATGCCTGGTCGGAGTTATTGAATAGATTAAATAAATAAAAAAGTTAGATAGGGGGTTGAAAAATGAAGTAGATTAAGTATAATCTTCATACCGCTAGAAAACAATCGACTAACGTAATTATTGATTTGAGACGAATAAAAATGCATCAAACTAAGGCTCTTTCAAATATTAATTATTATTTTGCAAGCCACCGTAGCAAAATTCGTCACCTAATCGTTATAACAAAATCTGAAGAAATCCTTGAAATGCTCTAGAAAGTTTAGTATAATTACACGCATAAAAGATGCCCAAGATATTGAACTATATCAAGCGCATCTTTTTTGCTTAATATTGATACTTTTCTACTTTGGTTTCGGAAGGTGAATTTTAGCGGTAAACGGGATATAAAAATCAGGTTGATTTAAAAAATCAAGATTCCGATCTTTAAATTCATAACCAACCTGTGATATCTATTATTATAGATATGGAATTATAACACATTTTGATATATAATGCTTAGTATAAATAACGCAAGGAGAATATAAATGTTCGATGATGATGACGACGATTCAATCCTCGGTAATAAAACGGAAAGTTTCACGAGTCACAACTCTGATGGATCAATAATCCACTCGTTCGGTAACTCTTCTATTTCTCATAGTTCTAATGGGATTTCAAGCCATCATAATTCATCCGATAGTTTTTCGACCTCACATCACTCTGATGGCTCAACTAGTCATAGTTTTAAAAATGGTGATTCAATAATCAGCCACAATTCAAACGGAACTACTTCACATACGTTTTCAAACTAAGTTAGGCAAGTTAGTTTAAATGCGTTTTTTCCACCATAAACAATTTCACGACAACCAATGTGCACAAGATTTTAGAATCATTATTCGTCGGAATATTATAATAAAGCTTTACGGTCTAATAGCCTTGACTAGTTTTATGCACACCTCCAACCCCTCCATATTTTGCAAGCTATAACACTAATTTTATGAACTAAAAGTTAACTCTTGAAAAACTCCTCAAAGTATGCTAAAATAACAGGTAATTGTCTAATAGTAAAGGTAAAATATGAGTTTTTCAATTTTAAAAGAAATTGGTGATGCACAAAAAAAGAAGGCCGTCGTTGACGTCCGCTCTGGTGATACTGTCAAAGTCACCCAAAAAATTAAGGAAGGCAACAAATTCCGTCTCCAGACTTTTGAAGGCGTAGTTATTCGTGTCGATCGCAAAGAATCTCACACTGCTCGCATTGTAGTTAGAAAAGTTACTTCTGGTGTAGGTGTCGAGAAATCTTACCTCATTCATTCCCCATTAGTAGAAAAAATCGAGATCGTCAAACGTTCCAAAGTTCGCCGCAACAATCTTAAATATTTGCGCGAACGTTCCGGTAAATCTGCTCGTCTCACCGGCAAAAGCTTTGACCGTGTCGCCGTTAATGACGTCACTGTAGCTGCAGAGCCAGCCGCAGAACCAAAAGCTCCAGCCGAAACTGAAAAAATTAAAGAGCCAACCATAGAACCAAAAGCCGAAGAAAAAACCGAAACACCTAAAGCTGAAGAAGCTAAATAATGCCCATTCTTGGTATTGATGAAGTTGGACGCGGGCCCCTAGCGGGTCCGCTTGTTGTTGGTGCCGTAATTCTACCCGCCGACGAAAAACCCTGGTTTAAAGAACTCAAAGACTCTAAAAAACTCACTGCCAAAAAACGTGAAGCCCTCAGTGAATTAATTCTGGCAGAATCCGCCTCCGGACTTGGCTGGGTGCCAGCAAGCGAACTTGATCAAATCGGCATTTCAAAAGCTCTGTGTCTTGCCGCGAAGCGTGCTGTGAAGTCAGTTCAGGCGCTTCACACGCCATTTTCCCAGATCATTATCGACGGCAACTTCAATTTTCTCAAGCATACCCCGTTAGAACCCTACGTCACTACCTGTGTCAAAGCCGACGCTCTCATCCGCGAAGTTTCCGCCGCCTCTATTATAGCCAAAGTTGCTCGTGATAAGTATATGAAAAATCTCGCCACTAAATATCCTAACTATGGTTTTGAAAAACACGTCGGCTATGGCACCAAAGTTCACGTCGCCGCCATTTATAAATACGGTCTCACACCTGAACATCGCAAATCCTTTGAACCATGCAAATCCATTTCTAATTTCAAAGCACCGAAAAATCCTAAGAAAAACACTACCAAAATCGGACAACAAGCCGAATCTGCCGTCGCTGATTATCTCACTGCAAACGGCCACACCATTATCGCTAGAAATCATAAAACCTATTTCTATGAAATCGACATTATTTCCGCCAAAAATCATCAAATTTTCTTCACCGAAGTCAAATATCGTTCCAGCAATTCACACGGTTCTGGTCTCGACGCTATCACGCCAGTTAAAAAACGACAAATGCAATTTGCTGCCAATTCCTACCTCAAATATCAAAACACTAAATTCAAATCCTACAACCCACTTCTCGCCGTCGCCTCAGTTACCGGTTCAAATTACGGCCAAATCAACTGGTTCCCCCTCCCAGAATAATTACTTTTTGAGAGCCAGTCTAATTCTCTCTTCCACTGATAATTTAGGGTCCACGTTTTCAAGCGCCGCCGTCGCCTCTTTCAGTTGAAATCCTAACGCAATCAAAGCATCCAAAGCTTCATCCGGCTCTTCCTGAGCTCTAACTTTAATCTCCGTTTTGCCATAATGTGAAGGAATTCCCACTTTGTCTTTCAAATCTACAATCACTCTTTCCGCCGACTTTTTACCTACGCCTGCCGCCTTTGCCACAAAAGCACTATCTGCATTTGCAATCGCATTTCGCACTTCTTCCGCCTCTGCAAGTGACATAATTGCAATCCCCGCCTTCGGTCCTACATCTTGCACACTAATCAAAAGTTCAAAAATCTTTTTTGCCGTCAAAGAAGAAAAACCATAAAGTTCCTCTGCATTTTCCCGCACTTGATGATAAGTATAAAATTTCTTCTCCTCTCCCAAATTGCACGCTTCAAAATCTGTCACTGGTACCATTAACTCATATCCCACTCCGTTTACATCAATAATCAATCCGTTTGAACCAAATTTTTCTTCAATTTTTCCTCTCACATGTGCAATCATAATTCTATTTTACCACCTTCCGCGAATTGGAAAACTTATATTTATCATCTGGGCCTTCCTGATATAGGAAACTACACGTAATTGCCACTGCGAGAGCATCTGCCGCATCATCTGGCTTTGGCTTCTTCTCTAAATTTAAATGAATTCGCACCATTTCTTCTATTTGTGTTTTGGTCGCCGCTCCATAACCAGTCAGAGACTTTTTAATCTCGTTTGGCGAATATTCATAAACCGGCAATTTTCTTTGTTCTGCCACCAAAAGCACAATTCCTCTCGCCTCCGCCACTGCAATCCCAGTCGTAATATTCTTCGAAAAAAATAGTTTCTCCACTGCCACCATTTCAGGCTTCGTCTCATCGAATACCTCCACTAAAGAATCGTACAGCTCCTTTAATCGCATCGGCAACGGTGCATCCACTGTCGTTGTCACTGCGCCAAAATCAAGTGCCTTTGCTCCTGCTCTAGTCGAAGTCGTAATCAGCCCAAATCCGCAAATCCCTAATCCCGGGTCAATTCCTAAAATTCTCATAAATATATTATAGCAAACACCCTAATTTATTTGCATATCAAGGCTGAAAATTCGAAAAAATAGTGATGGAAAGCCGGTACTGAAATACCGGAAGGCTTCCATCAAATTATTTTTTCAGATTTTCACCTCGCAAATAAATTAGGGTGTTTGCTATTTAATATATTTTATAAGCGTTTCCCTTAGGTCATTCACCGGCACCACAAATTTATCATGCACCGTCACCGGCCCAATCGCGTGTTTAAAACCAAGTTTCTTGGCCTCTGCGATTCTCTGATCAGCTCGAAAAGCCGACCGAATTTCCCCACCCAATCCTACTTCACCAAATACCACGTAATCTTCGTCTAGTTTCCTCCCAGCTACCGCCGATGCAATCGCCATGCATACCGCCAGATCCGCTGCTGAATCGTTGAGTTTCATCCCGCCTACCACATTCACAAAAATATCTTTGTCTGATAATTTCAGTTTAGTTCGTCTTTCTAGTACCGCAATCAAAAGATTCAACCGATTTAAATCAAACCCACTCGCCGTTCGCTTTGGATAGCCAAAATTCGTCTTCGTCGCGAGCGCCTGAATCTCTACTAAAATTGGCCGGTTTCCATTCAGAGTCGCCAATATAATCGACCCGTCCGTATTAGTTCTTTCAGCCAGTAGTGCCGCCGACGGATTTTGCACTTCTTTGAGACCCGACCCTAGCATCTCAAAAATTGCCACCTCATTCGTTGAGCCAAAACGGTTTTTTACCGCTCGCACCGTCTTGAATCCACCATATCGATCACCTTCAAAATTAAGCACCACATCCACTAAATGTTCTAGTACCTTTGGCCCAGCCAAAGTTCCTTCCTTTGTCACGTGCCCAACTATTACCACCGCAGTATCAGTCTTCTTCGCTGCCCGAATAATTAGATTCCCCGAATTCGTCACTTGTGAAACCGTTCCCGGCGCCGAAGAAATCTCATCCATCGCTAGCGTCTGAATCGAATCCACAATTACTAAATCAAATTCACCTGATTCAATGGTTTTCGCAATATCATTAGCGCTAGTCGAAGCCGCAAAACTCAGTTTTTCCGAATCTGCGCCCAATCTCACCGCACGTAGTTTCACCTGTCCAGCCGATTCTTCGCCCGAAATATAAAGCACGTTCCGTTTCTTTGCAATCTTCGCACATACTTGCATCAAAAGTGTAGATTTGCCAATTCCCGGCTGACCCGCCAGAAGTATCACTGACCCCATCAAAATTCCCCCACCAAGTACTACATCTAAATCGTTAAAATCTGTCAATAACCTCGCCTTCGCGTCCGACGGCACCACCGTCGACATTTTCACAAAATCTAACTTCTTTCCGCTTACTTTAGCCTTCTCTATCGCTGTTTTTTTACCTAACTCCGGCTCTACCACCTGTTCTATTAAAGAATTCCAAGCTTTGCAATTCGCGCACTGCCCCACCCACTTCACATAGGTAGCACCACACTGCTGACATACAAATTGAGTTTTTGCCTTCATTCCCCTATTATAACACGCGTCTATTGTCGCGGCGAAATCTCTACAGTGTAAGCTGCCTCTAATCCACCGGTAATCGCCCCTTCGCCTTCGCCAGAAACTCTGTTCCATAAATAAAGTGATGGATCGAAATTAATTATTTCTGCCGGTACTATCGAATTCGCTCCAGTTGCCGCACCATAAGTCCTCCGCGGCTCTAAAGCATTTGCAATTACTGCTCCAAATATAGTCAATTGTCTGGAATTACTCTTACTATTTAAATCGTCAGAATCTGCACAGGTTTTCACAGTCCCATTCGCAATCAAAAGCGCATCAATCTGTTCCACGGCACAATCAATTTCAATATCACCTTCCGCATACACTACAATTTTTGGAATTTGGGAGAATGATTGATATGCACTATCACTGTATTTCAAGTTACCCTTGATTATGACGTTCTTTGTCGAATGGACCCGCTTTATAGCGCCACCTACTTCAGACAAACCAGCCTCAGTAATAACTACGCCGTTACCAGAGTCGTTATTGCCTCCGCTTATAACACTATCATCATCCCATGTTTCACCTTCTTCTTCATCATCATCTCCTGTCCATTCTTCAGCATTATTTATATCATCATCAAAATCATAATCAACTATTTCTGGATTGCCATCACCTTCTTCAATATCTATTATTACACTACCAAGTGTTAAATTATCATCGCTATAATAGCAATAGGTTCCAGGATCGCTAATGTCAGTTGCATTAGAAGAACAACTTGTATTCGTACTATCGCCAGCAAACAAACTATCTAACACTGCTTTTTTGTCAATCTTCATCGTATTTGTAGCTGACGTAGACCCCACGCCGCCCGCAGTCCCACTGTTGCAACTTTGATTTGCAAAAGTCAAAGGGCTCAATATACAAAAGCTTGTCGTAGTAGCACCGCCAGGACCGCCATTACTAATAGAATCGTTGTTTCCATCACCATCTTCTGGTCGATAGTTTGGCCAAGTTTCACCATTGCTACTTGATTGATAACCTAGACTAGCACCACTACCAAAACCTTGCACCGTACCACTAGCTATTACGCCTAACTCGCCCCAAGATCCAAACACACGCCCACCAGTATATCCAGCAACAATTTTTTTATTCGCTAAGGCAGTTTTGATATTCCCTTTGCTATAAACACCACTACCCCATACCTGCAGACTCGGCTTCTTGGCTAGCTTATAGCACTTAGAATTCGAAACCTGCCATGCACTATTACCATCTTTATCCTTATAATCAAGATCATTCCAGTTATCATCTCTACCACTATCAGCCGGGAAGACTGCCACCGAAACACAAAGTCTCGAACCAGCGTTCCAATCTACCATATTAAACGGATAGCTAGTTAATCCCGACGCGCTTGGTTGCACCGTACTAGTCATCTCATTCTGAACCCAACAATCCTCACTATCATCGATACCATAGAATTGAGAACAAATATTTGCATTTCTTCCAGCCTCGTCCAGTTTTCCTCCCTCACTTTCTATAGACTCAAAATCATCCCTATACATAATCAATTGTCTTTTTACCTGGTCCGCCTTCGTCACATAAGTACCGTCTGTCACATCATTGCTCTTTTCGTCTAGACCAAACGAATATGCCACAGAAGCCCCTTCGCCAGCATATACGATTTCTTCTTCATCATTCGGAATCTGCACCCAAGTTTCAAAGTTATATGGCACATACGTATGTGCAGAATCTTCAATCGCAGTCGTATCAATAAGAGCCTCAAGCTTCTTGCCAGAACCCACCAGAAGAACTTCAGGATCCAAATAAATACTGGTAGAAAAAGTCTTTGTAGTTATAACTTCTTTACCATTTTTATCCTTTTCTTTCTTTTCTCCGTAAATCGTAAGAGATCGTGTACCACCAGTTCCACTGAGACAACTATACTGCACAGTTATAGAAGAAGATGTTCCTGACCAACAGCTCACAGACCCAATTCCGCTAATTGAGATTGACTTCGGTGTATAACCGCTCCCGCTATAACTTACTGTCACCGAGCTTGGATATGTTTTGTAGGGAAAATCGACACTCTTTGGCGTTATCTTAGTGTTAGCATAATGGTTCGTCAAAGCCTTCTCTTCTAAGTCCTTGCCTACATCATCGCCCTTTACTACATAAGCGCTGTGCTTTTCCTGCTCAGTCTTAGAACCCTTCGTAAAGATAAACCAATTATTCCAACCACCACTCCAACTCGCTAATGTGCCAAAAGCATTATTCCAACTTGGCCAAGCCGGACCAACAGTTATTTGATCACCATGATTGACTATCTTCCCATCAACTCGAATTACATCTGCTTTCTTACTATAATTCTCTTGCACTAACGGATTATATTTTGCCCTAAAATCGAGATTATCACTTGGTTTAGCATAGATTTCCTTTAAATAGTCATTATAATCGTCTACATCTTCATTTTTTACCATCATTTCTATCGCAGCTCCGCTACCTACAGGGTCTACTATGGGTTCATCAAGTTCAGTAGATATTTTCACATTTTCACATTTATCATTTGTCTTACCACTCACTTTATAGGTTTTTCCAGACTCCCATTCCACAGTACCTTTTGTCGCAGACTTTAAATAAAGCTTCTTATAGTTGGTCGCCGTAATTTTTAATTTATCTCCCCGATAAATATTACCTCCATCGGACATCATCTGATGTTTAGCATAAAACCCGCCTGTCCTTTCAACTGTAATAGTGGTCCCCTTCTTTGCTTTGATGGTTAATTTACAAATCGGCGCATAGTAAGCCCAGACAGTCTTGTTCCCCCCAGAAAGATTTGCATGAAGCTTACTATAAATCCTTTTTTCTTTACCGTTATCGTTGTAATATATTACGTTTGCACTACTGATACTATCAGAATCTAGATATGTAGTATAAGTCTTACTATCTACTTTTTTTGAAGTTCTTGTAATTAAATAATCAACTCCTTTCACAGCGTGGTCCTTAGTTACTTTCCAACCAATAAACTTATTACCACTTTTTCCCTTTTTAGATGCTGTAACCCAACCAGAACCATATCCAGCGCTCCATTTGTTTAAATTGTGGTTACTATAAATATTTTTTTCTTGTACCGTCAAATAGCCGCCCTTCAAAATCCGTAGCTTAATCGTCTGCCTCATGCAAGAACAAGCCGTAGACCATGACTTGCAACTAGAAGCCGCCCCATTCCGACGACATACCTGCACCTTCCTCTTATACTCAGTATATATTTTGCCACCAACCTTTATTTCATGCTTACAAATCTTACCGTCCCATTTACTACTAGGACATTTTCCTGCGCCTTTAATAAACTTTGCGATGTCTAGTGTTGTATTTTTGCTAGTCGGATGCGCCCATTTACCACGATTCAAATTGCCAGAATCATTAATTGAGCCATTATCTTCATTAACCCAAATACGACTTGTCCGGTTTTTTGCTTGAGTACACATTCCCCAAAACTTTATCGAAATCTTACCGCTAGTCTTCTGCGTATCAACCTTAATAGTAGTGTCCTTCGAGTCGCTTCCGCCAATCCAAAGCGCACAGGAATTTGCTCCATTACTTTGTTCCTTTCCACACGCCCAATCCACCGATGCAATATCTTTCCTACCACCACTCGCGTTTAAACAAGCTTTCTTACTACTAAACTTTGCGTTTACTATTCCATTATCAATAATAATGCCGAGCAGCAGAACACCTAAACAAACCAAGCTAGCTTTTAAAAAGGTTTTCTTACCCATTCAACTCTCCTTCCGGTTCACCGCCTTCCTCTAAAGTTTTTTCATCAGCAATCTTATTATATTTTTTTGCTGTTTCTTTATCACCCAAATCCTCTGCCACGTTCGCAGCCTGGACCGCCGTGCTGACTGATGGTTCAAGCTCATATATTTTTATTGAATCTTTAACCGCTTGCTCAGAATAAGCCCCCTCATCATCATTTTGTAAAATATAATCAATCCTTTGATTATAAATATTTATCTTTTCTTCCTCAGTTTCCGCAGCATCAATATATAATTGATAAATTCCCACTGCTTCACCCACCGACTCTACCATCGATATTTCTGCCTCAAGACCAGTCCACTCACCCTGCTCTTCCGGCTCAAGTTCTTCATCAACTTCATGACTATTTAAAGTAACTACCGTGATTGTAATTACCAAAACAAGTATGACAAAACACAGAAAAGCTAGTGCTACGATCAGCTTCTTATGCTTTAGCCCCTCCAAATCAAACTTCATATACATTTATATTACCACAACCAGAATATAATTCAATAATTTTTATGGTTATTTCTAAAATCTTGGAGCTAGCTCGTGTGTATATGCCGTAATCAAACCACCCGAAACCGTATCTTCCACCTCTCCGTCGCTACCAGCCCACAAATAAAACGTTGGATCAAAATTGATAATTTCTGCTGGCACTATTGAATTTGCCCCAGTCGCCGCGCCATAAGTCCTATCCGGGTCTAACTCATTCGCAATCACTGCACCATTAATTTTAAGTTGCGTAATTGATCTCTCCTCACCTAACACTTCTGGTACACTGCCATTATCATCAAGTACACAAGTCTTTACAATTTGTTCCGCCATCAGTAGCGCATCGATTCTAGCAACATTACATTTGATATAAATATTTTTTGCGTAAATCATCAGTTTTGGTACACTAGATAAAGTGTTATGGGGCATATCATTATACTTTAAATCTCCATTTATAATAATATTCTCCTCCGAATGTACGACTTTTACCACATTTTCTTGTGTAATTGTCGATTCTTCTAAAACTAGATCCTTATTACTATAGTAATAATCCTTATCATCATCCAAATTATTAACCGCAGACACTGTCTCCTTTTCGCCATCAGGAATTAATTTTTTAATGATTGCGGCTTTATTATTTTTGATTTGTTCCGCACCCTTCATTTTACCAGATAATGCCTGTTCTATACTGCTAGTTCCACAACCCTGATTCGGGAATGTCAAAGGACTTAGTACACAAAAGCTACTCATCATTTCATTCCCGCCTGGACCCGGTTGACCATTTGTCACCAACCCGTTATTGCCTCTCGTATCATCGTCACTCAAAACTGGGTTATAACTCGGCCAAGGCTCACCACGACTACTCGATTGATACCCTAAACTCGCCCCACTCGCAAAACCATAAACACTTTTACTAGTAATCAGACCAAGTTCACCCCACGAACCGAATGCTCTCCTATCACTATAGCCAGCAATATTATTCTTTTTTGCTAAAGCCGTATTAATAATCCCATTACTATAAACATTACCACCCCAAACTTGCAAGCTAGGTTTTTTCGCCACAGTATAACATATTGAATTCGAAATTCGCCAAGCATTGTCTTCACCATAATTTACATTATCATTCCAGTTATCATCGCTACCACTATCCGCTGGGTACATCGCAAGCGCTACACAAACCATCGAACCCGCATCTAAATCCAACGCATTAAATGACCCGCTATTGTTTGTTTCAGTTTCGTAGGCTGCAAAATTCTTTCTGCCATAATCTTCGACCTTACAATCAGCCGCATCAAAATATTCACAAAAATCATGATCGCTCAAAGTGCTATCACCACTGAACTCTTCTGATTCACCAGGATCACCCGACTCATCATCACCCGAGCCATAAACTATAATCTTTCTGAGCACATTATCAGCTCGCGTGGCATAAGTTTCATTTTCGTCATTAGTTGTTTCTGCATTAGTCTTACCATTTATCTTAAACTCAGTCTTAATTGATTTAGATTCCCCGGCATAGACAATAGTATCTTCGTTAGCGCGCTCTAGTTTAACGCTAGTTTCAAAATTATACGGCACCGCCACATAAGCTACATCGTCCACTGAACCAGTATTAATGTCAGCCACAATCTTATCGTCCTCTTTATCAAAAGTTACCGACTTTGGAACTATTTTAATTCGCGAATTCGTTTCCGCTTTTTCATCTAATTTATACCCCACGTCATTATTATCAATACTTCCTGATTTTAATCTTGTTTCTTCGATATCATGTCCATTTATAAAGGAAAAAGCTTCGTTCCATTTTCTACCAATCGTACTAAAACCATTCTTCCATTCGCTAAAGGATGACCCCACAGTTCCATTATTAGTCACCTCAGACCCATTAACTTTTACAACATCAGCCTTAGTCGCATACGCCGACTGCACACCAGGCCTATAAACTGCCTTATATTCTATTCCATCTCCAGGCTTCGCAAACACCTCTTTGTCAAATTCACTATAATCATTCACATCTTTATTGCGAACTTCTATCATCACGCTAGTTTCTTCGTTGTCTGGAACCACCTTTTTATTTTCACTATAAACAGCGTAAACCGTCGTGTCCTTTTGTATTACCTCGCTATATTTTGTCGTTTTTGGATTCAGGCTACCAGATTTCCTTTTTTTCCGCCAACCTTTAAAAGTATATCCCGAAATCTTTTTCTTTTTCACCGTCGCCTTTTTCCCGCTATATACTTTGCTACTGCTAATTACTTTCCCACCATTCAAATATTCACCCGTAGTCGTTACGGCATAAGCCTTCAAAGTTACTTTCTTCAAAGAAACACAGAAAAATCCTACACTATTAGGTATACTTTTAGCATCCGGCTTCCACATTTTATATAAAGCAAGTGCACCAGTTTTTTCATTCAATCTCCAACCATTGAAGTTCGTGCCTTTTTCCTCCGCATCCATTACCTGTTTAGCCGTATGCAAGGAATGCGTATTATACTTTGGATAATATTTCTTTCCGTTCGCTAACATATAAGTCCCTCGATGTACTGGGCCCCAATGCGTTGGAACATTCAATTTGCATGACAAACTATCTTTATTACAATTGTCTTTTCTGCCATTCCAGCCATCCCAGCCAAAAGCTACGTAATAATTATACTTAGAAGCTGGACACTTTTTCTTAAGATCTGAGTTTGAAAAACTCCAACCACCATTCGATAACAAACTACTTTTATACTTCGGCCCACCAGAAGTATTCGCCACATTCTTTATTTTATAAATATGCCAACTAGCCCGACCAGTCCCATCTTTACAACTAGAAGTCGTTACTGTCTTGCTATACATACATCCATTTTTCGTATTACCATTGACGTTCCCACCACCATGGCCACTATTGCCATCGGCAAAGCAAAGCCCAACATTAATAAGACCAAAAAAGAGCATAAAAACCAGCCCTAACGTCCTAGCCACAACTTGTGTATACCCATCCTTCATACAACCGATATTACCACAACCACAATTAAAATACAAATTTTATTCTCTAAAATTATTCTTTAGCCACCCATCTGCTGGACCAGCCGTCATTAATACCACTATATACCCCTCTGCTAAATCTTTTTCAATCGCTTTTTTTAATCCTGGCGACAAAATCGCTAGACTAACTATCTCCTGGTTTTTTAATCCCCCCGCTAATTCGCTCGGCTTTAGCACTGGTAAATCCGGGTTTTCCCGTGTCAAATAAGTCGGCAACCAATAAATTTTATCTGCGCCTTCAAAAGCCCCGTAATACTGATCTCGTACTTCATACTGTCTGGTATTTTGATGAGGTTGATATATCACCACCACACCTTTTTTGTGTAACCTCTCACACTCCTCACGCGCAATCTCTATTGTTGCCGTAATTTCCTCCGGATGATGAGCATAGTCCGAATACACTCCGTCAGAAATCCGTTCAAATCTCCGTCCAACACCCGGAAATTCATCCAGTATTTTCACTAACTCGGCTAGATCATAGGAGCTTCCTTCATCTTTTATCATCTGTTCAATTGCTGCCACTGCTAGCGCAGCATCCTGCCTTCTCACTTCGCCAGCCAAACCAAATTTTGCTTTCACGCCCTCTTTAATCACCTGTTCTGATTGGGCCTCGAACTGTGAAAATGCTGCTAAGTAATCTTCCTTCGTCGGATAAATATCCGGATGATCGTACGAAACCACCGGAATCACCGAAAGCCACGGATGATATTTCAAAAAATTCCGGTCATATTCATCTGCTTCATAAACGAAATATTTATCACCTTTCTTATAAGATCCCGACTTTGCAAAACCGAGTGTCGTTCCTACAATATACGACACCGGTAACCCCAACTTTAAAGCTGCCCACACAATCATAGCTGTCGTAGTCGTTTTTCCATGCGTTCCAGCTACTGCTACCATTTTAAGTCCCAGTTTTTCTACCAAAAACGCTGTCAGTTCATCTCGTTTCGTACATTTAATACCGGATTCTTCCGCCATCCTTAATTCCGGGTGATCTTTAGATAACGCCGATGTATAGACAAACCAATCTATTCCTTCTTTTAACTTTTCTTGTAAAAACTCGCCGTTCTGTTCACCAATTTTTATTTCAATCCCTGCCTTTTCTAGCTCGCTATAAATTGCTCCTTCTGCTAAATCAGATCCACAAACGTTCAGTCCCGCCGCTTTTGCCATCAATGCCAACGGCCCCATCCCTGTCCCTGATATTCCAGATATATATATATTCATGATATAATATATTATACAATGAAAATTACTTCCGAACAAGAAATGCTAGCCTTTGGCACACGCTTTGCCAAGCAAGTTTATAACTACAGCACGCCTAAAGGAGAGAAAAAAACGCAGGCAAGCCCATCCAATGCGGCCATCGTCATTGAACTAATCGGTGACGTCGGCGCCGGTAAAACCACTTTTGTACGTGGCTTTGCCAAAGGACTTGGCATCAACAGCCCTGTTACCAGTCCTAGCTATACTATCTCAAAAACCTACGCTTTACCTCACGACGGCGAACTCGTCCATTATGATTTTTACCGTCTCGAAGATCCTGGTCTCATGGCCAATAATTTAGATGAAGCCATCAAGGACAATTCGATTGTCGTGGTTGAATGGGGAAAATCCGTCCAAAACATTTTACCCAAAAATCGTATCACTATCTCGATCAAATTGCAGGATGATAATTCCCGGAAACTAATAATTAGAAACAATTGTAATGGTACTTCTCGGGGGCTTCCGGAGGTTACGACCGACCGCTGTAGGAGACGAAGCATAAAAAACAAAGTTTTTCATACTAAGTCGACGCCCAGCGGACGACCCGTCAGGGTCGAGGATGAGGGCTTGGTCCCCGTGACGACGGGCGCGAGCGACCCGTCCCCCGAAAGTACCTTACAATTGTTTCTAGACACTAGTACTCCGGAAACCATTTTAAAGTTGAATGACCACGAATATCGACATATTTTCGCAAATGATCTTGCCGAAAAATTACTCGAATTCATTAAAGAGAAACTCACTGAAAATGGCAAAACCTGGCAGGACGTCACTAAAATTATTTTCATGTCCGGCCCCGGCTCGTTTACTGGTCTTCGCATTGGCGCTAGTGTAGTTAATGCTCTCGCTCACGAACTAAACATTCCGCTTTACGATCATCACGGGGAAAGGCATCCCATCATTTTACCAGACTACGGCCGTCCCGCCAATATCGGTAAACCCAAAAAATAGTTTATTTATTTGTCTTATTCTTTAACAAACCTTTAATCGAAAAAGCTGTAAACACTGCTAAAGCCATTACTAACACACCCTCAATTGTCGCCATTATTACAAGACCTTTAGTATTATCTGGCTTCACTATCATACTTTCACCAAGCGGAGCCACATATGTCGGATCCGTCGGATCGTAGGCGATCTGTAAACCCTCGCCTTTTCGATTTGCCAACTTCGCGTCAGTAATACCCAAATTCATACCGGAAAACTTAATTTTAAACACTGACGCATCTGCATCGCGATCCGCATGAAATATTCTCACCATCGAGCCATCACTATCATCCAAAGTGATCCCAGCATAGGCAAGGCCCTCATCTTGTGTACTTGCATATACCTCACCCTGTTCATTAATCATAAATCGCCCAGTTGTAGCCTCATGTATACCGCCCATATCAATCGCCAATTTATCGCCCACAAACACAAACGTATCATCATCCGCCGTGATTTCAAAGCTCTCATTTCCACTCTTTAGCACTGTGAATGGCACCACAAAATTCATCGTAAACAGATGATTATGTCCGTCCTCATTCACCACATCACCCTGGCTGAATTCCACCTCATCCAAAGGATAAAACTGACTTTTATAAAACGAAAACTCCGCTCCTGCAGCCTTATAATCCAACTTCAAATTTCCGATATAATTAGCACTCTTACCTTCCACCTCATCAAACCAACGCGTCAAATCATTCATACCTTTATTTGGCGTCAATTCACCACCCTTAGCCACTGGCAGATAATCCTTGCCCAAATTATAATCTACCAAGCCTTTTTCAACCGCCTTATTATAGTATTCACAATTACTCCAACCAAACTGTCTTTTAGATAAAGCTTCATTAAGAGTTGGATCATATATATTTACACATTCATCAGATCTCTGGTCAAAATACATCACTGACAAAAAAACGTCCTCTTGATCCGAAACCCCAGCGCTCGCCAAGATCGCATCCGGAGAATGAGAAATCGCCGTTTCATCTATCGCTTTCATCGTCTGAGACATTCCAATAATAGTGAGTACCATCGCCATCGCAAATACTCCCAAAGCTATCAGTCCGAAAATGATCGATTTGTCTCGTTTTTTAGTCATATCTTTCTCCGATTTTAGTATAAGCCCTTTTGTTAAAAAAAGCAAGCTTCATCTATTCTATTCTGCACCTTCCTCATTCTTATCGTCAGGCTCTTCTTCTGGCACTATACCAAACTTTTCGTCCGAAAGCACTTTTGAATCAAAAGGCTTTTCATATTCGTCAATTTCCTCAACTTCAGCAGATAATCTTTCCAAATATTCCGTCAATCCTTCATTCGTCAACTCACCATCTTTACCAAAATCATATTCTTCTTCATCTTTATTGTCGTCGCTGATTTCTGATTCGTCCGGCAAAAACCCTGGCCGCGACCGATCAAGATATATATCACCAGAGTTATGATAGACCGCCAAGCTTACGCCAGTTGTTACAAGTGCCACTACAATAGAAACTAATCCCAGAATCAAAAGATTTCTCGATCCCTCCCTCATTCGAAACTTCAAACCACCATTCTCCATCAAATCTTCTCCTTCAGTTTTGTCACCAACCGTATATGTTTAGAAATCAAATGCCGAAGCAGCATTGTGTCCTGATCCATTGTCTTTCGTTTCTGTCGTACCTTTACTAACTTATCATAAAACTTTTCTGGTTCCTCTTTGCAATCCATCGCCACGAGTTCTTCTAGTTGCTGCTGATAAGAAATATAATCATTTGAAAATGTAGTCTTAGCATCCACAAAATTATTCTGATTTTCCACCAAATCCGCATTTGATAGATTCTTCTCCACTAGCTTTACATTGAGAGGCATAATATAATTATTCAAAATCAACTCATATTTACTGCCTAAATGCACCCGAACTTTCGCATCTTCCCGCTGCACATTTTTTAGACCATCTTTAATCGTATCACAGCGCTCTTTAATTAACTCTTCTTTCTTTTCATTAATTGCCACCACCGGGGCCACCACAGCAAAAACTTGACAAATTAGCATAAATATGATAATATAGAGAGATAGAGATTTCTTCTTCATAATCTATATTGTATCACAGAAAAGCGCCTTTAGTTTCTTTTCAGCATCACAGTAAAAGCTTCTGCAGGGATATCTATCTTACCAAATCTCTTCATTCGCGCTTTGCCTCGTTTCTGCTTATTCAAAAGTTTCGCCTTGCGATCTCGGTCACCTGTATGAATTTTGACTGTCACATCCTTGCGATACGCACCAATCGTCTCTCGCGCAATTATTCTCGCTCCAATCGCCGCTTGAAGTGCCACTTCATAGTTTTGACGTGGAATGATCTCCTTCAACTTTTTCGTCACGTCTCGGCCAATCGCCTCTGCCTCTGCCCGATGTGCTACCACTGATAATGCATCCATTTTATGTCCCCCTACCAAAAAATCAATCCGCACCAAATCCCCTGCTTGATAGCCTTTTAATTCATAATTAAATGAAGCATAGCCCGACGTCACCGACTTTAACTGATCATAAAAATCCGTAAGTAAATTCGCCATCGGTGCTTCAAAATCAATAATAGCCCGATCTTCAATATAGCTTAAATTAGTCTGATGTCCTCGTCTCTCGTTAATCAAATTTAGTACATTGCCAATCATTGGTTTCGGCAAAATTATCTCCCCCTTTGCCCACGGCTCTCGAATTTCCAAAATCTCCGACGCATCCGGTAACTCCGCCGCTGATTTGATTTCTCGTACCTCACCATTATTCATTACCACTTCATAATTTGTCGACGGATTCGTCACAATTAAATCTAATTTAAACTCTCGTTCAAGTCTCTCCTTAATAATATCTAAATGTAAAAGTCCCAAAAATCCGATTCTAAGTCCAAACCCTAAAATAGGTGAATTTTCCGGCTCAAACTCTAGCGCCGAATCCGACAAACTTAGTTTTTCAATCGCCTCTTTTAGCCCTTTATATTGATCGTTCGAAACAGGGAAAAACCCGGCATATACAAACGGCACCACATGCTTATAGCCTGGCAAAGCCACTTCCGCCGGATTCTTTAAAAGTGTTACTGTGTCACCAACTCGCGCTTCCCTGGTTGATTTCAAATTCGTCACGATATAGCCAATTTCTCCTACCTCTAATTCCTCCTGAGGAGTCATTTTTGGAGTCAAAAAACCTACCTCAAGTGCCTCGCCTCTGGTTTTTGTTCCCATCATCCAAATCTCAGCATTTTTCGGAATTTCCCCCTCAAATACCCGTACGTACAAGACTACGCCCCGATAATCATCAAAATATGAATCAAATATCAATGCCCTCGTAGGCCCAGAGCCAAGGATTATTTCAGGGGACGGGTCGCTCGCTCCCGTCGTCACGGGGCTCGCGCCCTCATCCTCGGTCGTAACCTCCGGAAGCCCCCGAAACAACCTTGGCTCTGGCCCCCAATCAATAATTGCATCCAAGATTTTATCCACGCCTACGCCAGTCTTACCAGAAACTTCAATTATTTCCTTTCGCTCACAACCTAACAAATTCATTATCTGTGCCGCAACTTTATCTACGTCTGCCGCCGGTAAATCAATTTTGTTAATCACCGGAATAATTTTGAGGTCTTGTTCTAAAGCTAAATACACATTCGCGAGCGTCTGCGCCTGAATTCCCTGCGTCGCGTCCACCACCAGAACCACCGTTTCCACCGCCGCAAGCGACCTCGATACCTCATACGAAAAATCCACATGTCCTGGCGTATCAATCAAATTCAAGATAAAACCTTTCCAATGCATCGTCACTGGAGTTAGCTTTATCGTAATCCCTTTCTCACGCTCTAGTTCCATCGAATCGAGTAGCTGCGACTTCATCTCGCGCTTCGCTACCGTCCCCGTGAGCTCCATCATCCGATCCGCAATCGTGGATTTCCCATGATCAATATGCGCAATGATGCAAAAATTCCGTATCTTTTCCATACTCTTATATTATATAATCTTTATCTTAATCAAGCAACTATAGCTAAGGTTGCACTTTCGATTCTGTCATATCTTCCGCATAGCAAGCTTCACCCGAAAAAGCCTTTTTCAAATCATCCGTGTCGTAAGCACTACAATCCTGCAATGTCTGCCCTCCAGTAAAGTACTGCCATTCCGCTTCTGGGCTAATCCGATAAAACTTAGCATAGCCACCGCCAATTGCTACATCTATTATCTGATATGGTTCAACTGTACTATCTTCTACTTCTGCATCGAGCCCATATAATACCGACGGATACTCACCAGTCTTATCATGATAAGCTTTTTCAAGTGCACTGGCTAACTGCTTTTCTTCATCAGTCAACCAAATCCAATCCGTCTTTGCGCATTCCAAATAAGCTGAATCATAGCCATCATTTGGATCATTCGGATTTTGATAAGTCCCTTCCGAATATAAACCACAGACAATATTTTTTTCGGAATTCAAATATCCTTGGATTATTGGCCCAGTTGAGCCCATAACCGGTAACTGTCCAATCGCGCTAAAGCCTATTTTTTCAAGTTTAGATTTTGTAGCCGATTCGCTCGCATCGCCGCTATTATTACTCCTAATTTCCACATTCAAATCTAATTTCATTGGAATAAACGTATTCATTCCATCTGGCTTATAAACCAATCCGTAGCTATTTCCAACTGTTCCCCAAGCGCCATCAATTTCATCAACAATACCTTCCATCATCTGCTTAACTTCATTGTAATCCTGAGCTATATTGCTAGCACTTACCATTGTGCCTTCCCCACCTTGCTCGGCATTTCCACTTCCACCACCACTCTGTTCATTTCCCCCCTTATCCGAACTGAAATAATTAATACCAAAAAACACCGCCGCTCCCGCACATAACAAAGTAGTAATACCGAGAATTATTGCTGGCACATTTAACTTTTTCTTAGATTCTGTCGATCCAAGCTTCAAACCACTAGAACTGTCCGTGTTTCCACCCAGATTTGACGTTCTATTCGCTAATTCTTGATTATCCATTGTATTTCCCTTTTTACTTAAACTTATTTTATCACATTTTTCTAGACAAAAAAATAAATCGGAGCATACTCCGATTTATTCTAGCAAATTATCTATCAACACCAATCATCGAAAGCGACAATTTCCCATGATCAATCGCCACTAATCGCACCTTCACCGTGTCACCTACGTGCAATACTTCTTCCACTTTCTTCAACCGTCGGCCTTCCACAATCTGCGAAATATGAAGCATCCCATCTACTCCTGGTAAAATATTCACAAACGCACCAAAATCCTTAATCGATACTACCGTGCCTTCATAAACTTTACCTACTTCCGGCTCTTCAACTAAGCCCTTAATCCAATCTAAGGCCTTTTTAATCTTCTCCGGATCATTCCCAGCTACCGTCACTAGTCCAGAATCTTCAATGTCTACCTCTGCACCAGTCTCTGTGGTAATTTTATTAATCATCTCACCACCTTTACCGATCACCGCCCCAATTTTATCTGGACTGATCATCAGCTTTTCAATTCTTGGTGCATATTTAGAAATCTCAGCTCGCGGCTTGTCGATTACACTCAAGATGTGTTTCAAAATAAACATCCTACCTTCATGCGATTGCTTCAAAGCTTTTTCCATAATTTCTACAGGTAGACCATGCACTTTCATATCCATTTGAAGCGCAGTTACGCCCTCAGTCGTACCAGTTACCTTAAAATCCATATCACCAGCAAAATCTTCTGCATCCATCAAATCGGTAAGGACATAAGCCTTATCTACATCAGAAGGTTCAATTGGTGTTCCCTTAGGCACATCTACCATTAATCCCATTGCTACCCCAGAAACCGGTCGTTTCAAAGGCACGCCTGCATCCATGAGTGCCATACAAGACGAACAAGTTGCCGCCATCGAAGTTGAACCATTTTGTGACATAATCTCCGTCACTGAACGAATTGCATAAGGAAATTCTTCCTCTGACGGTAGAACTGGTAAGAGTGCTCTTTCTGCTAAATAGCCATGTCCAATTTCCCGTCGTCCAGGCGAGCCAATTCTGCCTGGTTCACCCACTGTATAAGATGGCGCATTATAATGATGCATATAACGACGCTTACCATCTGTTACTTCCATCGTATCTACATCTTGTGAATAAGAAAGTGGTGCAAGAGTTACGATATTCATCGCCTGAGTTACACCCCTAGTAAATAGTGAAGAGCCATGCACTCTCGGCAAAATCGATACTTGGGAGCTTAGCGGCCTCACTTCATCAAGTTTTCGCCCATCCGGTCGTACACCTTCCTCTAAAATTCCCCTCCTAACCTCTTTATGCACCGCCAGTTCAAACGCCTGATCATATACATCTCTCAAATTCTCATCGTACCACTCTACTTTTTCGTTATCCGTCTCGCCCTGCCCCTTGGAAAGCGCAAATTCATCATGCATCGCATATTTCAGGTCATCCAAAACGTGTGCTCTTTCTATTACATTACCACGCACTTTTGAGCCAAATTTACCCTTAGTCCATTCTTCTACCTCTTTTGTCACTTCTTCGCTAGGAAGCACTAACTCGTATTCTTGCTCAGGAGCTGCTACCTGTTTAGCTAATTCTCTCTGTAAATCCAACACTGGTTGGACATTCTTTACTGCCCAGTGCATGCCCTCAATAATCATTTCTTCTGGCACTTCTTTCATGCCAGCTTCCACCATCATCACTTTACCATCTTTACAGGCTACCACGAGGTCCATCGGTGAAGTTTCACGCTCTTCAGGAGACAAAAATCCTTTGAATTCGCCACCAATTCTACCAATTCTAATCCCCGCTACTGGACCATCAAATGGCACTCCGGCATTCATCAGAGCCGAAGAAGCCGCAATCATCGCCACGCAATCTGGTCTAAACGTTGGATCCATTGAAAGCACTGTACAAACTACCTGAATCTCCTGACGATAACCCTTTGGAAACAGAGGTCGAATCGGACGGTCAATCAAACGCCCAACTAAAACTGCCTCATCTGCCGGTTTACCTTCCCGTTTAATAAATTTCGAGCCCGAAATCTTACCCGCCGCATACCATTTTTCCTCATAATCAATAGATAGAGGGAAAAAGTCTTGCACTACAGGCTTAGTTCCAACCACCACTGACCCCAGTACTACTGTATCGCCATAGGTCACTAACACTGAAGAAGTCGAACGGAATCCCACCCTATTCACTTCTAAAGTGAGTTTACGTCCCAACCAATCAGTCGAAACTTGCACGGTTTTTTTACCGCTTGGATTAATAATATCCATAAAAAATACCCTTTCTTGGGAAAACTTCAGGTATATCGACTAAAGCGTTTATAACTATTTTCAGGACATTTCGGAGGTCACGACCGAGAATTAGGGCTTGGTCCCCGTGACGACCGTCGCAGGAGCCGAGCAGACGGAAAGCTTGCTTTCCGTATCGAGGCGACGCCCGACGGACGACCTTTGGTCGACGGGAGCGAGCGACCCGTGTCCTGGAAATATGTTATAAACGCTTTATTCAGATATATCTGCCGTCTTCCCAAATGTTAATTTACAATAATTATTATACCAAACCTTGCATTTTTTCGCAAAATGTGCTATAATATAGGTGATAAGTTAATGCTTATAGTAAATTACTATAGGGGGTAATAGTATGATAAATATCGTACACTTAAACGTTCATTTCAATGACGAAAGACGAATCACAGCAGTCGAAATAAAGCTGAAAGCGATTCCAGAAGAGAAAGAGAATAAGTATAAACATAATCTCGTGGCAAGAGTATCAGCGGCATTCTTTGCCACCACTCTCTTTACAGATAACGGAGCGTCATTAAAAACGATACTAAACCCAAAAAGAGAAGACGTCGTAGATTTATATATATCACTGAAAGAAAATAGTTTAAATTTCGACGATGTAGCAAAATTTGTCAATTATTTGCAAAAAGAGCTAGATAATTCTCCTTTCTAATCAAAAACCCGCCGGTTTTACCGACGGGCTTTTTCTAACCCGCCAAAATTCATTTTCTTCAGGGAATAGAATTTGTGCAAAAGACGAGGCAGCGTTGAGCAACGCAAAGGGGACGTACTTTTTGTACGTCCCCTGCGTAGCGCAAACGCTAACGAAGTATTTTGCCAAATTCTATTTCCTGAGGCCTAATTTACTGATGGTCTTCTTATATAGCTCAAAATCCGTCTCTTCCAGATATTTCAGCAGCTTCTTTCGCTTACCAACCATCTGCATCAGACCTCTTTTGGCCATAAAGTCATGTTTGTTATTCTTGACATGTTCGGTCACTTCTTTGATCCGTTCCGTCAGAATCGAAACTTGAACTTCAGGAGAACCAACATCCGCCTTATTTCGGGCGACCTTGGCAATAGCCTTGTCTTTATTCTCTTTTGTTATCATACTCTCATTATATCATTTCAAGAGAAAAAAGTAAACCCTCGCAAATAGCGAGGGTTTCAACTACTCGTAGATTTTTACTCTGGGAGCTATTCTATCACCCACTTTACCACCACGTTCAAATGCTTCAATAAATTTCCTAACCGGCGTCTTCCTGCCCTTTCCCGTCCAATAAGTCCGATAGTGTCCAGAAACCAAATGACGGTTCGGAGACTTATGCATTCCTTTTTGAACTACAATTTCTTCTTGACGCTCACTAGGCGGAATCAAACTCTCAACGCTTAAAGCAGATCCAGGCGCAGAAATCCCCTCCTTTTCAGCTGAAGTATAGGTTACTCTTTCGTAAGTTGCATCTCCAAAAAAATAATCAGATGATTCTGCTTTGACACCATTTTTACCCTTAAGCTTAATTCGTCTTACAGCTTCAATCTTACGATTACGATTATAAGCCGCCAGAAACAAAATGACGTGCCAAGCCCAATTCAGATAAGTCCTCGTAAAAGAATCGTTCCCATATTCAGAAAACCTCTCACTTACAAAATTAACAATTGTCTCATCACAAATCGGAAAATAAAAAACCTCTCCATCGACAATAGCTGAAACATCAAATCTACTCTTATCTCTTTTACAAATAATATACGAGACACTATGTCTCTCTCCGTCAGGAAAATCTTTTAAATCGATTACTGCCATAACCGCAGGAAAAGGCATCTTTATGTCCTCTATTTTAGGTTTTTCAATAATATAATCCCGAGTATAAGCAGCTGCCATTGACATCTTTAAAACATACGTCATTTGATATTTTGCCCAGAAACGTAAATTACAATCACCATAAATGCTATTCTCAATATCATATGTCATATCTGCAGTTTTTCCATAATCTCTCCGGTATTCGCGGACATATTCATTCAGGCTCATTCCAAGTTTTTTAGCTTGAGTCTCATGATCATATTTACCTTCTAAATCACATACTGACTCAAATAAAAACTTACTGTCCCTAATCACTCTAAATGCAATCGAATTCTCATCTAGAGCAAATTCTCCACAATCAAGTAAATTTTTTGGCATCCTCCATACACATCCTTTCAAAAATCTACAAAAAATTAACGTCCAATCCATATTTAAATGGCTATAATGATATTATACAATACAACTGCTTAAAAGTCAAGTATCTCAATCTGTTTCAGGTACACATCTTATAACTCCATTAAAAAATGTAGCCAAAACCCCAAATTAAATTAACCCCGCTTAAAAGCGGGGTCAATAAATTAATCAGGTTTGCAAATTCTTTTTGCTCCCATAGCGTGATCGGTCTTTTTTCCTCCACGCTCATAACTCTGTATTGTTCTAACTACTGGTATCTTCCGGCCTTTGCCAGTCCAGTAAACGCACGTATGAGTTCTCACGTGATGACGCCGCGGTGAAGCATGTGTATGCTCCGCCTCAACAATTACCTCTTCTTTTCTCTCGCTAGGCGGAATCAAATCATCCAGATTAAAAGCCGCCCTTAAACTAGTCTTTGCATCAGGCAATTTTTCTAAAACCACCGAATCGTCGAACCTCCATTCCGAGGCCTGTAACCTCTTAGAATCTACCCGACCTCTTCTCACTACTCTGTTTACCTTCACAACCTTACGTTCCTGCCGATAAACCGACAGAAATGCCACTAAAAACAAAGTATAAGCAGCTGTGACCATACCAAGCTCATCCGCAAAAAAATCCCCAAGCTGCCGCTTTGCTATCTGATCAATAGTCTGATCGTTCAACGGAAAATAAATCAACGCGTCATGCTTTATCATCGTCACGTCAAAATCACCATTTTCCCTCTGACTAATCAAAAAACCTATAGATGTTTTTTCTTTTTTCAACTCCATAATCACCAGAATCGCTGGAAATGGTAATTTCAAATCCTTCAAGTCATCGGCAGGCATCCTGTCTACAGCATCCTCCAACATTTCATCACTCAATACAAACGTCTGCTGATAATTACACCATTCCTTGAAACTAATCAATGCAAAAACCGCCACCGTTGAATTTGTCATCTCTTTTTCATCTCTAGTAGTATCACTACAAAACTTCATCACATAGTCCGAAAGTGGTACCCCCAACTTCTTAGCATCCGCTACAAAGTTACAACCTTCAATGTCACCTTCAAATGCATCCGCAAAAAACTTATTTTTTCTCAAAAATTTCACAGCCAAAGAATTCTTGTCTAACTTGTACCTGTTAATGGTCTTCATCTTATATTCCCCCTCTCTGCAAACCTGTTAAACAACAAATTACCAAAAATCAGGTAATCACACTTACATTATATCATATTTTAGCATAAAAGTCAACTATTACAGCACTTCCACCCCTTGAAAAAACTCTGTTTTTGTAGTAATATTAAGCTAATGGATGAAAATCAGATCATATTAATCGATAAGCCCGCCGACATTTCTAGCTTTGGTGTAGTTGCTAAGGTTCGCGGCTTTCTCAAGGCTCAGTTTAATCACAAAATCAAAGTCGGTCACACCGGAACGTTGGACCCCTTCGCCACCGGCCTCCTCATCATTTTGACTGGCAAAAACACCAAAAAATCTTCCGAGTTTCTCAAGCTCGACAAAATCTACGACGCCACCCTGAAGCTTGGTTACACTTCCACCACTGGCGACCCAGAGGGGCAGATTGTGCCATATAAAGAATCTGAAGAGCTTCAACGACATTTCAGTGAAGGGGGATTCCGGAGCGCGGCAGCGCGAGGATTAGCGCGCTCGCCCCGTGGCAGACCGCCCCTTGGGACGCGGACGACCCGAAGGGTCGACGGGCGCGAGCGACGCGACCCCGAACGAAATGTCGTTGAAGCTGCGATTAAATCATTTGTGGGTAAAATCACCCAAACTCCTCCCAGGTTCTCCGCCATCAAAGTAAACGGTGAGCGTGCTTACAAACTCGCCAGAAAAGGCAAAAATTTTGAAATTCCCTCTCGCAAAGTCGAAATCTACAGCATTGATATCTTAGATTACCACTATCCCGAGCTCCAAATCCGCGTCCACTGCAGCTCCGGCACTTATATCCGCACCCTCGCCGAAGATATCGGCAAAAAACTCGGTACCGGCGCTTATCTCACTTCCCTTCGCCGTCTTAAAATCGGTAACTACGACGTCAGAAACGCCTTACCTCTCTCTCATTTCGCCAAATAGATCCTTGTTTTGTTTTTTTGTGCTAAAATAAAGTTATGTTAATCACTAACTCGCATTTGCAAGGTACTCCAATTCTTAGTGTCCAAGCCGGTGGATCAATTGGCCATCTAGAAGCCGCTATCATTGATCCTGATTCTCTCAAAATTATCGCTTTTCGTGTTCATGGCGCACCCGATAAAACCGCCAATATTCTCGACGTTCAAAGCATCCGCGAGTATTCTAGCCTAGGCGTGGTAATCGACGATGCCGATGAACTCATTAGTTCAGAAGACGTCATCAAAATCAAAAATGTTCTTGACCTCAATTTTGATCTTTTAAATCTCAAAGTTGAGACCAAAAAAGGCTCCAAACTTGGACACGTCATAGATTTTACCGTCACACCAGAAGATTTCATCGTGCAACAACTCATCGTCAAACGCCCTGTCGTCAAATCTTTTCTTGACTCTGAACTGACTATTCCTCGCACCGAAATTGTCGAAATCACTGATTACAAAATAATTGTCAAAGACGAAGAAAAAACCATCAAAGAACGCGCCGAAAAAGAAGATTTTGTCCCCAATTTTGTCAATCCCTTTAGAAAAACCGACTACGTTTCTGCCGAAAATTCCGACAACTAATCGCTTGTCTCTTTACACTCTTGCACCGTCTCTTTCACTAAATCATAGGGAAACCCTTGTCGCACCAAGTATTCAATTAGCTTCTCATCGTCATACTTTGCTCGTTTCTTATTAATCATCTTCAAAAGTTCTTCTTTGTCATCTCGTGCGTCCAACACTTCGTCAATAATCTCCCTCGAAACACCCTTTTTCATGAGCTCCATTCTTAGTCGCTTCTTCGAAATCCCCTTCTTCACAAAACGGTTTTCCACATAGTACTTCGCGAATGCCCGGTCGTCCAAATACCCCCGCACCGAAAGACGTTCTAATACCTTATCAGAAAGTCCAGAAACTTCCCCTCGGACACGCTCGTCTCGGCCCGTCGTCACGGGCGAGACTTCGCTAACTCGCTCCCCGTTGGTCGCGAAATGTCCTCGGGAAATGTTTCTGGACTTTCTAAACAAATAATCTCGCACCTCTTTTTCAGATCTTGGGCGTATCAATACCCACTCAAGCGTCCTCTGATATAGTTTGCCAAATTCACTCGCCCTTCTTAATTCCGCCAACTCGTCTTCAGACAATACTCTTCCAACCTTTAGCTTATAATCCACTACTTGTGCCACATCTAGCGAAAGCTCAAATTTACCGTTTATAAACACATTCACTCGATTCGGATTCTTCACTCCTTGTTTCAAAGCCGTGATTTTAAAACCATCGACTTTTAAAGCTTCAGCTTCCGTTAAAGCGGAGTTTTCACTAGCTTTTTCCCGACTCGACCCTTCATCCTTTAGGCTAAAAATCTCCATCAGATTAGCCCGTGCATTCTTAACCAATTATTTAATGTCAAAAAGGTAAATTCATCTTCCCTTAATGGTTTTTTGGCAAATTTTTTTCTGAATTCTTCCATTTCCTCATAGGGCACCCATTTAATTTCACTTACCTCACCATCATCAAACTTAAATTCGTCTTTTCTCCTTGTAAAATCCACTACATAAACCCAAGCAAACCTATTTCGGTTAAACGGAGCCTCAATCATAAATTGTAAATCTTTCGCTTCAATTTTTACGCCAATTTCTTCTCTTGTTTCGCGTATCGCTGCCTCCACCAAAGTCTCGCCCAAATTAACGTGTCCACCCGCCGAAATATCATAATCACCCGGATACCGATCAACTTTTTCGGATCTTTTTTGCCACAAAAATTCCAGCCCGCCCTTATCATTTAAACGATACAAAAACACAATCGCCACCCCCACAATTTTATTTGAACCAGTTACCTCAGGATTACCTAATGTAGAATCCCACCCTTCACCGAGAATAGGCTCCCCATCAGAAGCGTAAACTTGCCACAGCTCGTCTTTATGCATCAGCGGCAGCTTTCTCTCGTACTTTTGCTTCAATCTCTGCCATCAACTCTGGTTTTTCCTTAAACAGTTTCTTTACCGCTTCACGTCCTTGGCCCAGAGTTTCACCGTTGTATTTAATAAACGCGCCAGATTTTTCTAACACACCGTAAGAAACCCCGAGGTCTAAGACGTCCCCAGCTTTTGAAATCCCTTCGTTATACATAATGTCAAACTCTGCCGTCTTAAATGGCGCTGCAATTTTATTTTTCACCACCTTGATCTTAGTGCGGTTACCAGAAATATTGTCTCCTTCCTTAATCTGCCCGATCCGCCGAATATCTACTCTCACTGACGCGTAAAACTTCAATGCATTACCACCTGTCGTAGTCTCTGGATTGCCAAACATCACACCAATTTTCATCCGGATCTGATTAATAAAGATCACTGTTGCACGCGATTTGCTAATAATACCTGTAAGTTTCCGCATTGCTTGCGACATCAAACGTGCCTGAAGGCCCATCTGCGCATCGCCCATTTCGCCGTCAATTTCCGCTTGCGGCACCAACGCCGCCACTGAATCTACCACAATGAGGTCTACTGCATTAGAACGTACCAAAGTTTCACAAATTTCAAGCGCCTGTTCCCCATTATCTGGCTGTGAAATCAGAAGGTCTGTTGTATTGACACCAATTTTTTTCGCATAAGCCGGATCTAAAGCGTGTTCCGCATCGATAAACGCCGCTTGACCACCTTGTTTCTGGATTTCCGCAATCGCGTGAAGCGCCAAAGTAGTCTTCCCAGAAGATTCTGGCCCGTAAATTTCAATAATTCTACCCTTTGGCCAACCTCCACCAAGTGCCAAATCCAGCGACAAAGACCCCGAAGGCAAAAGCTCTACGTCCATTTTTGGCGTCTCACCCAGCTTCATAATTGAGCCATCGCCAAACTGTTTTGTAATTTGTGCAATCGCAAGTTTCAAAGCCTCACTCTTGCCACTGTCTTCTTTAGAATTTTTCTTTTCCACCACCGCATCTTTTTTTGCCATAATAGTATTACCTTTCTGTATATATTATACATTAAATTTTTGACATCCGCCACCCCATTTTTTGCCCTTATAGCACAGCCTCAAAAATTTTACAACCCCCCTCACGAATGGTATAATGATTCTATGCGTGTAAACGAAAACATTTTGATTTCTAGTCTTACTACTATGCGCCTCGGCGGCCCAGCTCGCTATGTCTTAGAAGTCGAAACTCCTAGAGATGTCGCCGACGCTTTTGGCTTCGCCGCTCAGTATCGTCTCCCGACCTTTATCCTCGGCTACGGCGCCAACACTATCGGCCACGACGAAGGCTTTAGTGGTGTCATCATTATCAATCGTATGCGTGGCATCTCCGAAACCGATACTGGCATTAAAGTCATGGGAGGTGAATACTGGGATAATGTCGTCGCTTATGCCTGCGATAGAGGCCTCACTGGCATCGAAGCTTTATCTAAAATCCCAGGTCTCGCCGGCGCCGCTCCCGTCCAGAACATCGGTGCCTACGGTCAACAAATTTCTGATGTACTCGAAAGCATCGACGTCTATGATTCTTCCACTCAAACTTTCAAAACACTCACCCAATCCGACCTTAACTTTTCTTATCGCCAAAGCATTCTCAATACCACCGAGCGCAATCGTTATTTCGTCATATCTCTTAACCTCAACCTCAAACCCGGCCAAATGCTCCGTCCATTCTATAATTCCATCGAAAGATACATCTCCGATCACAATTGCACTGACTTCAGTCCGAATGGCGTCCGCACTATTGTCTCTGCTATTCGCGCCGACAAACTGCCAGACCCTCTGGTTAAACCCAGCGCCGGCTCCTTTTTCAAAAATATCTACCTTTCCAATAAAGATGCTGAAATCGCCGAAGACAAAGGTTATCCAGTCCACCGTGGCAACGATGGCAACAAAATCAATTCTGGCTGGCTCATCGAACAAGCCGGTTTCAAAGGTAAACTTCTTCACGGTTTTCGCGTCAACGATAAAGCCTGCCTCGTCCTCATCAACGAATCCGCAAGAAGCTACAACGACCTCGTCAAGGCTCGCAGCGAAATCACCGGCAAAGTCTACGATAAATTTGGCTATTGGCTAGACCAAGAGCCCGTGGAGCTCCAATGAAAATTCTCAGTGGCCGTGAACTTGCCGGTTTTATCAAGGAACGCCAGGCCCATCAAGTTGCAAGCCTAGAAAAAAAACCTAAACTTTTGATCCTACGCGACAATAATGATCCAGTCATTCAAAAATACGTCAATCTTAAAAAAGCCTATGCTAAAGATCTTGGCATCATTACCGAAGATTTTTATACCAATAGTATTGAAGAAATTGCCACTCGTATTAAAAAAGCAAATGAGGATAAAAACGTAAACGGTATCATCATTCAGCTTCCCCTCATTCATCAAAAAGATACCGAAACGCTCTGCAATCTCATTTCGCCCACAAAAGACGTCGATGGTCTCGGTGAGCACGCCGCCTATGATTCTGCCACCGCTACCGCCATCAACTGGCTCCTTACCGGCTTCGACATCAATCTAAACAATCAAAAAATCGCTATCGTCGGACGCGGCAAACTTGTCGGCGCTCCGCTCTACCGTATATTCAAAAGCTCAAACTTAAACGTCAACCTCTTTCACCGCGGCTCTGACTTGACAAAACTTAAGCAGTATGATATAATCATCACTGCCACGGGCGTTCCGGGGCTGATTGTTGATTCTATGGTCAAACCTGGCGCCTCTATCGTTGACGCTGGTACTGCCAGCGAAAACGGTGTCTTAAAAGGTGATATCGACGCAAAAGTCCGCGAAAGAAATGATCTTAATGCCATCACTCCTACCCTCGGTGGAGTTGGCCCCCTCACGATCTCCTGTCTTTTTGATCACGTCATTGAATCCGCCATCAGATCCCAACAATAAAACGACAAAAAACGAGCTATAAAGCTCGTTTTTTGTTATGAAGCGGTCCTCCCCACCTCTTACATTAACTTCTTACGGCTAGCAAGATAATAACCAAGCGTAGTTACCATCGAACCGGCACCAATCGCACCAGTCACAACAGTACCAGCACCAGTATTGACAATCGTAGTTGGAGTTTCCTCTGGAGTACTAGGATTATCAGGAGTTACTGGCTTGTCTGGATTGACAGGCTCAGGTTCCTTACAAGTCTTATCAACCATTACGGAAGCATCGTCCTTGTAAACAGCGTCTTTCACCGTAGAACTATTTACGGTAACATTGGCCCAGTTAACTAGCTGGTTCTTGCCACAATCCATAGTTTTGTCAACTACTTTACCGGTAAAGCGTACATAAGCATTACTCTTGGCAGTATAGCTACCAATGTTAATACCAGTCGTAGTTACAGTGTTTTCCGTAATATGGAAACCATTTGGATTAGAGGCATTAAAGAGTGTAGTAGAATCAGCTACGTACTCTACGTTAGTAGGAAGTACATCACGAATCATTACATTCTTTACTTCTTCGGCGAGCAAGTTTTGGTATTCAATCTGATACTCAACCTCGTCACCGATTTTTGCGTCTACGGATTCGCTCCATTCTTTCGTACCTTTGATACGAACTTTTTTCTGTAATTTAGCGGCTACTGAACTGTGAACTTTCACATTAATAGTCACTACACCAGAATATTCATAACAACCAGGAATTTCACCATTCATAGAAGTGTAACCAAGGGTCGCACCACTAGTAATGACTTCATTAGGAAGCTTGAAATCACCCTTATTGTTGTTATACATTGCTGAACCATCTACATATTCAAGATAGATGTTCTCATCAGCTACTAATTTAACTTCGTCCCAGTATCTTGTTGGGGTTGCATTCGAAGAATCGAGGTAACCCACAATTGTCTGAGTCTTAGCTACATTGGTAGGAATCGAAAAAGTAGCTTTTACATTCTTTGCAATTGCTTGCATGCCACGAGGGCTGTTATTGTGAACGAACAAACGAATCGTATAAGTTTCGCCGTCTTTCACCTTAATTTCGTTAGCATTCCAAGTTTTTACCGTTGCACCGGCTACCTTAGCACCAACGAAGTTCTTTTCATCACCGATTTTACCGTTAGAAATCGAGTTAAACGTAATTTTATCGCCGAGTTTACCGGCATTAACCTGTTCAAGCGTATAGCTAGGACGACCATCAGCACTACCAGTATTGTCACCCCAAGCACCAACCATCACAGGCGCAAGCGCTGCCGCTGCAACAACTGCTGCCGCAGCCACACCCGCTACAGTGTTAAAGATTTTACTCATAATTGATATTCCTTTCATTAAAATTAAATAACGAAAAATTAATAATTCTTTTGCTTTCCTTACTAGCCGAATTGTTAATCTTCGTCCCACAACCAAATCATCTCAGTTTCAAATAATTCCAGGTTTCTGCCCGGCAGCATTAAAGCCGCCGGGCAAGTAATGTGCTTGGACGTTTAGCCCCGTTTTTTAAACGCCCTGCTATCAAACCTTTACGATGGTTCACTTACTTGGCCATCGTTCTTTTGATCGGCAGCTGAGCCATCATGCTCCTTAGTTGGAGTATCGGCTTTGCTACCGTTATTGTCTTGCTTGGCACCACCGCCGTCAGTTGATGGTTTCGATGAATCTCCGCCACTCTTCTGATTAGCATTGGTGTCAGCTTTGTCTTGCTGGTCCTTCTTGTAGTCTTCATAACTACCAGAAGTCGAAGAATCCTTAGTGTCCTCTGTCGAGTGGTTAGGATCGCTAGGATCTATGGTCTTCGGACCAGGTCCTGGATCGTCATTCGGTTCCGTGTTCTTCTTCGGAGCCTTATTCGGATCCTTATTGTATTTAGGCTTACCGTCATCGCCTTTACCAGGCTTTGACGGTTTTTTCGGCTTACCACTGTCGCCCTTGCCAGGGTTACTTGGCTTTTTCGGTGTACCCTTGCTCGGCTTGCTCGGAGTAACTCCAAACTTCTTAGCCACATTACATGGCTGATAGCCGCATGGAATTCTGTAGATTATTTCTACTTCTTTTCCATTTTTCAAGATATATGTACACACTAGGCACCAAGAAGACTTCGCGTTCGTCTCATAGATAACCAGTTCTGGTCTGTCGATCATTGTATATGGCTCCATATACATCTGATCGGTCAAATTGTCCAGCTTCTTGAGGCGAATTCTTGCCTCTCCCTGCCTTGCATCAACTACCGAAACTGCCTTATTAAACAGTTCTTCATTGGTGCAAAGAGTCTCCGCGACCGCATTCGCAAGATCCAACTTGCTAATACTCTCGTCATAGCCACTATACAGGACTTCTCCTGCATAATCTGTGCCGAAGCAACAGTCGTAGCTAAGCAGTATTGCAGCCAAGAGCACAGGGTCCTCGTGATAACGGTCCTGCATATCTGCCGCATAGTAGTCAGCAGACATGCCATCAACCCAAGGGTCTGGACCAAAGTTCCTGTCGTTCTTAGTAGAACCACCCTGGACGTCATCATTATAAAAATGAATTCCGTCCCAGAACTTGGACCTCGCCTCTTCACGAGCATCGGCATAGGCTTCATCTGTCGTCGGAACCTTAGGGTCTTTCAACCCTAACGCCTTCCAGTTGACAGCACCATAGGAAGTGCCAGCCACCGCGAGCAGCATTATTGCAATTACTGCAATAGCACCAACTCTCTGGCGATGTGCTGCAGCATCATCTTTGTTTTTCAGCGCCTGCTGTTCCTTATAGGACAAGCAAAAACAGATGATAGCTGCAGTAGTCACGAGCAAGGCGATTATAGTTAGTGCCATAATCACTGAGCCCCAGAAGCTGCCAACAAACTTGCCAAGTCGAGCTGCCGGTGTCAGCATCGCAAAAGCCATACTTACTCCAGCCAGACCAACTGGTATCAGCTGCCTCAGCTTATCGCACTGCCAGTAGCACCAGTGAGCCAACCAGGCCAATGCACCAGCCATAGCGAGAAGGCAAAGACATGCCCAAAGGGCGTTTGCCTTATACGAAACAGCCGCAAGCCCGCTGGCTACACCGATGGCTACGATTCTTTTGTAGTCATCGGCATCCACTTTATCCCTGCAAGCCTCAAAGAGGATGGAAAAGAAGCCTTTTTCGGCTCTCTCGTCCTCAGGTGCATTGAAAGATACACCTTTGAATCCGCAAGCTGCGGTGAGGAGGCAAGCAAAAATCCAAATGAATACAATCAAAAATGTGAACATTATATCACCTCCAAAAAAAAAGGATTTCTCTGGAGGTCGTACCTCCAGATTTACTACACATAAAAATGGGGTACGGGGTTTGATAGCTTATCTAAACAGATTTCAAGTGTATTTGAAATCTGGGATGATTTGGTTGTTAAGTTTCTTCTGTGCTCCGAAAAACACACCCAAAACTCAGACTACCTACATTGTATCACACTTTAGCTTTTTTGTCAATAGTTTTAACACCGAAACCACCCATAATCAAGTTTATGTTTAAAACATGAAAAAGCCGGTCATTTCGACCGGCTCTTTCCGCACGTTATCTCTTTTCCTCTTCCTCGATAAGATTATCGATGAAGGCCTTCTCTTCTCTAAGTTTAAGCATCATTTCATGATGCTTCTTTTCTTTTTCGAGTGCAGCTTTCTTCACTGCTCTTTCCTTTTTTGCTGCCTCGAGCGAAGCCCGAAGCTCCTTCTCGATCTCCGCTTTAGTGGTACTAACATCAGCATTGAATTCGGCAACGAATTTAGAAAAGAACTCTTTGAGTTTCTTTTCAATCAAAACCTCATTCTCCTCCATTAGCTTTTCTACTACAGCATCTTCGAGAGCGAGAGGTTCAGCCTCTAACTTCAGAGGAACAGACTTCGCGTCTTTTACCTCTTTTTTCGCCTTCGCCAGCTCAGCTTCCAACTTCGAAACTTCTTCTTGATGGTCCTTCCTTACCTTTTGTCCAAGACGGTCCAAATCATCTAGCTGCTTCTTCAGATTGATAGAAGCTCCCTTAGAAGAATTCAATTCCTTTTCTAAGGTTGCTATCTTCTTTTCATACTGAACTGCCTTGTCCTCATAGGACCTGAGCAGTTTTTCATTTTCTTCAGACTTTTTTTCCAAGTCTTCAACCTTCTTCTTTAAATTATCTTTCTGAAGCTCTTCCACCGTTTTGGCGGGTTTCTGCCCCATTTCAAGGTCATCTTTTCTCGACATTTTCTTCACCTCCTGTCGAACTCTGTTAACGTGCGGATTATTTTCATTATAGCATACTTATTTAAATTTGTCAATTCTAAAACAATATACTAGGAAAACTTACAATTTCAAAGGCTCCTGCGAAACACTACCCGGCTAAACCCCAATCAGAGGCATTAATGCGGGTGAGGGTAGTCGCACCGCCAGGTTCGACTACCCGACAAAAAAGCCTCTGTCAGAGGCATTGGTGCGGGTGAGGGTAGTCGAAACCCTATCCCAAGTTTGGAAAACTTGTATACTAACCGCTGTACTACACCCGCGCAAATTGTAAACATGGGGTGGGATACCAGGATCGAACTGGTGACCTTCGGGACCACAATCCGACGCTCTAACCAGCTGAGCTAATCCCACCATGTAAGAAACATTATATCATATTTACCAGGAAATACCAGGATTTCGTCGCGCAGGAGGCGTTACCTGGGTTGATCCACCCTCTAAACTACCCTTCAAATTACCACTAACCTTCTCGTTATTCGTACCCTGAAACTGTCGTTCTCTCCGATCTCCAAATTTCTCTTTAATTGCCGCAATCTGACTAGCTTCTTTCTGTGTATCAAATTTTGCAGCTTTCGCCAAGCCCTTTCCTACCTCAGTAATTACTTCCGAATCCTTATAGACTTTTATATTCTGTCGATTTTGGTCAATCTCCCGTCGCGCCGTAAAACTCTGTGAAGAATCCGCCCCAATCCTGTCAGCATTTTGTGCTTGTGCATAAGCCGAAGAATGCACCACATCTCCCAGTTTATCTTTCATCAACTGAACAAGTAATGGATTATCATTCATCGCTGCCTCTATTTAGGTAATAACAAAAACGCCACTGTACCAGCCGCCGCGCCCAAGATAATTGTAATAATAATCGTCACCACAATACTCACATGAGCATCTTTCTCAGGTTTAGCAATAATCGTCACTGGACCTTTCGGCTCCACTGTCTTAATATTCTTCTTTACGGTCTGTTTTTGATAAACATTCTTCGAAAGTGGCCTTTTAACTATCTTTTCCGAATTAATGAATGGCGTCACCGGCGGCTTAAAAGCACTGCTCGCTCCCATCTTCATAGATTTTTCCACAGGTTTTTCCACAGGGTTGACTCTGTCTGTAGCGTTAACTCCACCCATTGACCTCAATGCACTTCCGGCTTTGATTCTCTTCGCTTTTGCCTTTAATAGCGCTTCCTCGCTCCGGTTACGGCTATCAAGCGACCTTTTCGGTACATTCGTCTCTACAAATCGCTTATTTAAATTTTCAATCTCATCTAAAGCCGAAACTTCTTTTAACTTAGCACTCGACATCGCTGCCCTTGGCATCGATTCATTTATTTCAGTTCTACTAGTCGTCAAAGTCCGCATCGTCGCCACCCTCGTCGCACTCGCTCGTGGAACCTCTGCTCGCACCGTCCTCGCCTGAGTATTAGCTCGTCTAACTGGTGCAGCTTGCTTGACATTCTGATTCACAGGCTGTCTAACGCTCCGACTTGCAGCCCGTCGTACAGATTGACCCACAGGCCGTCTCACGGGTTGATTCGAAACCTGATTTACAGATTGGCTCGAATCCTCTTTCGCAAGCTGTTTTGTAGGCCTTGCTGTAACCTGTTTAGCAGGTTGCACAGTTTGAGCACCCTTTTTCTTCGTCGGCACAAAATCTATATATCTCTTATTCATACCTTTACTCTTTTAGCAACCTCTATTATATCAGTAAATTCACTCAGAATCAAACTCGAACCCCCAATCAAAAGTCCATTGATACCTGGCACAGTTAAATATGCACCCGCATTTGATGGATTCACGCTTCCACCAAATAATACCGATACTTTTTCAGTAGCCTTTTTACCATAAGTATCAACTAGTGTTTTTCTAATTAATTTCACTACTTCCGCTACTTCATCCGGCGTCGCTAGCTTTGACACTTTCGTCGAAGAAATTGCCCACACTGGCTCATAGGCAATTATCACTTTTTCAAGATCATCATCCGCAATCTCCGATAAACCGCCTAATAACTGGTCTCGAATCACGTCCGTAGTCTCACCAAAAGCCCTCTCTGACTCCGTTTCACCAATACATAAAATCGGTCGGATCCGATTCCGTACCGCCGCTGCTACCTCTTTTGCAATCATTTTATCATCTTGGCCAAAAATATATCTTTGTTCCGAATGTCCCACAATTGCATAATCTACTATCCCACTCAGTTGCAAAAAAGATGTTTCACCAGTATACGCCCCATAATCTCGGTAAAATGCATTCTGAGCTGCCAACTTCATCTTGTGTCGATCTATCTGCAGCGACAGAGGTTGCAATGCAACCGTCGATGGTGCCACCACCACTTCCATGTCACGATGATTTGGTAAAGCCTTCATTAGCTTATGAAGATAAATCGAAGCCTCTCCCACGGTAAAGTTCAGCTTCCAGTTGCCCACAATATAAGTTTTCATAACCTCATTATATCATATAAAAATCCGAATATGCTATAATGAAACTATGAAAAAAGTTTTAGCATTTGATATAGATCAAACCTTAAACGTCGCCAAGACTCCTATCACCGACGACATCGCAGAATTACTCGTTAAATGCCTCAACCATTTCGAAATCTGCCCTATTTCAGGCCAAAAATTTGACCAATTCCTTATCCAAATCGTCAACCGTTTACCTCATCCTACACCTGAGCAATTGTCCCATCTACATTTATTTGTCGCCCAAGGCACTCAGTACTACCGATACGAAAACGGCGACTGGCATCAAGTCTATAATTATCCTCTAACCGACGAGCAAGTCGCCAAAATTACTAATACTCTTGAGCAAGCTGCAAAAGAACTTGGTTACTGGGAAGAAGACAAATTACAACCAGGTGACGAAATTATCGAAAATCGCCTCTCTCAAGTTACTTTTTCCGCCTTAGGTCAGCATGCCGGCACCGAAGCCAAATACGCCTGGGATCCTGACTGCAAAAAACGTGAAAAAATTGTCACCCGTTGCAAAGAACTTGCCCCCGAATTTGATTATGAAATTGGTGGCACCACTTCCATCAATGCCATTACCCCCGGAATGAACAAAGTTTTTGGCATGACGCATCTTCTCAAAGAGCTCAAAGTTGAGAAAAAAGATATCCTCTATTTTGGCGACATGACTCAGCCTGGCGGCAATGATTACCCTGTCGTCGAAATGGGCATCGATACTATTACTGTCAGAAATCACGAAGACACTGCTTACGCCCTACGCGGTATCCTTGGCATCCTATAGTTTTTTCATTATTATTATCAAAAATGTTTTATAAACTTCATTTTTGGTGTATAATAAGCATAATAATTATTAAGCGAGGAAAAAATGGACGAACCTAAACCACAGGATTCAACTAATAATAATAAAAACACTATGCGTGCCGTCATCGTATCGCTCATCATTTGTATGATTCTAGCAGTACTTGGCACCGGATTTGGCATTTATGGCTCCATTCAAGCCAATCGAGCTCTTGGAATCATCGAGCCAAAATCCGACGAGGACGACGAATCAAACGACGAAAATTCCTACGGCAAACCCACAAATGCCGATGAAATCCAATATATCACTATCGCTTATAACGATATTAAAGATTACGTCGATATTTCAAGAGAAGAAGGCACTATCGACTATTACACGTATAATGCTGATGAAGAATATGTCGGCGACCCCATCGAGACTAATGTCACCGATATTATTAACTACATCTTTGATAATGACTTACAGTATTTAGGTGATAATGACTATCTAGACAACACAACTTGGGCCATCGAAATCACCTCCGATCAAGGCTATAGCTATGTTAGCGGCGAGTCTGATCCTCCAGAATGGTTTAACGCATTACTTAAAAAACTTGATGTCGACAAGAAAGGCTATAAGTCTAAATCGCTTTAAACTAAAAGTAGCCTCGCTTTAATCTTATTCTTTTTATACTAGTATAGTCTTGTCTACGTTTTACTGCTTATGTTATAATAAAAACATGCATATCTTAGTCGTGGGCAATGTCTTGAAAGACGTTTATCTCAATCTTGATTCCAGATCTGACCACTTTGAAACTGATCAAAACTCTATCGAGTGGCTCGATCTTAGTTTTAATGCTAGCGAACATCACTTTTTTAACCGCAACTCGAGTTTTGGCGGTGCTGCCGTCACGCTCGAAGTTCTCTCAAAACTCGGTCTATCCGCTACTATTAGTGGCTCAAGCCTGTCCATCACCAAAGATGGCCCCTCTAATCAACAACCTCCCGAAACATACCGCTACATCCTGATTTCAAACGGTAAACCCTGTTATTTTGTTCCCACCGCTTATCAATCCACTCATTTCGAAACCCCTACCGATTTCTACGACTATATCTTTATTGACCGTTCCGCAAACCTCAATGATACCTCAATTAATCATATTCATTCATACCTCAATCTATCCAGCAACACCAAACTTGTTGTTTATCTTCAAAACTCTAAAAACACCGCCATTTTATCTTTACTATCCAGAGCCAGCCTCGTCTTTTGTGAAAACAACGTCACTGCACCAGAATTGTCATCAATTTCTACCGAAAGCCTCGTCCATCTTTCCGAAACCAACTTTTCCTATTTAGATCTTTCCGAAAAAATTTCGCCTCAGCGAATCGACGTTTTAACTCATCTTTCGTTCTATTCCATCGCTGCCGCCACCATTTTTGGCTGTTTCATTCTGGGTAAATCCGTCGAAGAAAGTCTCAAACTTGCCAAAATGAATGTCGAAAACTCCACCTTAAACGCCACACTTCCCTTATCACAATTAGAATCTCTCGCCGCTGAAACTCCCAACTCTGCCATTAATAACCTTGAACTTATTGCTTCAAATCTAGTTTTAAAACCCAAAGGCATCCTTGCCGCTGATGAGTCTGGCGGTTCCATTCATAAAAAATTCGAAAAACTAAATATCCCCGATACCTACGAAAATCGTCGTGATTATCGTAATCTCCTCTTCACTACCCCAAATTTGGAAAACTACGTCAATGGCGTTATTCTCTTCGATGAAACCGCCCATCAGCTTGCCGATAATGGGGAAACTTTTACAGAATTTCTCACTTCTAAGCTCATTATCCCCGGCATCAAAGTCGATCAAGGCCTCGAAAATTTTCCAGACTCCACCGAAACCTTCACTAAAGGTCTAGATGGTCTCTCTAATCGTCTTAAAAGCTATTTCGAAATGGGTTTACGCTTCGCAAAATGGCGCGCCGCCTTTAACGTTACATATGATGAAAGCCAAAAAATAGTCACACCCTCCGACTACGCCATCACCGAAAACTGTCGCCTCCTTGCCGAATACGCTTCGATATGTCAAAACAATGGCCTCGTTCCTATTGTTGAACCAGAATTAGTTTACGATGGATATTATTCTATTGAAGATTCCGCCACCCTAACTGGTAAAATTCTCGACCAGCTCTTTCAAAAACTCAAAGACAAGCAAGTAAATCTTAGAGCTTGTCTCCTCAAAGTCAATATGGTTATCGCTGGCAAACAATTCAGCATAGCCTCAACTTCAGATGAAATTGGTGCTAAAACTGCTGACGTCTTGAAAAACCACGTTCCTTCCGATCTCGCCGGTATCGTTTTTCTTTCCGGTGGGCAAACTCCAGAACAAGCTACCGATAACCTTGCCGCTATTATCAAACATGGTCCTTTTCCCTGGCCCATCACTTTTTCCTTTGCTCGTGCCTTGCAAGATCCCGCTCTCTATGCTTGGAAAGGCGATAATAGCAACACCAAATCTGCCCAAGATGCCTTCGCGGCCCGTCTCCAAGCTAATTGCAACGTTTTATAAGCTAAACTATTCTTCTTTTGATTCTTCTTCAGTCGTTTTTTCTGCTGCACTCTCAGCTGCTTCTTCAGCACCTTCAGTTTCGCCTTCTGCTTCAGCCTCTGCCTGCTTCTCCGCCTCTTCTTCTGCTGCACGTTTTTCAGCTTCAGCTGCTGGGTCAAACAACGAGACCACTACTTGTTCAGGATCTAACTCCTTATCTGCAAACTCTACGCCTTCCGGCAATTTAATATCACCAATTGTCAGCTTATCCTCAACTGTTTCCAGTTTTGTACCATCAATCGTCAACTCTTGTGGCAAATCTGCTGGCTTTGCTTTTACAGCAACTTCCATGATCGTCTGCGTCATTGCCAAATGTAAAGTCTTCGAAGCCTCTGATTCTTCAAAACCTTCTACCACTATTGGCGTCGTTGCTTCAACCACTTCCTTCGCCGAAATTGCCTGGAATTCAATATTAATCATTTTTCTCGAAACTGGGTCAATTCCTACGTGTTTAGCAATTGCTAGCTTCTTCTTTCCGTCAAAATTTAAATCAATTGGAGAGTGATATCCAGCTTTCTCCAAAACTTTTTCTGTAGCCACGTATTCCGAAGCTAACAAAATCGGCTCCTTACCACCATAAACTACCGATGGAATCATGCCAGCAGCTCTCAAACTCTTCAATTTTTTACCAGTAACTTCACGCTTTTTCAGCGTCAACTTGTATTCAGCCATTTTATTCCTTTCTATTATTTTTATTATATCATATTTTCTTTACTTTGACCATAGCCGGACGCAATACTTCCTTCTTATACAAATATCCTGGCCTCAAAGTTTCCGCAATCACTTCTTTTTCACCATCCCCTTCTACCATCACCGCTTCGTGCAAATCTGGATTAAATTCTACATCTGCTACCGAATTAATCTTAGCAAGCTCTAGCTCATTCATCGTTTTTTCTAAAGTCTTTGTTAACGGCTTTAACTCTTCATAGCTTCTAATTGCTCTATCCATATCGTCAATTAACGGCAAAATTTTAAACACTGTTGCAAATTCTACTGCTTCTTTGGCTTTTTCTTTTTGAATTTCTGTCTGCTTGCGAAAATTTTCAAAATCAGCTCTTGTCCTTTGCAAATCATTAGTTAACTCTTGAGTCTTCTTTTCAAAATCCGCACGCACCTGCTGCAAATCGCTAGTTAGTTTCTGATTTTTGCCCTCCGGTTCCACGTCTTTTATATTTTTTTTCATAAAACCTCCTCTAACATATTACCTGCATATTTTACTAATGACATCACTTTCGAATAGTTTTGCCGTGTCGGACCAAGCACCCCGATATAACTCCGGTCCGAAAACGGCGACCGAAACTTCGAAATGATCAAAGATACCTCTGAATTTCGTCCAATTGGATTCTCCTGTCCAATAAAAATATTTAGCGGCTCACCTGGCGCCGTCTCTCGCAGCCACGGCTCCAAATTATCCAGTAGCCTCGCCACCGCTTGTACTCTCCTAGTATCCATAAACTCTGGCTGCCTAAACAAATTCGAAATTCCCGAAAGATATAGCTGCCCACCAATTGTTGCAAGCCCCAAATCACCAGTCAACTCCACTAGAATGTCTACTGCTCCCCGAATCGCCGCATCCGCCTGCGATTGCGCCGAAATCCGCCTTACAAGCGCATGTATGCTACGATCCAAGTGTTCGTCCTCTTCTTCTATAACCTTTTCATTTCGCCCCGCTTCTAAGCTATTCACATAATAACGATATCCAGCATCCGTTGGTACTCTACCCGCCGAAGTATGTGGTTGCGCTATTAGCCCAAGTGCCTCCAGCCTCGCCATTTCGGCTCGAATCGTTGCCGACGACACTTGAAAAAGCTTCGCCATCGTCACGCTACCTACTGGCGCTGCAGTTTCAGCATATTCTTCGATAATCTGGCGTAGAATTTCCTCTTGTCTAGGTGTTATTTCCATAACTTCATTATACAAAATTAGCACTGAAATGTAAAGAGTGCTAATTACACTAGCAAAAGTTTTCAAACCGTGTTATAATAGGAAAATCTCGCGCTCAAGCGAGAGTATAGCTAGCTCTATTGTACTTTTTAGGAGGGGAATAAAATGGGTAAACCTAAAAAAGGCAAAAACAAAAGCAGTAAACCAAAAAGAACCGTAACAATCAAATCAAAAAAGGGGGTAAAGTTCTACGGCACCTTCGAGGGAGGCAAAGTCAAAGTCGATGAAGAACGTACAGCACCAGGGCAGAATCTCACAGTAGGAGTGTTAGACATTAATGCTAAAAAATGGTATAACGATTCACTTCCGGGTGAGATTAAGCGAAAATTTGAGCTAATTGCGTTTACCGACGAATAGCATTTTATTCCTAGGTCCTAGCCATCAGCTAGGGCCTTTTTCTATGCTATAATTATCTCATGGAAGATAAGATCTCTACAATCAAAAATTGGCTCGGCACCGGCAGTATCAATCTATTTGGTCTACCTATGTCCGGCAAAGACACCCAAGGCATTAAGCTCGCAAAAGCTTTAAATGCGAAATTTCTATCCTCTGGCATGATTATTCGTGCCATGGAAGAATCCAATCAAAAAAACTATACAGGCAAAGGAAATCTTCTTCCGACTAGTCTTTTTTATGAATGGGTTTTACCATATTTTGAACGTAAAGATCTCTTTAATTATCCACTAGTTCTTTCTTCAATCGGTCGTTGGCATGGTGAAGAGCTTCAAGTTATGTCTGTCGCCGCTGGCGCCAATCACGAAATCAAAGCTGTCATTGTTCTTAATATTTCCGAAGCCGACGTCGAGAAACGCTTCAAAGAAGCTAAATCCTTAAACGATCGTGGCTCTCGCGCCGACGACAAATCACTCGAAATCTTCAAAACCCGGCTCCAGGAATTCCGCACCAAGACTATACCAGTACTCAAATACTACCATGATCTCAATCTTCTCATCACCGTTAACGGCAATCAAACTCGTGAAGCCGTCTTTAATGAAATAATCGACAAACTCTACGCCAAAGCTTTGCAATCTCGTGTCTAAATTCGTACACTAAATAGATTAATCCCAAAACCGCCACGCCTATTACGGCATACAGGCCCGTAAAAGATGAGCTTTCTTCATAAGTTTCTGGCACCAAACTATAATCCGCGCCACTATTCTCTTTCATTTTCCGACAACGATTCGTTTCTGGATTCAAATAGTATCCTTCTTTACAAGTTTTTTTAGTCTTAGTTCCAATTTTCTTGCATCTGCCAGTTAAAGGATTCAAATACTGCCCTTTTTTGCAAGTCTTTTTGTTCTTTGTTTCAAGCTTCCTACATCTGCCAGTTGTAGAGTTTAGATAATAGCCTTTTTTACATGTTTTCTGAGTTTTAGCTTCAATTTTCTTGCATCTATCAGTTAAAGGATTCAAATACTGTCCCTCTTCACAGACTTTTTCTTTCACCTCCGAAACTTTCACGCAATTTCCTGTAATCTTATTTATTACTTTACCCTTCTCGCAAGTTTTAAATTCTTGATAGTTATTCGACTGCCCCGGTGTCGGTGTATAAGTCATTCGCCAAATCGGCTCTCCCTTTTTATCGTATTGAATTAAAGCATACGCCGTGCCCTTCCTTTGCCCATTTGAATAGCCCACCGTGTCCACCACCTTTTCGTCAACATCAATCAGTTCCAAAATATTCTGATTAGTTGGATTTTTTGTGAGGCTAAATTCACGCGGATAATACACATAGTATTCTCTCGGTTTAATTGTCCCCTTCAAAACATACTGCTTATTTTTATATCGAATCGAACAACCATTCATTATAATCGCTTCTGCACTCGGATTATAAAACTCAATAAACTGTTCTGACCGCAACGACTCATAGTAACTTAAAATTTCTGAAAATCTTAGCTTTTCGCACTGACTTCCTTTTTTCTGCTCTTCTCCTTCCTCTTCCTCTTCTTTTTCTTCTAACGGTCCATTTAGAACATAGCTCTTATCGTCGTAATCTGGTTCATAACTCTCCAAATGCTCAAATGAACCAGTCTCCAAATCCCGCACCAAAGTAGTTGGCTTCGTCGACTTAAACTCTTTATAACAATCATCTTTTCCAGTCCAGCAAACCTCATCCAAAACTTTTTCGCCCAATTTCAATTTTAATCCACCCGTCATCGCTAACGTCTTGGTATAATTCACGGCGGCTAGCTCGTACTCTGGCGAGCTAGCCAAACGAAGGAGGATGGTCTCGCCGGTCATCAAACTGTTCTCGGGAAATTCTAACAACGTAGAATAGTTCCCGCTTGAGTTAGTATAGCCTACAGTTAGGCCAGCGAGCAAAATCGGTGTGTCGGAGTTTTTCCGGGCAATTTCAATCATCTCCCCGACATTTGACGTACCATTGACTACATATCCCGGATTAACCGCCTTGATATATATTTCTGGTATTTCTTTCGTAATAATACCTTCTGCCTTAGTAGCAATTATCCCACCCCATCCTGCGATTATTGACCCTACTATTATGATTAAAATAATTAAAAATTTTCTCATGACACGACACGCTAGCACAGTCCCACTAGAAATGCAACCCCCTTCATGATATAATAAAACCATGAGCATTTTCACCTCTTTTAGTATTATTATCGCTGCTATGCTTATTCTAGGTTTTTCACAATTATCTTCCGGTGTTTTGGCACTTCAAACCCATTACGCTCTTGGTAAATTCAGTAGGTCCAAAGCCTCAAGCCTAGCACTTTTTTTCATCCTTGGCGTCGTCATTCTCTCTATTTGCTTCTTCGTATCTATCTATTTCCTAATTTCAATTCTCTCTCTGAGCAACCAAATAGTGTTTAACCAAATTACCATCTGGATCTTTGGCAGTATTTTTATTACTCTAGCATTATTCTGTCTCTTATTTTATTATCGCCGTGACAAAAATAGCCAGCTCTTTATTCCTAGATCTCTAGCTAAAGCTCTCGGCCACGACGCCGCTTCCATCCGAACTAGGCCAAATGCCACCAGGCTCGGTCTCTTTTCTTATTGTTGTGAGTTTTTCCTTACTCTCCCCCTCTACATCATTGTCTCCATCGCTCTATTCAAAATTGAAAACTTCGGTCTTCTTTCCATCTTTCTAGCAATTCTTTTCATACTTGCGCCCACCATACCACTTTTCCTTATTCTTTTAGAATACCATTCCGGTTTTAATCTCGCCGATATTTTAAAGAATCGCATCAAAAACAAACCTTTCATTCGCATTCTTTTAAGCTTTTGCTTTTTTATCATCGCCGCATTAATTATTTATTCGGGGACATTCTAATGGATAATCTAAATGCTGACAATTACATCAAGCTACTAAAAATTGACGCCAAAGCTTTAGGTATTCCAGCTGGAGCTGCCGAAATTTTTATTCAGAAATCTATCATCGCCGCCTTTAAAACTCTTCAGAAAAAATCTATCGTCACTGAACTCGATGTCAAAAAAGCAATTGTAAAAGAACTTAAAAAATATCACACAGATTTGGCTTATGTTTTCGAAAATCGTGATAAAATAGTATAAAGATGGGTAAAAAATATGATTTTAGATATATAGTAATAGGTAGTGGACCTGCCGGTTCCACCACCGCTCTTAGGCTTGCAGAAGCAAAAAAGAGCGTCGCTATCATAGAAGGCCACTTTTTTGGCGGTTCAGAGCTCAACACACGTGACGTTCCATACAGTGTTGCTCTAGATTTTTCACATCATTATAACAATCTTTTTACTTATCCAGAATTACAAAATCAAGACATTTCCTTTAATCTTCCTACCATATCTGCACGTGAACTAAACACCGTTATCAAAGTCGGGGGCAATGACAAAAAACGATTCGAAAACGCCGGCATCGTCTGTCTAGCTGGATATGCCAATTTTCTCGATCCTCACACTGTTGCAGTCAACCAAAAAAAATTTACTGCCGAGCACTTTATCATTGCAACCGGTTCACATCTCAAAATTAGCGAAATCTCTGGCACTGAAATTGTTCAATACCTCACTCCAGACACAGCTATCAAATCTCACCATTTACCCAAAGTCGTAGCAGTAGTAGGCGGTGGTGCGTCTGGTTGTGAAATTGCTGAATATTTCGCCGAGCTCGGTTCCAAAGTCGTCCTTCTTGAAATGACCGATCATTTGCTTCCACGCGAAGATCAAGAAGTTGGTGATCTCATGTCAGAATATTTCAATCGCCAACTCGATCTCACAGTACTTCTAAACAGCAAAGTCGTCGCTCTCGAAGAAGACAGCCTCAGCAAACGCGTCATTTTCCGCTACGATAACACCGAAAAAATGGTTCGCGTTGACACAATCGTCCTTGCCACTGGCAGCGAACCAAACCTAGATCTCGGTCTCGAAAATGCCGGCGTCAAATTCAAAAACACTGGCATCACAGTCAATAATCTATTTCAAGCTTCAACTAAACATATTTATGCCATCGGCGATTGTATTGGAAACGAATCTTCCACTGACCGCGCTTATCTCGAAGGATTTAATCTTTCATCTAATCTAATTAATAAATCCAAAACTCTAACGAATTACAACGGCCTCATTCGCCTAGTTAACACATATCCCGAAATCGCCACCGTCGGATTCAACGAAAACGATCTTGCTCGTCGTGATCGCAAGCACAAAAAGGCCTTTATACCACTCGACGAGACCATCGCCAGCCAAACTCTCGGCTGCGAATACGGTTTCATAAAACTTCTTACCGACAAAACTGGCCATATCTTTGGCGCCACCATCGTTTCACCTCATGCTGGACTTATAGCCGAAGAAATCTCCCTTGCCATCCGTCATAATCTCACTACCATGGAATTAGCTAGTACTCCACATCTTATCGGCAGCTACAACTATCTAGTCAAACTCGCTGCCAAAAAGCTCCTCCCCAGACGCTAAAAATCACAAACACACTTTTCAAAAAGCTTGACTTTTTTAATAAAATGGTTTAGCATATACTTTGTAACAAGGTCAACACAAAAAGGAAAACCAAAGATGAAATTAGGCGTCAAAAGCCATTGCCATAAAAGCAAAAAAGTTTTAGCGGTAACTGCCTTAACTATTCTTGCAGCTTCCGGCATTTTTGGTTTAACCAGACAAATCTGGGCTGATAGCACCGAAATGACCAGATTACAATTCGGTAATGTACTATTCTGCCAACGAATGTCTGAAGCCATCAATGATAGCCTAGGCCACGGCAAAGCTGATGGTAGTGATTGTACCAATTTCAATCTTTCTGTCTCTACTGCTGCCATTGGCAACATTCAAACTTTAAACATTGTGCCTCCACCAAACGGTTTTGGCGATATTGATTTCGATACTCAGCCAATTAGCATCAATGGTACATGGGTAGACGAATTCTACAATCTAAACTCACTGTCCATTACCAATATGCACGTACGCGACATTTCGCCATTACAATACATCGAAAGCGACCTGACGTATCTCGATCTCTCTAATAATCAAATCTACGATATCGAACCACTTGCACAATTTGAAGACGTTCTAGAATACCTAGATCTTTCTGGCAATCCAGTTAGCTCTGGATTAAGAAATTTAAGTTATTTCAGCCATCTAACTACCCTAAAACTCGCCAACACAGGGGTAACTTATTTCGACGACTTATTTCGGCCAGTAGATATCTATATAGACACAAACAATATCAGATACGACGACCAAGGAGGCGTAACATATTTACCGATATATAAAGCAGACACTATTGTTTATGATGATGAAACCGGAGAAATTCTCTACGGAGAGCAACTATCGAAAATTCCACTTAGTTCAACCTTAGCAAAAGTCTTACGAAACTTTGATATTAGCAATAACGAGTCTTTATCCAACGAAAAAAATGAATATGAGTATCTAAATGAATGCGACGGGAACTTAATAGTGTTCAAAAACTATCCGCAAAACCCAAATATATATTCAGAAAGCTATGCAAGATTTATAGAGACCCCACAAAACCTAGCAATTAACAATCTAAATGCTAGCAAAGATAGTTTAAATTCCGACGATTTGATTTGCATAGCCAATCTAGTTGAGCTAACAAATCTTGACGTAAGTGGAAATCACATCGAAGATTTTGTCTCAATCAAAAACAAAACCTACTCCTCTCTCAAAGCAGACTCACAAGTATTCACACGTTCAATAGAAGAATTAGATTATAGCCCCCTACCTGATCTATTTGACCAAGCCAGTCAGACAAACTATTTCAGTAACATACCCAGCGCCACCAACATTGCAATTTCACAAAATAGTCTCATGCTCACTAATGCTAGGTTCAATGGCTCAAAGGTTCGCTTCATCAACGCTGCCATTGCATCTCCTTACGACGAAAATCCTCAACCAGCTACCGTCACCATACCATCAGGCAGTGGCGTCTTCGAAAACTCAAAACTACAAATATACTTTGATGGACAAGTAGTCACGTTTAACGATACTAACCTATGCAATTCAATTTATCGGCAAGGTACTTCAACCTGGGCCTTCACTGACGCAGAAGGCTATCCATCTATAGGCGGATTACCGGTGGTCCTCACCAACGCTTGTGATCAGCCCAAAAAACAAATTGCCATGATCAGTGGCGGTTCAAGCCTATTTAGAAGACTCACTCTAGACAACATCAATAACGGCGCAATCGTTGATTTAACCGGTCTAGACGAATTTTTCGGTCTTCAGGTATTATCCTTACAAAATGACGGTCTTTCTGACCTCAGTAAAATCTCTGGTTTAGGCTCGTTACAACAACTTTGGCTTAATAAAAACAATCTCGAAAACGATGATTGGTCAATTATCACGGATTCTCTTTATGGCCTCAAAATCTTAAGCCTCAATTACAACAACATGAACGAAATCCCATCAGCTATTAGCAATCTATATGGTTTAGGAAATCTCTACTTAGTCGATAACGGCATCAGCGACGTTTCCCCTCTAGCCTACGTACCATCAATTACAGCTCTAGATCTCAGCGAGAATAGCAATATTACCGAAATTTCAAGTTTAGTGCAAGAAAACACAGCATGTAATCCATCTGTTCTTAAAATCGAAAATGCTGGGATAACCGAACTACCAAGCGCAAATCAGATTGCAAGAGGTTTTTCAAATCTCACTTCACTTAATTTAAATAGCAATCAAATCACAAGTAGTACCATTTCTAACTTAAGCCAAGCCCCTAGACTAGGAGAGCTTTATCTAGAAAACAATCGTATCACCGACACTACCGGATTTAGGGGAATTACCACTCTCAGCAAATTATTCTTAGATAATAACCAAATCAATAATGTCAGCGGCCTTGCTAGTTTAACAGGACTAGTAGAATTACATCTCAAAAACAATCAAATCAGCACTATAGCATCACTTAATCCTAACACTTTGACAGAACTAGCTACCTTCAATCTTAACAACCAAACTCTAACTGGATCAATTTCGAATGCTGAAGAAGCCTATCCCCTACCAGCAATCTTTTCACAAGCAAAAACCTCAAACTACCCTAAAGTAGAAGGTTTCCGATCAGAAGTAGACTTTCAAATAGCCAATGGATCTATAAATTATGACACCATGATGGTTACCATGACAGATACTTCAGTTCCAATGACCGTTACAATCCCAGATGGTAGTTTAACCGGCACAAAAATAACCATTACATATGCCGGACAAGATGAAGGATTTAGTGGAAATCTAATTGATTATACCAATAGTGGCGCCACCACTTCTATCACTTCGAATAACAGTTTCACGGTCACAAGTAACCGAGCCTGCATGGCTATCTGGTCACCAGATAACGGAAACACATGGAATCGTCTCGCCGCCAACACCACCGCAAGTAGCGATACTCGCAGTTTCACCCTTGATCAAAATGGACTTGAAATCATCATAGCCTACATCGGAGATGCAAACTCAGACAACAAAATTAACATCGGTGATGCCAGAAAAATCATTAATGCAATTACAGGACGTGATACTCTATCTAGCCTGCAAGCCAAACTGGCTGATGCCAACAATTCAAATAGTATTAATGTCAGTGATGCAAGAGCAATTATTAACAGTTTAATAGGAAGGGGCGCAATTAATTGGTAAAAATATTTTTAATACAACAATAAAAAAACAACAAAAGGAACAATAAAAGAAAGGGTTAAAATGAAAATAAAATCTTCAAAAACACAAATTAAGCAAATCTCATCTCGAGCTGGTATCGCCACGTTCGGCACGCTACTTTTAGCTGGTAGCATCGGAATGACATATCAATTCACTAGCGCTGCTGCAACTGATTACAGCCTAACTGGTAGTAACGTCACGCTAAACGGTACTGCAAATGGTACTACGACTGTAACTCTAAAAAATGCTGTCGCGAGAACCTATGTCGCTATTCAAGGAGATTGGTCAACTAAGGAAGAAGTAGAAGCTGGAGAAACCCAAACCTCCTATCTAACTCTCTCTGGGTTAAAGCTAGGTAGTTCAACTACATTAACTTTTGATAGTAGCACTGGAACAGTTGCCTGGACACCACTAGACGGCAATGGGGTCTCAATTCCAGCTAACAGTAGCGTCTTAACGGCTACTTACACAGTCGATAAAGACACGCCAGCTGGATCCTATAAAGTCATCTTTACCGATGAACCTGACGGCGTCATTACATACGATGAAAATGATAGCGATGTAGATGAAACCGATGCTATTACACTAGATGCTACGATTACGGTAACCCGAAGTGGTTCCAGCGGAGACGATAGTAGCGATTCAACCACGCCAACCGATGATAAAGAAAAAGAGGAAGAGAAAGAATCAGAAGTAGAA
>JAFWIK010000012.1 GCA_017514905.1 Candidatus Saccharimonadota bacterium
GCTGGAACCTACACTAACGTGATTAATTTCTATGCTGTGGCGAATGTAGGACCAAAAGATATTTCTAACGCATCAACTATGCAGGAAGTTAATACATGCCCTAATACTTTACCAACTGGTACGGCTTACACCTTGACTGATGCGCGTGACGGTGAACAGTACAAAGTCGCTAGACTTGCTGATGGAAATTGTTGGCTTCTCGATAATTTGAGGCTTGATCCAACTTCAGTCTCCCTTGCGAATCTCCAAGGTAACACTAATGCATCGGATACGACATTGAATTATCTCAAGAATGGTGGCGGCACTAGCCCGTACACGTCTGTCGGAGTAAATGCTGCCTGGTCCGGATCGGCTGGAGACAAATATAATGAACCGAAAGTGAATTTTTCAAACAGGAACATTACCGTGACGAATTATGGTTCGGGCTCCGGCAAGGTCGGGTTGTATTATAATTTTTGTGCTGCATCCGCTGGCTCATATTGTTATGCAAACGCTAGCACTGGGGATGCCTCGGAAGATCTTTGTCCTTCTGGTTGGAGAATGCCAACTAGCACGCCTGCAGCAGGTGACTATTATAATCTATACGTAGCCTATTCTAGTAGCGACACCGCTCTTAGAGAGGCACTATCTTTACTCCTTTCTGGAAGGTTCAATTATGGCTCTGCTAAAGAGCAAAACGTGCGTGGGAAGTTTTGGGCCTCTAATAGAGTTAGCGACTATGGCATGTATAGCCTAGAAGTAGTGGAAAGTTCATTGTTGCCTACTACTTCTACTAGTCGGACATATGGCATTTCTATAAGGTGCATCTTCAATAAATAGAAGGCAATGCCTAACCAATAGCTTTACAGGGTGAAGGAATCAAACGAATAGTTGATGCATATCACTAAGAGGTGCTTATGTACTAAGTGCGTCAAAGTGGGTTATAAAAAATACGTGTCGTCACCGAGTCTTAAAGGCATAATTATATGCCATCGAGCCACAAAGCCGTTAAAACCATAAAAAAAGAGGAACTATTGGCGTTATAAAAAGCCACGAGTTCCCTAGAATAATGAAATTCACCCCTGTAAATGGGGCATTTCACGATCGTGGATGACACTCCACGATTCGTCGAATAATGGGGGTAGACGACACAAAAGAGTGTCCCCCCAAGCCGTTAGTTTTTTAGCTTTTTAATGGAAGCCGTTAGTTCGTTTGTAAAATAGCTAAAAGTTGTCGGCTTCTGATACATAAAAACATTTCATTCATAACCTTCACTACACCTTTGCAAAAAAACGATTCAATAAAGATCGCATTTCTGAAGTTGGATTATTCCCCAATATTTAATTTCCTATGCCACTTGGGTAAGACACTAATTAATTTTATAAAATTTAAAAACAAGCACAAACAAACATCATATAATAAAACCATGAAAAAGAAGATTAATCTTAATACCAAATATCAAATTTTACAACTATATTATAATGGAGCATCCGCAAAGGCACTGTGTGATGACTATCATATTGCTCGTAGCACTTTTTATAAATGGACTAAAGACTATCCAGAAACAAGCATCAAACGCGCAAGAATAAATACTGGAAACCCAGTTAATATTACTCGGCTCCTTAGCCATTTAAAAAAGGTGGAGACTGAATTAGATTTTCTACACCGCACAGTTACGGAAAAAATGCCCCGCAAAGAACGGATCAAAATCATAGATGAAGAATACGGAAAAGAGAGTATACATTTACAATGCGAAGCATTAGGTATCAGTCGTACAACTTACGTAAATCACAAATACCGTGGGAAAAAGGATGATATATGGTATATGAAACGTGAAGCAAAATACACAGAGATGATTCGTTCTGCCTATGAGACTAGTGGCCGTGTCTACGGAGCAAAGAAGATTACAGCAATCCTAAGGTCAAAAGGTTTCCCCGTCTCTAATAGATACGTTCGCGGAATCATGGCTAAAACTGGCCTAATCAGCAAAAATGAATCCGTATTTAAAAACCATCTGCTCGCTGAAAGAATTATGCGAAGAAGTGCTCAATCTAGACAGCCATATCAGCCAACTAGGCCTAATGAGGTTTGGGTTAGTGACGTAACATCAATTCTAGCCCATGAAAATTATTACTATGTCTGTGTCTTTGTTGATCTCTTTTCTAGAAAAGTTGTTGGGCATAGCGTTGGGAAGAATTGTAGTACTCAATTAGCAAAACGAGCATTTATAAATGCCTACAATGACAGGCATCCCAAGAAACTAATTCTTCATACAGATAATGGCGCATGCTATACCTCGTATAGTTTTAATCTGATGCTCGCGAGACTTGGGGCTAAACATTCGTTTTCTCGTCCAGGCATCCCACATGATAACGCTGTTGCAGAAGCCTTCTTTAGCGCGATGAAACGAGAAACACTTTTTGTCTATGATTACCCTCGCTCTTTTCGCGAGCTTAAAGATAGGGTAGGTGTTTATGTAAAATGGTATAACAGTGAAAGATTGCACGAGCATTTACATTATGTTTCACCAGATACGTTTGAGGCAGAGTTCGCGAAAAAAAGAAAGAATCATAAAAAATAAAGGCTAGAATAGCCATTTGTATGTTTTGGACAAATTGCTAAATTAACAGATTAAAAGTGGAAAATAGGGGGGTTCAAATTGCGTATTTTTTCATTTTCTTAAACACGTTTTATCATTTTTTTAAAGAGGTGTCCAATCAAAATACCCCTGGAGACGTAGACAGGGGGGTTCAAATCGCAGATAGGGGTGCAAATGGCAGGGGTGGCAAGACTTGAACTCGCGACACATGGTTTTGGAGACCATTGCTCTACCAACTGAGCTACACCCCTTCGATAAACTAACTCTAAATCCTTACGCCCCTCTAAACTATTATTTTACCATAAAATCTTCACGAATTGATAAATTCATGCTAAAATAAAAAAGATGAAAATACTTATGCTGGGTTGGGAACTGCCGCCGCACAATAGTGGAGGGCTCGGAGTCGCCTGTTTGAATATGGCGAGAGCTTTATCAAACCAGGGCGTAAGTATTGACTTCGTTTTGCCCTACACTGCTGAGCATCCTAATGCCAAATTCATGCGAATTTTGTCTGCCACCAATCTCGATCCGCTTTTTCGCTACGGAGGAGGCGCTTACAATTCCCTAAAGATTTCCGAAGAAATCATCCCGACTCTCGACCAAGAATCACTGGTTTCGATTCGAGAAATCCAAAATGAATATTGTGAGTTTGTAAAAAAATATTTAATCAAAAATCAGCCGGACGTCGTGCATGCGCACGATTGGCTCACCTATGAAGCGGGCATGATTGCCAAAAAAGAATTCGGAGTTCCGCTGATCGCGCACGTACATGCTACGGAGTTTGATCGAGCTGGTATGCAAAACGGTAATCCATTGATCCACGAGATTGAATACGAAGGCCTCATGATGGCAGACCGCATAATTGCCGTTTCGGAAACAACCAAGCGTGTTATTCACGAAAAGTATCGCATTCCTTTATCGAAAATCGACGTGGTGTATAATTCTTTGGACCAGGAGTATGATCAAAAATCTTACCACTTTGACGCCAAAACATACGACTATGTTAAATCATTGCAGAGAAAAGGTTACACCGTAATCGCAACCGTAGGTAGATTTACTATTCAGAAGGGATTGCCTAACCTGATGCGGGCCGCTGCCAGAGCAATTTCCAAAAACCAAAAATTATTATTCATTTTTGCAGGCGACGGTGAAGAAAAGAATGAATTAATCAAAATGTCAGCTAATCTCGGCATCGCGAAGCATGTTTTATTCACTGGTTTTGTGCGTGGTAAGCATTTGAGGGACGTTTATTCGCTCGCAGATATTTTCGTGATGAGCTCGGTGTCTGAGCCATTTGGTTTGACAGCGCTTGAAGCTGCTCACCATAATGATGCACTGATTCTGACCAAACAATCTGGTGTTTCGGAAATTATTTGGTCAGCCATGAAGTATGATTTTTGGGACGAAGATAAACTCGCTGATGAGATTCTAGCCATCGCAAACAATCAGCCGCTAAAGGATTCTTTGAAAAAGAATATCAAAGAGGAATATCGCAAAATCTCGTGGGATCAAATTGCACAAAAATGTTTAAGGATATATAATAAAACTGTTAAGCATAAGGAGATATCGTAATGCGGGCAATCTGCCTTTATCTGCATATCCATCAGCCGATTCGATACAGCGAATATTCCTTTTTTGATATCTCAAATAGCTCAAACTATTTCAACGGCGATTATAATGGCCGGCAATCAAATGAGCGGATTTTTAAAAAAGTTACTAAAAAAAGTTATCAGCCGATGCTGGCTTTGCTAGAAAAGAATATCGCCGAAAATCCGAATTTCAAAATCTCTTTTTCGATTACTGGCACTTGGCTAGAGCAAGCCGCGAAGTGGGAGCCAGAGCTTATCAGAACTTTGCAAAGAATGGTCAAAACCGGGCAGGTAGAGATTGTCGACGAAACTTATTATCATTCCCTGGCGTTTTTCTACGACAAAGCAGAATTTGAAGCTCAAGTAAAGAAACATCGCGAAACTATCCAAAAAATCTTTGGTGTCACGCCCAAAGCTTTTCGAAATACTGAGCTAGCATATAATGACGAACTAGCCAAATGGGCCGAAGAGGCCGGCTACGAGACGATTCTGGCCGAAGGTTGGGATAAAATTCTCGGTTGGAGAAGCCCAAATTATGTATATAGGCCCGCTAGTTGTTCTAAGTTAAAGCTTTTGCTCAAAAACTATCGGCTGTCGGATGATATTGCTTTCCGGTTTTCGAACCACAGTTGGAGCGAGTGGCCACTTACGGTTGAAAAATATCAAAACTGGCTCAACATGGACTGCATACACGGCAATCTGGTCAATTTATTTATGGACTTTGAGACTTTTGGCGAGCATCA
>JAFWIK010000013.1 GCA_017514905.1 Candidatus Saccharimonadota bacterium
CCACTGAAGACCTTTGCCCGGCTGGCTGGAGAATGCCTACTGGTGGCTCTAGTGGTGAGTATAATTCATTGTATGGTTACTATAATACTACTCAAACTGCAACAAATACCGCTAGCCTCCAATATAATCTTTCTACTCCTCTGTCGGGCTACTTCGACAGTGGCTCGGCGTACAGTCAGGGCTCGAACGGCTACTTCTGGTCTTCTACTAGGTACAATGTCAACCTCATGTACGACCTCTACGTGGGTTCAGGCAGTGTCTACCCCACGATCAGCAGCTATCGCTACTACGGAATCTCGATGAGGTGCTTGCTAGATTCCTAGTTTTGCCTTTTTAAGTTCCTTGTCTGCCGCAATTTAGTTTAAAGTCACCAAGCCCATTTCATTCTAAAGCAATAAAAATGATTTGTTACGTTGTGATTTTTACAAAATCCCAGTAATGCGAGCGCTCCCTGAGCGGATAAGTAAAACCATTGCAGCTAGAAAGGTTCGGTCTGAGCGCATCATAGAACAATTGCAATAAGGCATAAAGCGCTCGCATCTGCCGGATTTTGTGAAAATCACTAACGGAACAAGTCCTGCTTTAGAATGAAATGGGCTTGGTGACAATCTGGCATATTCTTGTCCATTCCCTCTTCCTTTCCCCACCTTTTCGTGCTAAAATTAATTCAAGCTGGAAAGGTGGCCGAGTGGTTTAAGGCGCACGCTTGGAAAGCGTGTAAAGGGGCAACTCTTTCGCAGGTTCAAATCCTGTCCTTTCCGCCAAGTTAACAACTAAAAGTACGAAAAACGTAGTTTTTCGTAGCAGATCGAGTATAAAATAATTATTAAAACTTGTTTCAATAATTATTTAATACGAGAGATGCTAGAAACGAAGTTTCGTACTTTTAAAATAATTTGACGGCTCTAAAGGCCTAGGATTATTTATCTTCCTGTCCTTTATTTAATCAAAAAAGAGTTAAAACAATGAGCGAAAACATCATCGAATTAAAAGGCTTGACTAAGCGTTACGGTTACGGCGACACGGAATCGTTTGCCCTCAAGGATTTTGATCTCACCATTAAACGTGGTGAGTTTATTATGGTCATGGGCCCATCTGGCTGCGGCAAAACCACCCTACTTGACATCATTGGCCTTCTCGACCGTGCTACTAGTGGCGAATATTATCTCAACGGCGAGGATGTCGCTAGTATCTCTGCTGGCCGTCAGGCACGGCTCCGTGCTAAGAAAATCGGTTTTGTGTTTCAAAATTTCAACCTAATTGAAGATTTGCCTATTATTGAAAACGTCGCTTTGCCCCTAGTTTATACCGGTTATTCCAAGACCGCTCGCCTCAAAAACGCTTCAAATGCTTTACGTCGCTTCCATCTTAACGAACGTGAATATTATCTCCCCTATCAACTTTCTGGTGGCCAGCAACAGCGCGTCGCGATTGCCCGTGCCATCGTAGGTGACCCAGAGATTATTCTGGCAGATGAGCCTACTGGTAACCTCGACTCCCGCGCCTCCCACATTGTCATGGAAGAACTAAAAAACATTCACGAAGAAGGCAATACCATCATCATGGTCACTCACAACCCAGCTCTTACCGTTTATGCTACTCGTGTCATTAATATGCTTGATGGCCAGATCGATACCGATGTCAAGACCGTTTCCGATGCTAACTTACCTCAGCCCATCAGTGTCAAAATCAAGAAAAAAGGAAAAGCAAAGCCTGAATTTGTCGAAATCCCGTCCGACGACCAAGATCAAAGTGACAGCCAAGATCGGAAAAAACGCAAAAAAACTCGGAGGAAACATTAAATGGCTATGCTTCTTAGGACTCATTACAAACTAGCAAAAACTGCTATCAAGGAAAATCGTACCCGCTCCTTCCTCACTTGCCTCGGCATTGCCATCGGTGTTGCTAGTATCATTTTGATTCTCTCTCTCATGGGCAGTATTTCCAATCTCGTCAGAAGCGAAATTGGTGAGCTTGGTTCCGACCTAATTGTCGTGCGTCCCAGCTCCACCAAGGATTCTCTCACTAATATTGTCGAAGAGCTTACTTCCGCTAACTCCTTCCAAAAATCTAATCTCTCTATCCACGATGTTGAGGCGATTTCTGCGCTCGAAAACGTCACGGCCGCTTCTCCAATCGCTGTTTCTACTAATACCGTCAGCTCCGAGAAAAACAATTTTGACTCAGTCCCCATTCTCGGCACCAATACTGATTTTATCAAAATTGAACCGCTAGCCCTCCGTTTTGGTGCCTTTCTCACTGACAAAAACGAGGAAAAATCCGTGGTGCTTGGCCACACTCTATCTCTTGCTCTCTTTAATACGGTCAACAGCACCGTAGGCAAAACCGTAACTATTATGGGCGAAAAATTCATGGTCGTCGGTGTCCTCGACGAAATTGACAAATCCATTAATCTCGACAATGTCGATTTTGATAATGCCCTCATCATGGACATCAAATCTCTTGACCAAGTCACTGGCTCTACCCAAATCCAACAAATCAATGTCAAAGCCAAAAATACCGATAGCCTTGCTAAAATTTCCGAAGAGATCAATGCTGCCCTTATCAATCAAAAGCTTGGTGACAAAAACTTCTCTGTGGCTTATGGTGACCAAATCACTCATCCAGCTAGCTCCCTCTTTACCGTTGTCTCTGGAATGCTCACACTCGTAGCTGGCATTTCCCTAGTAGTTGGTGGTATCGGCGTTATGAACATCATGCTCGTTTCCGTTGCCGAAAGAAACCAAGAAATCGGTATCAGGAAAGCCGTTGGTGCATCTTCCCGTAATATCCTCATGCAATTTCTCTTTGAAGCCCTTATTCTTTCTGTTCTCGGTGGTATCTTTGGTCTCGCCCTTGGCTATATTTTAGCCTTCCTACTGTCTATTATTACACCGTTTGCTCCTTACATCAGCTGGGAAATATTTGCAATTACCCTCCTCACTACTGTTGCGGTGGGCATTATATTTGGCATCTACCCAGCGCTCAAAGCCGCTTCCAAGAATCCGATCGATTCCTTAAAACATTATCGATGAAAGGTAAAATATGATCAAACAGCAACTTGAAAAACTTCCCTTCTACAATTCTGCCGTACTTCCCTATCACTATGCCCAAGCCCTTGTCGCAGGTACTCGCTATGGCTTTCCTGCTCGTAAGCTTCGGGTAATTGGTGTCACTGGCACCAATGGCAAAACTACTACCTGTTTTATGATCTGGCACATGTTAAACCAGGCTGGACGTAAAACCGGTCTCATGACCACTGTAGCCTATGGCGTTGATAAACTTACGCCAGAACTAGGCCATATGACCACCGTAGACGCCGTTACTCTTAATAAACGTATTAAAGAAATTGCATCAAAAAATGTTGAATTTCTCGTTCTTGAAGTTACTTCCCACGCCCTTGCAGAATTTCGTACTCTCGGTATTCCGATCGAAATAGGCGTCTTCACAAATCTCACCCACGAGCATCTTGATTATCACAAAACCATGGAAAACTATCGCGCCGCCAAGGGCAAGCTGTTTGAAAAAGCCGCCTTTAGCATTCTTAATGCTGACGATCCTGCTACCAAATATTACCAGAAACTTGCCAAAGATTATATCACTTATGGTATAAAAAATGGCGAAAATCGCCCGACTAAAATCGAATTACAGGTGTCAGGTGTTAAGTATTTATATCATGACATGCATATTGAAACTCAAATCCCTGGCGAATTCAACGTTTATAATTCCCTTGCTGCCGCAATTGTCGGCGAAAAACTCGGCCTCAAAAAATCAGATATCGAATCAGGCATTAAGTCTCTTGAAAGTGTTGAAGGCCGTATGAACGTGATCGACGAAGGCCAACCCTTTACTGTAATTGTTGACTATGCTCATGCTCCTGATGCTCTTGAAAAGGTTTTTGCCTCGGTAAAAGGTCACAAGGGTCGCATTATTTCTGTCCATGGTGGCGCTGGCCGTCGTGATCCCTCCACCCGTCCCATCAGAGGAGAAATTCTCGCCAAAAATTCCGACATCGTCATCATTACCGAAGATGATACCCGTGATGAAGATCTCGAAAAAATTATGAACGGCTTCGTTGAAGGCGCGGAAGGAGCCGGTAAAGTCCTTGGAAAAGATCTCTTCAAAGAGCCTGACCGTGAAAAAGCCATCGCCTTGGCTCTAAAGTCTGCTAAAAAAGGCGACCTCGTCCTCATTCTCGGCAAAGGTCACGAAAAAACTATTCTCCGTCCCGACGGCCCGCACGATTTCGAAGATATTAAAGTCACTAGAAAACTGCTAAAGACAACAAAATAGTCCCTTTCTGGGGCTTTCGGAGGTTACGACCGAGAATGAGGGCTTGGTCCCCGTGACGACGGGAGCGAGCGACCCGTCCCCAGAAAGGGATATTTTGTTGTTTACTACTCAGGGTTATAATTTGCAAGTCCGTCAACAATCTTATCGTTATCAACTTCGAGTGCCTCGGCAATCGCTGCCGCACACGCCATATAAGAAACCGCTGTTTCACCTGTCACAAAGGTCGCCACCGTTACAATATCTGAATTTAGCGACAGTGTCGCTTCTGTCCCTTTATTATAAAGCTTCGAATTTAAAATCTTCACATCCGCACTCGACTGTCCATAAGAAACCGTGCCTTTAGTCCCCTTAAATTCTGAAAATGTATCATAATTTAAATCATCATGATTCAGTACTGCATATTCCGGTTTCATATCAAACAAAGTTTTCTCACTGTCTAGATATTCTTCCGGTTCCATATCACGTAGCTTCGTAGTCAGAAAATTCGTCATCGCCGCCACGTGCACCGGCAAACCGTAAAACACATTATCGCGCAAATCTTCCGCCGGCACCGTCACAATCACATAATTCGCTCCCGCTTTCCAAGCATCACTCAGAAATTTATGTAGCATTCCCATTTTAAACGGCTGATCTGACGCTAACACTGCGACTTGCTCACCTGTCTCGCGTAAGATTTCGTGCACATAATGCGCTACAATTACCTTGCCCGTCGTCCCCGTAATCGCGATTAGCTTCATATCTCGCATCGGATTACCATAATAAGACTTCAAAATTTTTGCTTTTATTCTTTGCTTTTTCGCTTTTAACCCACCGTTTTTGTTCTTTGCTCTAGAGTTATCTCGCGTTTTCATACCCCCATTATACCACAGTTTCCATCTTTAAAACTCATAAAAAATTGCTAATAGCCTTGCATCAAATCTACGGACTTTAAAGCTTACAAAAATCTCCAAAACCGTATTCATTCGTATCACGAAATTTACTTAGAAGTTATGCCAACAATTTGCAAACTAGGCTCACGATTAATTCTTTTTCTTTTGGCTCGCTTTCAGCTATAAGCAGCGCGATCGCTGTCAGCGCCCGGTCGCTAATCTTGGTTTCACCTTTCTCCGTCAAATGGCAATCATTTAGCGTCAAAAACAACACGAACAGCAAAGCCCCAATTCGCTTATTCCCATCATAAAACGGGTGATCTTTGATTACAAAATACAGCAGGTTAGCCGCCTTCTCGGGCACAGTCGGATAGAGTTCTTTTCCGTCAAAACTTTGAAAAATCGCTACAAGGTTTCCTTCGAAGCTTCCGTTTCGCTCTTTGCCAAATAGATCCGACCCCCCCACATTTTCACGCAGTCTCAAAACCGCTGCATTGCACATTTCTATGGTCAGTTCTCGCACCCGCCGCTTTTTACTCATAAACGACAGGTCGATATACCCATCATCGTACTCCTCCAGAGTTTTGAAACTCCCCGCATACCGCGATATTACCTCAATAATGCCATTAGCCTCGCCTGCGTCGAGTTCGCTATGCATCGTTAGCCGCCGCACCAGGCCCATCATTTCTTCTACATCGCGCAACTTCTTTATTTCGTTATTTTCAGCTAATGTTTGCAATCGTCTTTCGTTCACTACCACACCGTCGGTAATAAATTTTTTCAAAGTTTTAGTCGCCCAAATTCTAAAATTCGTGGCTTTTTTCGAATTCACTCGGTATCCTACCGAAATAATCGCATCGAGATTATAGATTTTCTTTTCACGCACCACTTTTCGTCCACCCTCAAGCCGAACTTGTTCCTTTTTGGAACAAGTTGCCTTTTCATCTAACTCGCCCGTCTTATAGATATTACTTAAATGCTTCACTATTGCCGGTCTTTGCACTCCAAAAACCGTTGCCATTTGTTCTGGCGTCGCCCAAATCGTCTCGTTCTCCGCGTCTACATCAAAAACCACCTCCCCCTGGAGACCCTTATAAATTTCGATCTTATTCTCAGCCATTTCAGTATTACCTTCTTTATCTACCATAATTATATCATATCCACCAGATCAAACCGCTATTTGACGAGACGATCGTGATTGGTGATTAAACCAAAAATTATAGTATAATTAAGTTGTTCAAAAAGGAGTTTATATGAAATTATTTGATGGCATCAAGCAAATGAAGAAAAATAACGACGATTTCATTAAGTCCCTCACCAAACCGTTTGAAGACAAAAAAGAGGCTGCTGAGGCCCACAAACAAGCTATCGCAGACGGAGATATTGCGCCAATTATTCCATCTGTAAAATTAAAGCAAGGGGAGAAAGCGTACGTAGAGTTTTCTGCAAAACGCAAAGCCATAATTACCACAACTATTCAACGGACTGTAGAAAAGACCAAGAAAAAAGGCGGGATCACAAGAGCAGTAGTTGGCGGGGCGCTACTTGGCCCAGTCGGAGCAATAGTAGGAGCGTCCACCGCCAAAAGTAAAGGTAATTCTGTCGGATATTCTGATAATATTGAAATCTTAAACGACATCGATCAGGGAGTTTTATTACTAACAGATCAGCGTATACTATTTATTGGACAAGAAATCGTTAGTATTCCTTATGAAGAATTGGTAAGCATAAAATTTGAAAATACAATTACCGGAGCAGAAATTAGTGTCAAATATGCAGGTATGCTCAAGGGTGAACAATACTTTATTTCTGGTAAAGAAGCAAAACTATCAAAGATTTATTATCAGTCAATTACAGAAAAATTGTCAAAAGCTTAAGAAATGGCGTAAAGAGAGGATTCGCATCGAGCGCGTTAGCGCGAGATCCGAATCTCGCTTTTTGTGCGTTGCGTTAGCAACGTGGCGTAAAGAGAGGATTCGCATCGAGCGCGTTAGCGCGAGATCCGAATCTCGCTTTTTGTGCGTTGCGTTAGCAACGTGGCGTAAAGAGAGGATTCGATTGGAGCGAAGTGACAACGAGTCCTGCTTTTTGAGTTTTTTGTGAAACAAAAAATGGCGGAAGAGAGAGGATTCGAACCTCCGAACGGCGTAAACCGTCACACGATTTCGAGTCGTGCGCCTTCAACCACTCGGCCACTCTTCCGTTTCCTATGTTATCACATTTTCTCCTCTTTATCAATTGCAACCGAGCAGACTTTACCCATGTCAACCACGCTTATGCTATAATGGTCATATGGACAATACTTTCAATTTCTGGCTAGGTTTCCTCGTCATTTCGTGCCTCGGCACGCTTGCTCATTTTTTCTATGATTGGAGTAATCAAAATCGCGTTATCGGCCTCTTTGCTGCGGTCAACGAATCTACTTGGGAGCACATCAAGATTACCCTCACCCCCACCTTTCTCTGGAGCCTTTATGACGGTGCTCTTTACGGCCAGAACCCAAACTATTTTCTCGCCAAGTTAATGAGCCTCCTAGTCCTTGTTCTCGTTATCCCCACGCTCTTTTATGCTTATCAAAAGCTCACCAAAAAATCTATCGTCTTCGTTAATATCGCTATTTTCTACATCGCAATTTTCCTAAGCCAGCTCACCTTTTATACTATCCTTACATTAAACCCAATTAATCATATTTCACAGTATTTCTCTTGCCTTGGTACCTTCGTTCTCTTTGGCTGTTATATGACGCTTACTCTTGCTCCACTCAAATCTTTTCTGTTCAAAGACCCTATCAATGGCAAATATGGCTTTCGCGCTCACATTAATCTTTTCAAAAAAGCAACGCAAAAATCACCATCCGCATCTAAGGAATCGCCAGCCAAAACCACCAAAAAAGACCGTTAAGGTCTCGAGTCATGGTATGCCCGACACGATTTGAACGTGCGACCTTTTGCTCCGCAAGCAAACGCTCTATCCAGCTGAGCTACGGGCACAAATTAAGTGGTACACTACCAACCTTTAGGGTCGGATCGTGCAAATGTGGATGTTTTTAAGCATCCACCTAGAAATTAATGAGCATCACCTTAGAGGTGACGACTTTATTATAACATAATTTTCCAAAATGTTGTAGAAATTACACTTTTTGAGTCAGATTTTTACTCACTTTAAGGCAACATTTATGGGTTGTCACGGCTAGTCCTTTGGTCTATAATAAAAACATGAATTGGAATCTTATAACAAATATTATCATCGTCCTAGCCATTGTCATTTTAGGCCTATTTGTGTTGCTCGGACTATTTCAATGGTACAAACGTAAATCTCTCAAAAAGGTTGACAAAGAGCTTCTTTATCTACCGCTTCCTTTTGCCTTACTCGGCATCGTCTATCTAGTCTTTGAAAAGTTTATCATTTTAAATACCCGCCCCAATGGCTCTGGTGAGCCGTCTTTCCCTTCCACTCACACTATGGTAGCGGCTACCATTTTCTTCCTTGCTATCATCATCTTGCCCAAATACATCAAGAATCAGAAGCTCGTCCTCATTCTCGACGCTATCATGATTGTGCTTACGATTCTCATCGCTATTGGCCGCGTCCTTGCCAATATGCATTGGGTAGTCGATGTAATCGGCGGCCTCGCTTTTGCTCTCATCTTCACTTGGGTCTATTACTACGCACTTAATCGGAAAACCCAGCCATGAGTAGTGTTTTTACCCAGATTATCAAGGGTGAAATTCCCTGTTACAAAATCTACGAAGACGATAAAACCATGGCCTTTCTTGATATTAATCCAGAGACCAAAGGACACGTTCTCGTTGTGCCAAAACTTGAAGTCGACAAAATCTACGATCTTCCGGATGAAGATTTCCACGCTCTTATGTCCACTGTCAAAAAGTTGAGTTCTCACATGGAAAAAGTTCTCGGTGCCCGTATCCTCTGGAAAGTTATTGGTACCGATGTTCCTCACGCCCACGTCCATTTGCTTCCCTACGACGAATCTTGGCAGCATGGCCGCACGCTAGAGCTCACCCCCGAGGAATTTGAAGAAATCCGTTCAAAACTCGCCTTAGATTGATCTCAGATGTGACAAAATCAACTCTTCCATCGGAGTGTAATTTAGCTTAAATCCCGCTACTGATGCCTTTATCATCTGTTCTTTGCTCACCCCCGCAAAAGACAAAAAATAGCCATTTTGGTAAGCCAGCTGCCGGACGAATTCTCGCTGTGTCCGTCCATTCCCTTCCCGAAAGGGGTGTAAAGCATTAATTTCCGCGAGATAATACGCCAACCTCTTCCCAAAATCCCCCACATTCAATCCAATCAAATATTTCTCTGACTTTAATTCTCCGAAAATCCGCTTCGCCTCCTCTTCTATTGCAAAATATCTGCAAAAAAGATTCCCCTTAGCTATATCCACCGTTCGTACTTCACCCGCCCAAGCGTAAACATCTTGGAACAGATACTTATGGATTGCTTGCAAATGCTTAAAATCAAATTTCCCTTCTATCGGGCTTTCGAATAATTCTCGTGCCCTATATTTAGCGAGTCTCCTCTCCGCATCAGACAGCTCATCTAAGTCATGAATATCAAATTTGTTACGCAATATCCTGGTATTAGGGTAGCAATAAGGGTCTTGCATTATTTCCGTCCTTGTTTTTCTTTTATTTCACGAATTGTCTTTTCGCGTAAGGCTTCTGTAGTAGTTTTTGCTAGCTCTACATCAATTAACTCTTGAATATCTTTGTCGCTCAGTGGCATGTCTTCAAGCGCAAAAGTTGCCTTAATCTCCTCAATTCGCTCCGCCGCCGTAATAGGATAGGCTTCAGTACGCACATCAAACGGAATACTTTTTGTTTCGTCAGCCCTGACTAGCATCATTCTGATTACGTCAGAAGTGGTTGTCCCCAGGCTTTCAAAGAGTTTCGCCGTCCGCTCTTTCAAATCCGCCGGCACTCTCACCTGAATTAAATTGTTTGTTCTTGAAATTGCATTTGTACTCATAACCTAATTGTATGACATTGTCATACAAAAGTCAAGTAAACCGACATTTGACTTTATTATTCACGTCACGGTATAATGAAAATGCGAAATCAGATTATTCATTTTTTTATAGAGAATAAAGACGGCTATTTACGCTGATGTTCTTTACGGGGATAATCATAGTTTCGCGACTAAAGTAATAGCCGCATTTTTAGTTGCGGCAGGAGGAATAAATGCGCAGCCCAAACACTTTTAATCACAATAAAAAAGCTCCGGAATCCGCCGAGAGAAGCGGCTGAGACAGTCTTGCCGATGAGGCAAAGCATAAAGAATGGTCCGCCCAAAACGCTGAAGAATTTACACCACAATCGCCGCAAGATAAAGAAGCTGAGCTAAACAAGTGGCACGAAAAAGCTAAAGAACAAGCTCTTCGTATCAACGCCGCAATGCAGGCTGAGAAATTCTACGAGGAAAACAAGACAGAGCAGCCTAAACGAGAACTGTCAGAAGAAAAACTGGAAGTTAAAACAGAACAACCCAAACCAGAACTGACAGAATTAGAGAAACTAAAACAACGCGAAGAAAGAAATCGAGAACGAGCCTTAATATTTGCAGAACATATTGGCCGAGAAACGCTCAAAGAATGTTCCGTTGATGAAATGGCCAAAGTAAAAATGATAAAAGACAATATCGAAAGGCATCAATCTGATAAAAAAGACAAATCATTTCTAGGCAATATTTTTGGTAAGGCATCCAAACTTGAAGAGCTCGAAGAAGAGCTAGCGCGTTACGGCTGTGCCCGAGACGGATACAAATCGCCAACATATAAAGACTTGGAAGAACTTGGCAAGCCGAGTTCTCAACAAAAAGATAGAAGAGAATTCGCTAAAAGACGTGCCCTAAAATGGAAAACTGTAGATATTTATCTCAAAAGTCCAGATGGTAGCCAAATCAAAAAAGCCCTTAAGAAAGCTGGATTTAAGAAAATTCCAGAAAAATGGAACGACAAGGACTTCACCTCAGACGAAATAGCTAGAATGGCGGCAGTAGTAGAATACTACAATTTCAGTAAAGAAGATGAACTTCAGGAAAAGAACCAATAGCTTTTACTCATGTTTGTTTCTTTGCTAATTGAAATTACTCCTAAAGCAGATTTTTGATTACTAATCTGTGGTATAATCACTTTATGACATTTGCGAAAAGTTATGAACCGGGGGCCTTTGAATCAGATATTTATGCAGCGTGGGAAGCAGCTGGGATCTTTGACCCCAAGATTACACCTTTTCCCGTCGACGACAACGGCGACGGTACCGACGACCGTGAGGAGCCCGTTAGCACAAAGATGCCAGAGAATGCTCTTTCGAGGAACATATTTGGCGACGGGCCAAATACGGAGCGACCGAGCCCCGTAACGACGGGAGCGAGGGAGCGTTCCGAGAAAGATGCTTCTCTGGCATCTTCAACGTTTAGCATCGTCTTGCCGCCACCGAACGCTAACGGCAATCTTCACATCGGTCACGGCCTTACCGTCGCCCTCGAAGATTCCCTCACTCGTTTCTATCGTTTAAAGGGCCTTTCCTCTTGGTTTATCCCTGGTGCCGACCATGCCGGTTTCGAAACTTGGGTGGTTTATGAGCGAGAGCTCGAAAAACAGGGCCATACCCGTTTTGAATATTCCCGTGACGACCTCTATGCCAGAGTCTGGGACTTTGTTGCCAAGCAGCGTGGCAACATGGAGCTTCAACTTCGCGCTCTCGGTGCCTCTTGCTCTTGGCACGACCTCACCTTCACCCTTGACGAGAACGTGATCGACCGCGTTTACACAACTTTCGAAAAAATGTGGAACGACGGTTATATTTATAGAGGCGAAAAGCTTGTTAATTTCTGCCCTAAGCATCAAACAGCCTTTGCCGACATCGAAGTTGAACATCAAGATGAGCCCGGTACCCTTTGGGATATTGCTTACGAATTAGTTGATGCGGCATCGAAAAGTGTTCATTCGAGGCATTTCGCGACTGACGAGGAGCGAGTTAGCGAAGTCCCGCCCGTAACGACGGGCCGGGACGAGCGTGCCGAGAATGAAACTTTTTCGATGCCGATTCAAGAGATAATCGTCAGTACTACTCGCCCAGAGACCCTCTTCGGTGACGCCGCCGTGGCAGTTAACCCTGATGATGCGCGCTACAAAGACCTAATTGGCAAGCGTGTAAAATTACCTCTTACTGATAGAACTATCCCTATTATTGCCGATGAGCACGCCGATCCTGAGTATGGCACCGGCGCGGTCAAGATCACTCCCGCTCACGATTTCGATGATTTCGAGGTAGGTGAACGCCACAATCTTCCTAGACTTCAAGTTATCGCCGAAGATGGCACCATGATCAACGTTCCAGAGGAATATCTTGGCCTTACTACTAAAGATTGCCGCAAAAAGGTCCTTAAAGATTTGAAAGAGCAAGGCCTTCTAAGAGGTGAGAAAAAGATCACCCATTCTGTAGCCCACTGCTACAAATGTGGCACCGTGCTCGAGCCAATGCTTAAAGACCAATGGTTTGTTGATGTTGAAAAACTCGCCAAAACCGCTATTGAACATCTTGAAAACAACGAAATTAAGTTTCACCCCGAGAACAAAAAGAAAGTTCTCATCAATTATCTAAAAAATCTCAAAGATTGGAACATCTCCCGTCAAATTCCATGGGGTATCGCTATCCCGATGTTTAGAAAGACTGACCCACATGCCACCGATGAACCCGATTGGATTTTTGATCGCCGCACCAATCTCAAAGAAATTGAAAAAGCCGGCGTCAAATATGTTCGTGACGAAGATACCTTTGACACCTGGTTCTCTAGTTCTCACTGGCCTATCGTTTGCACCGACTGGACCGAGGAGAATTTCAATCCGTATTATCCGCTTAATGTTATGGAAACCGGTGCCGACATTCTTTTTGCCTGGGTTGCACGTATGATCATGATGGGCCTCTACGTGACCGGCGAAGTTCCCTTTAGAGAAGTTTACCTACATGGTCTCGTTCTCGACGAGCATGGCAAAAAAATGAGTAAATCCAAAGGTAATGTTATTAACCCAATGGATCTCGTGACACGCTTTGGCTCTGACGCCTTCCGTCTCGGCATTCTCAGAGGCCGTTCCGCCGGCATGAACCAAGCCTTCTCCGAGAATAGTGTCATCGCCGGTCGCAATCTCTGTAACAAACTCTGGAATATCTCTCGCCTCGTCGAATCAATAGTTGATGAAGAACCAGAGGATGCTCTTTTAGCGGAGCGCTCCGAGAAAGACGCTTCTCCGGCGCTTTATACTACTGATGATATGGGCGAAGATTGGATTTGCCGCGAGATCAACACCTGCTTAGACCAAGTTGAATCCGACATGAAGGACTATCGTTTCGCCGAAGCCGTCGAAATTCTTTACCAAACCATCTGGGATAAATACGCCGACTGGTTTATTGAGAGCCAGAAACTATACAAAAATACTCCCCTTCTGAAGCGTACCCTCGAAATCCTCCTTATTGCTCTCCATCCATTTGCTCCTTTCGTGACCGAGGCTATCTGGCAAAACCTCAGCTGGACTAATGGCTTTATTGCTACTGCCAAGTGGCCAGAAAAGCTTAAATTTGACCCAATTAGTGCCGAAAACTTTGAAACCATAAGAACTATCGTCCAGGAGGTTAGAACCACCTTACAGGCCCTGCCAGGCACCAATAACGCCAAAAAGTATCCGCTGTTATATGATAACGATAGCATTGTCAACGATAATCAGCTTCTCATTAAGACTCTCACCAAAGTCCCCAAGATTAATTCTCTCGATGGTGCCCCCAGAGGTCTCCGCTTAGCCTTGGCAAACCACGAGCTTTATCTCGACGTCCCGGAGCAGGTAGTAAATAACTACAAAGATACCCTTACTGAGAGAATTCTCTCCGTTGGACGTGAACTAGACGCACTTAACCTTCGCATGGCTAATCCAAATTACGTAAACAAAGCCCCAGAGCACCTCGTCAAAGAAACTCAGGATCAAATCAAGGAGAAAGAGGCTCTCATTGACCGTCTCAAGGTTCAACTCTCTCTTATCTAAACTGGTATTAAATCCGTGGCAGAATTCCTCACCGAATTTTTTGCAAAAGTCAAAACAAACGAGCTATTAAGGGGCAAAAATTGCCAAACTAAAGATTTTATGCTATAATATATAAAATACCTAGATCTTTACTTTTGTATCTTTCGTCAAGAAAAGAGGTGTTGGAAATGGCGAAAAAACTAATATACCAGTTGTATTTGTTTGGTTTCCTCGGGGGGCCTCAGTCGGCTCTCTATAAAGCGACAAAACATCTAGCCCGGATTAAAGAGGCCGGCGCTGATGCAGTTTGGATTGGGCCGATTTTTAAATCGCCCTGGAAGGACCATGGCTACGATATCTCAAACTATTTTGAAATCGAACCAAGGTTTGGGACGATGGCCGATTTCGACCAATTTGTTAAAACAGCTCATGATTATGGGCTGGAAGTACTTATTGATCTAGTACTTGGGCATACATCCACCGAGCACGCATGGTTTCACGACCCAGATTTTAGGGATAAACTCTACTGCTGGGCTGAGGAAGACCGTTCTAATTGGGAAAACTTATTTGACGGAGGATCAGCTTGGGCTCACGATGAAGAATCTGGTAAGTATTACTTGCACCTTTTCCATCCTAGTCAAGCGGATCTCAATTGGTTCCCTAATGGTATAGACCATGGGGCCAATCAAGAATTGATTTGGCGCTTCCAAACCATTGCCCAATTTTGGTTTTCCAGTCATATGGTCGACGGATTCCGTCTAGACATTCCGCAGACCATCAACAAAGACCTGGAAGCCGATAGCCTCAAGCTAAATGACTTAGTCTTTGGCACCAAAGCCGCGGAAGTAATCAATGAAATTTTTAGAGACATTGATTGTCTTCTGGTTATGGAGTGTATGGACCCAACTTTTGGCGAGCTCATAGATTACTATTGGAGTGAAACAAAAGTGGATTATGTACTTAACATTTTGGTCAAAAATGAAATTAGAAATGGCGAGGAACATTTCCGCGACGTGTTAAATCAATCGGTTCAACATCCAGGCTTCATGTTAGATCTGGAGTCTCATGATTCTCCACGTTTTATTTCTCGGGGAGTCACGGTGGCAGAAATGCTAAGCTATCTGTTCGATTCGGGCGCCAACGCGATTTGTCTTTACCAGGGCCAAGAACTAGGTTTAGATAATCCAACCAAAGAGGAGCTCCCGGATAGTAAGATGATTGAGCTAGATGCCATGACCAAAATGAAATTTGACCTCGGCCATGACATCACGTCTCTTCGACCAATGTCTAGAGCCAATGCTCGCGTTCGTTTGCCAATAGAGGAATATGATCGCCAAAAGAATTATCTCTATTCCCCTCTGCAGCAATATAAAGAAAAAATGCAAAGATGGAAAGGACTGGTATAAGAAGTGCCCGCGTTTATCGCGGGCTATTTTTTATTGTATTTGTCTAGATTAAACAGCGGCTTTTTGTCCCCGTCAATAATTCCCTGCGCTTCGCGTAGTAATCTCATTAAAGCATCATCAGTTGAAGCCGAGCCCACATGCACGGTTTTTACTACACGTTCCCCTTCCTTATAACAAACTTGCACACCAATTGCACCAGAGGTAGTTTTGAATTTTCGTATAAAAGCCATACCTCCATTCTACAATATTTTCCTAAAATTTCACCTTTCCCTGCCAAAAAACATTAACATTTCCACTAAATTCCACCATTTTTATCCACAAAAACCACAACCGAAATTTGCGAATTCTCCTTATGCCTAGCATCCGACTTGCCTAGCAACCGGGCTTGACAAACAAAATCGCTTGCGCTAAAATCAAACCAACAATTGCGCGAGTGGGCCGCAGTTGGGAGTAGTTTTAGCAACCGAGTACGTGAATTAGCGATTTGCCTATATTTGCTAAAACCAATTTGGACAAAAAAGCAGGGAAAAGACCTCTGTTAAGTATTTTGCATAAGCAAAATATTCCGTTTATGTTGTCAACAAAAAGCACGTGGTAAACGTGGTTTTTTGTGCGTTTAAAAGCGTATGCTATAATTAGTTTATGGAAATTCCAATTACGCAGAGTAAATCTTGGCAAATACTTCAAGATTCTTTAGGTGAAAAAAATATCTTCAAACAAGAAAAATCATATCAATATTTAGCAATTGTTAAATCAACTCCAGTAGGGAATTATCTCTATTGTCCATACGGGCCGGTCGCAGATGACGCTAAATCATTCAAAGCTGCTCTTGATTCACTTAAAGAGGATGCAAAAAAAATCAATGCGATTTTTATCCGTATTGAACCGTTCGAGACAAGTTTAAAGAAATATCTACCAAAAACCGCCAAAAAAACTATCGACTTAAACCCCAAAGAAACCTGGATTTTAGATTTAACAGGGGAGGTTGACGACTTAAAATCAAAGCTACCGTCCCGACTTCTTCGTTATCACAAAGCCGCCGCCAAAAAGGGAATTACCATCGAAAAAACTCACCAGCCCGATGATATCAAACATCTCCTAACGCTCCAGACCGCCCTCGCCGCCAAAAAAGGGATCAACACCTTTTCGGAAGAGTACTTAAAAACAGAGTTGGAGCAACCTTTTTCTACCTTATATCTACTCAAATACCAAAATCCCGAAACTAATCAAACTGAAATAGTCGCCGCCGGACTAGTTTTTGACGACGAAACCACCAGATACAACCTGCAAGGAGCTCAGAGCGACATTGGTCGCGGACTTCATGCCACCGGCATTCTCACAATTGAGCTTATCTTAGATGCCAAAGAAAAAGGCTTAAAGAAGTTCGATTTCTGGGGCATTGCACCCGAAAATGCGCCCAAAAGTCACCCCTGGGCTGGCTTCACAAATTTTAAAAAGACTTTCGCTGGCACTGAACTTGATCACGCTGGTACGTACGATATCGTCTTAAGCCCAACTAAATATCATTTATATCAACTAGTGAGAAAAATGAATCGAAGAATTAGGAAGTAAAATGACCTTCGAAGAATTAAAAAAAATGCAAAAAAAATATAATAGGCTCGTTGGAATAGAAACTGTTGTTAACTTCATCTTTGTAATCATGGCTTTTGCATTTCTTTTTGTACCGACGAATATAGAGATATGGACAGAAATCATTATTTGTATTTTCGCCGGTATATCGTTACTGACTTGGTACTTAGTTAGAAAAAGCTTTAATATGGAAAAGTATCGCAAAGAGTATAAAGCTTACTTCGTTGAGCAGAACCTAAAAAAATCCTTTACCGATTTATATTACAATCACAAAGAAGGTTTATCAAAAAAGACCATAGAAGACACAGGAATGATTAATCTAGGCGATCGCTATTCATCTAACGATTACGTTAAAGGGAAATACCAAGAAATTTCTTTTGTGCAAGCAGATGTAACAATTGAAAAAATGGGCGAAGATAACTATGTAACAATCTTTCACGGACAGTGGATGATTTTTGAATTCCCAAAAAAATTTAATTTTAGATTACAAATAACTGATAAAAAATTCGGGACAGCCAGTAAAGGCTTGACCAAGGACAAGACGATTAAGCGAGAGATTAAAAAAATAATTACTGAATCAGACAGTTTTAACAAACAATTCAATATCAACGGCGAAGACGAGTTTGAAGCGTTCTATATTCTAGATCCAGCTTTTATTGACCGAATTGAAAAACTAAAAAAAGAGAATCAAGGAACTTACTGCTTCTGTTTCTATGAAAATCAACTTCAAATTGCCATTAATAACAACAAAGACGTCTTTGAACCGCCTAAGGCATTTCGGAAATTAGACGAACAAAAAGAATTAGAAAAAGTACATCAAGAAATTAAAACAATTACAGATTTAATTGATTTTCTTAGACTCGGCCAAAACGTCCTTAAAAAAACGGCATAAACAATTTAGGATGATATAATAGAAACATGAATTTTACGATTCTCGAATCAGATCAATTTCGCAAATTTGCCGAAAAACACCCAGATCGGTCTTTTTACCAGACCCCTGAAATTGCTGAACTCCGCGCAGCAAACGGTTGGGTCCCCTATTACTTTGGCGTCAAAGAAGGCGAAAAACTCATTGCAGCCTCACTGGTGGTCGCAAAACCCGCTTTTCTTGGCAAGTCTATTTATTATGCTCCTGGTGGTCCTTTAATTAACTACGAAGATGCCAAACTAGTTGACTTTTTCTTCAAAAACCTTAGAAATTATGCCAAATCCCACAACGGCTATCTTCTCCATATTGAACCCTACTACGAAAGCATTGAACGTGACCGCGATGGTGCTCCTGTCGAAGGTGGTTTTAATCGCAAAAAAGCCAAGCAAAATCTCAAAAAATTCGGTTTCAAACCTCTCACTCTGAGTGATGAACCTAAGTATTCCTTCGTTCTTGAATTAAAAGGCTACACAGAAGATCAACTCTTTGCCGATATGAAGCGAAACACTAGAAATCATATTCGAAAAGCCGAAAAAATGGGCGTCACAGTTCGCGAACTCAAAAGGGAAGAGCTCAACATTTTTAAAAAGATCACCGAATCCACCTCTGAGCGTCGCCACTTCCACGATAAGCCACTCAGCTACTATGAAAAGATGTATGATCTCTTCCACGACCGAGGGGAAGTTAAGTTCATCGTCGCTGAAGTATCAGAAGATGTTCTCTTGAAGAACGCTTACGCCGACGAGACGCAAACGGAGCAGCCGAAGGGTATAACGACAGAAGCGAAAAAGCATTCCGAAAAAGAGTGTCGTCTGAAGCCTCTTAGCGTAGCTATGTTCATGACTTATGGCGACGAGGTCATTTACTTATTTTCTGGCTCCGACGAAAAATACATGAAAGACTACAACGCTCAGTATCTAATCCAATGGCACATGATAAAATACGCTGTCGCAAACGGTTTCAAAACCTACAACTTTTACGGCATTCAGGGCCTACCAAACCGCAGTAGCAAAGATTACGGTATTTATGATTTCAAAAAAGGCTTCACCTCTCCCGAAACTGGCCGTGTGGTTGAACTCCTCGGTGCTTATGAACTTCCCATCAGCCTACCATTTTATCAACTCCACCGATTAATTAGCCGTATCAAGATTAAAAACTAAATCAACTTGTCATTTTCTAGGCAAAAATATAAGAATAGATTTGTGTTATAATTTTCCTATGAGTTTAACTGGCCTCACAGACGAGCAGGTCGCATTAAAGACCAAACAGGGAAAGATCAATCGCATCTCCAGTCGCAGTCAGACGACAATTTCCAAAATTATCTTAAAAAATACCTTAACGATTTTCAACCTCGTTAATTTAGTTTTAGCTATTATGATTATCCTTGTCGGTTCGTATAAAAACCTTCTTTTTGTCTTAATTGCTATTGCAAACACTTTGATTAGTATTATCAACGAGGTTAGAGCCAAACGGACTGTCGACAAAATGCGTCTTCTCGCCGAAAAACCACCCACAGTTATAAGAAATGGCAAATCCAGACAAATCCCTGCGGAGGATCTCGTCGAGGGTGACCTCATCGTTTATGGCCTGGGTGATCAAGTAGTAGTAGATAGCCAAGTCAAAGAAGGTAATGTCGAAGTTAATGAAGCTTACGTTACAGGAGAGCAAAAAAATATCGGCAAAAAACTCGGCGATCAACTTATCTCTGGTAGTTTCATTGTTTCTGGCACCTGTAAAGCCACAGTCACAGCCGTCGGTCAAGATAATTTCATTAGTAAGCTCGAAGCTGACGCCCACACCATCAAAACTGCCGATTCCAAACTCTTCACCATCATGAATAATATCGTCAAATACATCTCTTTTGCACTTATTCCGATTGGTGCGCTTCTCCTTTGGGCCAGATTTCGTGTTGAAGGAACTACCACGGAAGTAGCCGTAACTAGCACTGTCGCCGCCCTGATCAATATGATCCCGGAAGGTCTTATCCTTCTGACTAGCTCTGTCTTGGCTCTGGCCACTATCAGACTAAGCCGCAAAAAAGTCCTAGTCCAAGATCTCTATTCAGTCGAGACTCTGGCACGTGTTGATACTATCTGTTTAGATAAAACTGGCACCCTCACGACCGGCGAAATGAAAGTCCACGATTATACCATCATGCAAAAATCGTTTGAGAGTGCTCTAAATGCCATTCTAACGAACCAAACCACGGAAAACCAAACCATAACCGCTTTAAAGAAAAAGTTCGTGAAAAGTGCCAAAAATCGCGAAATAGAGCCAATTGAAGAAATCATCAATTTTTCTTCTGATCGTAAGTATTCCGGCATCAAAACTAAGTCTGCGACCTATCTCCTCGGCGCCATTGACTTCATCACCGACGATCAGGCTATCATCAAACAGGTGAAATCCGCCTCCGAGGGTTATCGCACCCTAGCAGTGGTGAAGGTATCCAACATTGTCTTTTCGAAGAACATCTCTAGATTTTCGAATCCCGAGACGTATATTCCTGACGGGCCCGACAGGTTCGCCCGTCAGGGCGGTTCTGCCGGCGCCCCAGTGTATGACGTCGAGGGCGAGAAAGTCCGTTCTCGAAAAGACATGTTGGATGCCACTACGGAACTGTTAGGCTACATTCGCCTTGAAGACGAAATTCGCCACGACGCCCCTGATATCATCAAATACTTCTACGATAACGACATCGCCGTCAAAATCATTTCCGGCGATGACCTCGATTCCGTTAAGACCATCGCCACAAAAGTCGGCGTCAAAGATTTAAATGGCGTTAACCTCGCCTCCTCAGGCAAACTAAATTACGACAAATTAGTCAAAGATTATAGCATTTTCACTCGTGTTACTCCTGCTCAAAAGAAAAATCTCATTCGGGCCTTCAAAAAGCAGGGTGCCACCGTGGCTATGACCGGCGATGGCGTCAACGATATCCTAGCCATGAAGGAAGCCGATGTCAGTCTAGCTATCGGCGCTGGTTCTGACGCCGCTCGCCGTTCCGCTAAAATTGTGCTTTTAAACTCTGATTTTGCTGGTGTCCCAAGTATTATCGACGAAGGACGCCAATCCATCAATAATCTTGAACGCTCCACTACTTTATTTCTCAGCAAAACGGTCTATGCTAGTATCCTAGCCGTACTCTTTACTATTCTTCCTTTCGAATATCCCTATGCACCCATTGAAATGTCACTTTTAAACTTTGCCTGCATTGGTCTACCTGGTCTCGTTTTAGCTTTAGAACACAATACCGCTCGCATCAAGAATCAGTTTATCACTTTCATCAAACGCTATTCCATCCCCACCGGCATTGCAGTCTCGCTCTCAATGCTCACGCTCTCAATTGTTGCACACTTTATCGGCATCCCTCGTCCCGAACTTATCCTTCTTTCTATGATCATCACCTTTATTATTGATTTTTGCTTAATCTACCGCATCTCTCGTCCACTTAACCTTTTCCGGGCCACACTTCTTATCGTCATTATTCTAATCATGGTCACCGCCTTTCTTCTCCCGTTTGCAAGGGAATTATTATTTTACTAATGATTTTGAAAAAATATGCTAAAATAAACATAAGTAATAAGGATTTTTTATGGAACCAAATATTCAAAACGCCCCAAATAACATACCAACTCAAACACCAGTGACCGATCTAAAACCTCCTAAATCAAAAGCCCTCACCGCCATCACGACCTTCGCCATAATTCTCGCAGTAATTGGAACCAGCTTTGGTATTTATGGCATGTTTTTTGCACAAAAGCAAGAACCAGACACCGTTGAGTGCATTAGTGATAATCCAGACGGTGACGGCACCACGACTAACACTACTAATTCGCCGTCAGTTTCTGAGGTAGCCAAGCTTCTAGAAGAAAAATATGATTTCGGCGAAGAAGAATCAACTTTTACCGACAGTCTACCTGTGCATTTAAATGACTTTGACATTAATTCAAAAATTATCTTCACTATTAATCATTCAGAGGAAAAATTTCCCAAAAAAGATTGTTCTATTTCAGATTCTATTTGTACACAAACCATCAGCTACCAAGACTTTGATAACCAATTCAAATACTATTTTGGCAACGATGCTAATCTAGAGAAGAAAGACTATGAATTTAAGGCAACTGGACTCATCAAAATGAGCTATTCAGCGGATAATGATAGCTTTATAGTCCAACATCGTGACGGTATTGGCGGCACTACATCATATTATCAATACAATAAAGTAGTTGATGTAAAAGGGTCAGAAGAAGCTTTTTATGCCATCGTCGCTTCAGTTACTATTAACAAGATTGCCACACAAAAAGCCAGCGAATTTCTTAGAACTAGTAGTAACGGAGAGGAAGAATTCTATAACATCGATATTCCAGATGATGATATTCAGTCAATGAAAGAAAGTCTCAACGCTTACAAGTTTAATTTTGTCAAAGAAGACGGCGAGTATAAGCTCACTTCAATCGAAAAGGCCTAGTTTTCGATCGAAATTCTCGGATAAATATTCAGCTTATACGGGTCCGTCGGCTTTACGCCCGACTGAACCTCATAGTAGCACGCTGCTGCCACCATCGCCCCATTATCGCCCGAATATTTCGGCTCAGGGAAGAAAGCATCTGGAAATGCATTTCTTAATTCCTGGTTTGCCGAAACTCCACCGGCAATAACAACCGACTTCGCATCTGGATACTGTATCAAAGCTGACCTCATCTTTTCAACCAAAATATCTACTGCAGTTTTTTGAAAAGATGCGGCGAAATCCGCTATCTGTTGCGGCTTCAAAAGTTCTTTCAACTTATGTGACGGATACGAAATTGATACACCAACTTCTTTCTGTACGGCCCTTAGCACTGCCGTTTTTAGTCCCGAAAACGAAAAATCAAGCCCCTCCATTTTAGGGTGAGGTAGCTTATACTTATTAGCGTCACCATCTTTTCCTGCCTTAGCAATTGCCGGCCCGCCCGGATATGGCAAACCGAGAATTTTCGCTACTTTATCAAAACATTCTCCTACTGCGTCATCATGTGTCGTCCCAATGATTTCAAACTGATTATGTGCTTTCATATACAAAATCTGAGTATGCCCTCCCGATACCACCAACGCGAGAATAGGGAAACACGGATAAGTCTCATCTTGCACATCTTTACTGCTCAACCAATTCGCATATACATGTGATTTTAAGTGATGCACGGCATACAGAGGCTTATCATGCAAAATCGCCAGCGTCCTCGCCGTTAACGTCCCAATCAGAAGCGATCCGAGCAGTCCTGGCGCGTGTGTCACCGCAATCGCGTCAATGTCGTCCCAGGTGCAGCGAGCATCAGTTAGAGCCTTATCAATAACCGGTAAAACCGCTTCTAGATGTGACCTTGCTGCTACCTCTGGTATTACCCCACCGTATTCGGCGAAAATATCAATTTGTGACACCACTACATTCGACAAAATTTCACGACCATCTCTTACAACTGCCGCTGCTGTCTCATCACAACTTGACTCAATCCCGAGTATTAACATCTAATTATTATATCATATTTTGACTTATTTCGCCAAAAAATATTCCAAAAAAACAGAGAGAATATATCACCAGATGCATATTTTCAGCAAGCTTTTATTTAGGATGTATTATGACAAATATCTTGTAACTTCCAGGATATGTTTTTTTCGTCACTCGATTAGTTGTCAATGCACTCCCTTCCGGACTATTCACGGAATAAAAATAATATTTCCCGTTTTTCTTTCCTTTATAGATCATCGTATGCGGTCCTTCTGAATGCCCAACAATATCGCCTGGCACTAGTTTACCCTTGCTTACAAGATATTTTATTGTTTTATTGGTCTTAGTGACTTTGAAATCTTTATCTTTCGCAATGTTATAGCCATGGATTTTTCCGTGGCCAAGCCAAAAAGTCTTGCCTTTAGGAATCAACCCTGCATCTTGTAAAACAAAAGAAACATATTCTGCACAGTTAAGCTTCTTCCTTTTTTTTGCACCAGCAAAGGTAGTTGGATGGGGCGAATAATTAGTATATTTAAAATTTAGTTTATCCATTTGCTCAGCAATCTTTTGGGCAGATTTTAATATCTTTTCTCCAGCTGCCGTAGTGCCTTTATTGTCACTCTTCTTATTTGCCTTGGGAGTACTCTGATTTTTACCTTTGTTTTTTTCTTTTTTTGATGCTTTTTCAGGGGATTCAAAGCTCCCATTGCTCTCCGTCGCGGCATCTTCATCAGGCGTTGTCCCAAGCCACTGAATAAAGCCAAATAGCATTGCATAAGCCACTAGCCCAATTACAATTTCAAACATTCTTCTCTTAGCTTTGCGAGTTTTTTCTTCATTACCACCGGCAGTCATATATTGTATCCCCACTACAGTGATGCCGATCACACCCAGAATCCCCACGCCAACTGAAAATATTTCAATCACGTCAAGAGCAATTCGTCCAATTGCTCCAGAACCAGTTTCGTTACACTCAATTATTGTAGTGTCAACCCCGCCGCAGCTCTTTTCCGCCCAGGTTGGCAGGCTAATCAAAAACGAAAGAACCAAACTCAAAACCAAAATCAAAATCATTCCGAGTTTTTTCCTACTGTTCATAACACCAGTATAGCACATTCATTTTATTGCTCCAGTCACCCAAAACCATATTTTTGTGGTAATATAAACATATGGACAATAACGCTAATAATTTTGAAAAACAATTTGTACAAACCATTAAGACTGCCCCTCAGCCAGTCAAACAAATAACTGAAAAACCCAACCACACCAATATGATAGTCATAATTATTTTTACAATCGTCATGGTTTTGCAGAGCGTTTTTCTAGTTGTCACTTTAATCAAAGTTAGCTCTTTACTTGAACCCGAAGCAGAAGATGAAGAAACGGTCGAACTGGACGATTCTGACTCAGAAGATCCTTTTAGGTATAACGAAGGTGGGTCACTTGCGGCGATCGGTTTTACCTGCAGCTCAGAAGACGGCTCCTCGTATGTCTTAACGCTTGATAATAAATACGAAAAGAAAAATCCTTCATCAGAGGTCATAGAAAGTGGTACTTATTCAATTCAAAATGATATTGCATTTGATTTCGTGGACAGTGGCTCTAATCACAAGAAACTCTTTTTTAGTGAGTATATTTTGACCGATGGTGATGCCTTTTATTATTGTGACTCAAGCTCCGATTCACAAGAATAATTTTGTAATCAAACCACATATAAAGTGTTAAAAGAAATCATTTTTGTGGTAATATAAGCATATGGATAACAACGCTAAAGGCTTTGAAAAACAGTTTATTCAAAACGTCAAAACTAACACTCAACCAGTTATACCAGCTAGTAGCCCTAAGGATACAGGGCAAAAACCGGTTCTAGCCATTGTCTGCGCTGTTTTGTCTATTATTGTTTTAATACAATCTATCGCTCTAATTGTAGTTGTTAACACTAACTCTTCACTTTTTTCTTATTCTGAAGAGGAAAACGAGGAGTCAAGCAATACTCTCGAAGAAGTCTCTTATCTTTATAACGACGATGGCAATCTCGTCGCTATGTCTGCCAATTGCAAAGCAGACGACGGCTCATCTTTTTATTTTAACAAAAGTAATAACTTTGAGGAGTACGATACTACATCTTCTCTAATAGATTCTGGCGATTATTCTGTCAACCGTGATAGCGTCTTCACTATCAATCGAAAATCTGGCACTAAGATGCTCTTTTACGATGGCTATAACCTCACTGATGGCACCGTTTTTTATAATTGCGAAGAGCCAGAACCCGACTCAGAAAGTCCAGAAGAGTGAAAATAAAGCAAAGCGCTCGGAAAATCGTCTTTAGTATATTGTTTTTATTCTTTACTTCATTTACTATTTGTTCAAATGTCCACGCTACCATGCAAGGCGCTACAATCATTGACAAATACTTCATCTATGCAGAAATAACAAATTATTCCAGTGGAAGTATGAGTTGCGGCAACAAGAAAGGTCGCACTTATGGTTGTAATGTCAACATCTATAGATGTAATCTATATGGTAAAAACTGTAAAAAAATTGTCAAAAATGCCAAGTTGGGACATGCTAATGCACTAGACCACCAGTGGGGCAAAAATTGTTTCTATGTCTACGACGGTTGGTGTAACCCAGCGAAGGAATCTTATTGCACCAAAGGAGCCTTCGATGTTAATGGACACAAAGCGTCAAATTGCGGCATCAAAGCGAAAAATAGTGGTTTCAAAACCGATAAAGGCACAACTTCACAGGGTTATACATCGTTCAAAGTTGGCAAAGATACTTATTTTTTGAAAGGCTTTAGCGGCAAAAACGGTGCCTCTAATAGAATCAAAGTATATAAAAATGGCAAGCATAAGAAAACCATCATGGTCAGTCAATCGGGTGAATTAGAAGATGTGATGGTAGATTGTTCCGGGAAATATTGCATCGTAAAATACACCATTAATGGCAAAAAACAAATATTTGGTACTAATTACAAGATTAAGAAACCCAAAGTCACAGGGAACTCTAGCACCAAAAAAACTGGTAAGCATAAAAACAAATCTTCAAAGGGCAATAATTCTAAGGGCGGCAAGTCTGGCAGCAATGGCTCCGGCGGCAAATCCGGCAGCAATAACAACCACGTTGATTATACTGTTGTTTACGATGACGATGTTGATACGATTTTCTTTGGCACTGTTAATGGCAAAAGTGCTTGTGGCACTTTCGAAGTCGCCAATCTTATTATCGAAATAATGACCTACGGCATTGGCATTCTAGGGGCTATCGGAATTACCGTTGTCGGTATTATGTATCTCACCGCCAAGGGCAACGAAGCCCAAACCGCCAAAGCCAAAAAGCGCATGCTCGAAATTGTTATCGGACTCGTAGCTTATGCTATGATTTGGGCTGTCATGAATTGGCTCATGCCTGGAGGCGTCTTTAACGGTGAGTGCGGCGGCCCGGATTCTTCAACAGCAAAAACAACTGTAGAATCCTCTGATAGCGTTTCTCTAAAAAGATAAATAGTCTATTCGTGATGGTAGGCTCCACCTCTAGCAATTTGCATTGCTCGATAAGTTTGTTCTACCGCCATCATTCTAGCTAGCATATGAGGAAAAACTAACCTTGAAAAACTCCACACAAAATCCGCCTTCTCTCTAGTAGAATCATCAAATCCATAAGCTCCACCAATCAAAAGCACCACCTCTTTACTATTCGAAAAAGCCTTTTCAAGCAAATCGGAATATTCATCTGATGATATATTTTTACCACGTTCATCTAGACAAATCACAAAATCACGTGTCGAAAATGGCCAATCCGCTAGGTATTTATTCATTTTATCTTCATCCATCACCTGCCAAGAAATGTCATATGGCTTCCTTAACCTTTTTTCATATTCGGAGCAAGCTTCCTGGCACCAAGAGACGTTTTTCTTTCCCCCAGCAATAATCCTTATCATATCAAAAATATATCACAAAAAACCACTTTTTTATAGGTGGCTTTGAGTTGGCTATTAATTAAATATAGTTACATAATAGATAAAAAATCAATACAAACCCTCTTTACTAATTAACAGATTTATTATATAATATACCAGAACGTTTTAATTGTTTGTACATTTAAAGAGGTGATAAAATTTATGACGGAAAATTATGAGTTGGAAACTGCAAAAAAAAGCTTTAGTAGTGCATTTAATAGCAAGCAGAAGGCCTTCGAAAAATACGACATGGCCAAAAAGCTTACCAACGAAGCATATCATGAAATGCAAGTTGCTTGGGACGAGCTAGATGATGCGAAAGAAAACATGAATTGCGAATACGACAAAATTTATGAAGTGAATGATTACTACAAAGAGGTTTGGAAAGATTACTCGTTTTATCGTGAAAAAATCAATGAAAAAATCGTTGCCTTGCGCCATTCTTCTGATCTTGAACAGGCCAAAATGAAGGAATGTTTTGAAAAATCAAATTTGGCATATCAGAGTGGTGACAGAGAAGCTGCAAAAAGGTATTCTCTTGAAGGGCACGACCACAAAGGCTGCCGTGATGGCATCAATGAACAAAAGAAAGAACTTTGTGAATTGATTAAAAAGAAAAAAGCAGCTGCCGAAATGAAAGCTCCACGCACTAATAATGCCGAACTCGAAAGAGCCATTCAAGCCTTCGAGGCAGCTAAGGCCAAACACAAAGCAGCCAGAGCAAAATTTATCCATCTTAAAGCAAATCGCTGTGATCTTTGGAAAAAATTCGAATCAGCCGAAGCTTTATATAATCGTGCTCGCGAAAACTACTACTTGAAACGCAATTTGCTTTACGCCTCAGACAAAGAGGAACTGGAAAAAGAATCAACAGAATCTGAATCCCCCAAAAGCCTCAAAGTCGAAACGCCTTTTTTCCAAAAGGTTTTGACAGTGCTTTTTGGCTAACCCCCTTTTTAAGCGCTGAGCTTGTACTCAGCGCTTTTTCTAATCCAGAATAATAATGGCTTATAATGGTATAATCGAAGTAGTAAACAAGGAATTTTTATGCCAAGACCACGCAATAAACAAGACTTGATCAGAGCTGGCGAAGAGTATTACGCTAAGCTGATTGAAATGGCTGATGGAATGAGTGAGAAAGAAATGAATACTGAGTTTGATTTCTCCGGTGATCCATCAAAAAAAGAACGCCACTGGGGACGCGACAAGAATCTACGTGATATTTGGGTGCATTTATATGAATGGCATCGCATGTTACTAGAATTTGTCGATACAAACTTAAATAAAGGTGGTAATGCACCATTTTTGCCGGAACCATACACTTGGAAAACTTACGGCGATATGAATGTCGAATACTGGAAGAAACACCAAAAGACTTCGCTAGAAGACGCTAGAAAGATGTTCGAAAAATCACATAAAGATGTGATGAAATTAGCCGAAAGCCTTAGCGAAGAACAATTATTTACCAAAAACATGTATCCTTGGGTTGGCGGTTCTGTACTTGGCTCATATTTCGTCAGCTGCCTATCCTCTCACTATGACTGGGCAATGAAGAAACTTAAAGCTCATAAAAAGAACTGCGAGAAAAGATAATAAAGAAAAGCTAACAATGATTGTTAAAGATACAACAGAAGGACTATTGAACAAAAAATAAGAGCCACTTGAGGGCTTTAATTATGCTTATGCTTGGCTAGGCTGGGTAGGATAGCACCGAGCGTTAGCGAGGTCCGAACCCTCGTTTTTTAATGTTTTGTAAAAAAAATGGCTAGGCTGGCAGGATTCGCACCGAGCGTTAGCGAGGTCCGAACCCTCGCTTTTTGATGTTTTGTGAAACAAAAAATGGCTAGGCTGGCAGGATTCGAACCTGCGAATGACGGGACCAAAACCCGTTGCC
>JAFWIK010000014.1 GCA_017514905.1 Candidatus Saccharimonadota bacterium
AACTCGTAATTCCATAAAAATGAAATACTTCGTTTCATTTTTAAGGTAATTACTCATAATTTTGACAGAGGGGAAATGCGCTTTTAAAAAATGAAAAGCCATAATACTAATGAGTGAACGCGGATGCCATGGAGAGCTTTTCAAGGATGCTATTTTTTCGTGACGCAACGAAGATTATATCCACCCGCTTTATTAGCTGCATCTGAAGGCTTTATCCCCGTAGACCACGTGCTTGGGCGATAAGCGCCATCACTATTAATAATGCTAGAAGACCAATAGTATCCACTGATGCTCTGATTGTATAAGTTGCCCGTATTCCAGAGATAATATCCAGAGTAGACATAAGAAAATGGATAGGACTTAATCTTGATAGCGTCTACTGAAGTCCCAGTATCAAATCCGATATTATATTTTGTTAATAAATATTTCCACGATCTGGGCTTATCATAATAATCCCCACCCGTGCCACTGTAAGGTAATTGCCACCCAAGAGGACAGAAAGTATCAGGAGAGTTTGCATTGGCGACCGTTATAGCTCCACCGGTTCCAGATGTTGCTGCTTGAAAGTGGTAATAGGTGCCATTTTTCTGTCCATCATCATCTGCAGTTTGAACGATGCGGGTTGAGCATGGCGTAATAGAGTTGCTGGGACAGCCATTGCCGTAGTAAGTATGATCCCTTAATTGATATCCTGCCGCATCATCTATATATGCAGTCAAGTCGGCTGGATCTCCCTCCACCGTGCCGTCGATGAAAAGGCTACAACAAGCTCTCCATGGCATCCGTGTAAGACTTTGAATATTTTAGGCTTCATAAAACTGTTGAACGAACCCGAAATGGAGTGATAAATCCACGGTGGAGTACGGAACTGGTAATTCCAGCGCACACCGACTGGATTTATTACTTCATTTCAGGCGTGAGTTCAAGTTTATGAAAATAAAATATTTAAAGTCTGTCAACAGGATGCCAGCGAAAAACTAGCGGAAGATGCCAAATTCCAAGATATAGGGTATAATAGTAGGTATGAAACTAGCTATTTTAGGTTATGGATTAGAGGGTAAAAGCATTGAGAAATACTTCAAAACTCACCCATACGAAAACGTCCCACCAGAAAACATCGAAATAAAGGTTTTTGATGGTTTTACGGACGAAGAAATCGATACCTTGGGACTGGAAGAATACGATGTGATTTTTCGTTCACCATCCGTTAGGCCGCATTACGATTTTAAGAAATTTGATAAGGATTTTGACAAAGAAAATGACACGTCTGGTACTGAGCATTATTATGTCCACGAGAAGCCTTACTGGACCTCTGCAACTAAATATTTCTTCCAACACTGCCCATGTGAAATTATTGCCGTGACTGGCACCAAGGGCAAGGGAACTACAAGCTCGATGATCGCTGCTATACTAGAATCAATCAATAAACAGGCATACAAGAATGCACCAAAAGCTGAGCAGCCAATCGTCCATTTGGTCGGAAATATTGGTAAGCCGGTGCTTGATTATTTGGATGAGATTCGCCCGATTGACGAAGTTGTTTTTGAGATAAGTAGTTTCCAACTATGGGATCTTCACACTGATTCTTATGTTGGCGTGCTCCTCAGAATTGAACCAGATCATCTCAATGTCCACAACGGGTTTGATGATTACGTCTATGCCAAATCTAGTGTAGCACGCTACAAGAATCCAACTGACCATCTAGTTTATTTTTCCGAAAACCCTACTACCCTATCCGTAGCCGAAAAAAGCGCTGCTACCAAGCATCCGTATCCGATTACAGCCGAGAATAGCAATCTCAGCAAACTCGGGCAAGAAAGACTAAACGAAGTTTTGGACTCTCTCCATATCCCTGGCGAGCACAACCGCGAGAATTGTGAAGCTGCTTTGCTCGCAGTAGCATCACGCACAAATAAGGGAGATTTGGATGGATTGCTGTGTTCAGAGCTATACCCAGCCATCAAATCTGCTATCGATGGATTTGAGGGCTTACCGCATCGTTGTCAGTATCTCCGTGAGCTAAACAATGTTAAATATTACGATGATAATTATTCTTCTGCTCTTCCTGCTACCGATGTCGCATTAAAAGCATTTGAAGATAGCCCTACAGTTTTGATTGCAGGCGGTTTTAGTAAGGGTACTGACCAGCAAGTAAAAGATCGAATTTTCTCTGCCAAGAATCTAGAAAAAGCCATCCTAATTGGTAGCACTGCCAAATTCCTCGCAGAGGGAATTGATGAATCCAAATATGAGTTAGCTGATAATCTAAACGATGCGGTGAAAAAAGCTCGTGCCGCTGCAGAAAAAGTCGCGACCAAAGACAAGCCTGCTATCGTCTTGATGTCACCTGGATTTGCTTCCTTTGATATGTTTAAGAATTTCACCGAACGCGGGGAACTATTCACCAAAGCAGTAAAAGCGTTAAAATAATGGACGATCACTTTTTTAACGGCGATACATACTTCAAAATAGATGGATATGATTTTGAAGAAGAAACAGGTATCGCAAAGTTTCACTATTCTCAACATGGCGGAATTTTTGGAACCAAACCACTGAATTTTTGCGAAGAAGTTTACTTCATCAAGCCAGATCAAGATCG
>JAFWIK010000001.1 GCA_017514905.1 Candidatus Saccharimonadota bacterium
GCGCTTGGACCAGCTCCAATTCCTCAGATGGTTAGAGATTTCCAGTCTATCGTTGGGATAGAGGCTAGAGAGCAATTCAAAGAAATGACCAATAATAGGCTGCCCGACAAGGTAATAGCCGTAGTTGGTGGCGGATCCAACGCTATGGGTTTATTTAGTGGTTTTCTTGAAGAAGAAGATGTTGAGCTCATTGCGGCTGAAGCATTAGGCAGAATGAGAAATGGAGAAGAAGAACGGATAGGCGAACATGCGGCAACAGCTACATATGGCAAGTACCGCACAATGAGTGGGTTTAAAAGTTTAGCTTTAGCTAACGAAGACGGAACTCCGCATCCTGCGTATTCTGTCGCGTCTGGTCTTGATTATCCAGGGCTTGGACCAGAATTGGCATATCTTAAAGAATTAGGTAAAATCCGTTTCGAAACGATAAATGACGAAGAAGCGATTGACGCATTCTATCAATTATCAAGAACCGAAGGAATAATACCCGCTTTAGAGTCTTCGCATGCACTGGCATTAGCTATGAAAATGGCTCCAAACCATCCAGGAGAAACATTCCTAGTAAATCTTTCTGGGCGTGGCGATAAAGATATAGATTTTGTATTAAACAAATACCAGTAATAAGTAAAGCTATGTTCAATTTGCTGTCAATTATAAGCTAATTGTTTTTTGCGCCCAAAACATAGCAGGATTATATTTGTAAAAACATAAAAATATGCTATAATATACAACATAGGACTGGCATTCTGGGAACTTAATAATAAAGCTGCATTAGGGGAGGTGATGCTATGCTTAAGGAACAAAAGCGAGCTCCTGAGGGAGTTATATTCTTCTCGGGCTATCACGGTGTTGGGAAAACATATACCGCAACTGCTATGCTTGAAAGTTTTAACGCCAGAATTATAGATTGCGGGCCAACTATACGAACTCTCTTTGGTGAAAGCGGCTTTAACTCTTTCGACGGCTGGGTAAAGAATATGGAGCAGAGATTTGGCCAGAAATGGGATGACGAGCTATTGCTTTCAGCTATCAAAGATCGCATTTCCTCAGAAGAATTGCTATTCATAGTAGGCAATAGGGATATCGAAACCATTCTGTTTCTGTCAGAAAGATTGCCGCACAGGAAACCGCCATTAGTTATCTATCTAGAGAAACCAATTTCGGTAATAAAATGTGGCTACGAGTTACGTACGAAGGCAATCTTAACTGATGAAGAATTTGAAACAATCCTGCATTCTGGACCGGACAAAAAGCTCGACTCGGTTAGGCAATACGTTATCGAACATCCAGAGTGCTGCAAACTTATCTACGAAGAAGCCTACAGTAGTAATTCAATTGAAGAAGCCATCGCTTTCGTGAAAGAAAAATACCAATGAATACTACATCCTTGGCACGGAAAACTCCGTGCCTTTTTCTTACCTCGTTGCAAATACATGTTTTTGCATAATCGCAAATAAAACACATTCAAGATATAATTAAATTGTTCTGGATTTCAAATCTGTAAACTGGTCTATCTCTGACAAGGTAGCTAAGTATTCGACCTCCTCGTGGAGCACCTCGCTCCAGTCAGGTCGAAAGCCAGTCTACAGAAAATGAAGTCCAGAACACTCCATAGCGGGGTGTTCCACTTGGTTTTAGGGGCAGTTCGCTAATCAATATACATAATTAGCGGACTTCGCAGGAGACCAAACATATGCCTAAAAAGCCAAAAGAAAGTGATAAGAAAACAGATATCACAAAAGAAGTAGAAAAAGAAGCAAAAAAGGCTCCATTTCAATCTGTTAGAGCCTCTTTCATTCTTGACTTTTATGGACTCTCGTTCAATATGGCTCCCGGGACTGGGCTAGACTTTTGCTAGCGCAAAAGTCTTCCGCCGGGCGTCGGCTCAAAAAAATCCCAGATCAATCTGGGATTTTTATTCGCCTCCTACGGCGGGCGAACCAGCTTCGCTGGTTCTCGCCCAGCCCACTAGAACAACCAAATTTGAAGTTGAAAGGCGCCAGATTGGTGTTTTCTTCGCGCGAAGCGCGATTATTGATCGAGCGAGCACGAAAAAACGCCGAGATGGCGCCTTTCAATTCAAATTGGCTCCCGGGACTGGGCTCGAACCAGCAACCTCGAAGTTAACAGCTTCTTGCTCCACCATTGAGCTACCCGGGAATACCTCTCTATTATAGCATATTTTTAGAAAATGTGATAAAATTAGATAAACGATATTTTTTGTGTATTTAATACACTAAGAATAAACAGAAAGGAGCACTATGGAACAAAAAACCATCCAAATTGCCGGTTCTATCACTGTAGATGAGCTATCAAAAGCGCTCGGCCTTTCTGTTACCGAGCTTATTGGTACGCTTTTCAAAAATGGTATCGTCGCAACTATTAACCAGCGTCTAGATTTTGAGACCGCCAGTATTATTATTGATGAACTTGGACTCAAAAACGTTAAACTCGAAAAAAAGAACACTTCTACTAAAACTTCAGACTATCGTAGGGAACTATCCGATAAAGCCACGGTGCGTCCACCAGTAGTTGCGGTGATGGGCCACGTAGATCATGGCAAAACTACGCTTTTAGATACTTTACTTCATAAAAAGACCGTCGAAAAAGAAGCTGGTGGCATTACTCAGCATATTTCCGCCTATCAATTGAAACATAATGACAGATTAATTACTTTCCTTGATACCCCAGGGCACGAAGCATTTGCGGCAATTCGTCAGCACGGTGCAATGCTCACTGACATTGTCGTAATTGTAGTAGCTGCCGATGACGGTGTAAAGCCACAAACTGTAGAGGCTATCAACTTTGCCAAGTCCGCAAATGCTAAGATTATCGTCGCTATCAATAAAATTGATCGCGAGGGTGCCGACATTCAACGTACCATGGCTGATCTTTCCCAGCATGGTTTGCAACCTGAAGAGTGGGGCGGCGACATTGTAATGGTGCCAATTTCCGCTAAACAGAATCAAAATCTTGATAAACTTCTCGATATGATTCTTTTGACTGCCGACATTGAGGAGCTTAAAGCCGACACCGACATTCCAGCCGAAGGTCTAGTTATTGAATCCCATATGGAAGTAGGTAAAGGCTCAGTTGTAAACCTCTTGGTGACTGGCGGGGAATTAAAAACTGGGGAATTTGTAGTAGCTGGTTCTACCTATGGCAAAGTCCGCACCATGCTAGATTGGAAGGGAAAACCAAAGGGCAAAGCTACTCCATCTACTCCAGTTACTATCACTGGTTTTAAGGATTTGCCAAACTTCGGTGATCGCTTCATTGAGGCTAAAGACGAAAAAACAGCTCGCAAAATGGCGCTTCTCAATGCTCAAGCCGCCGCTGATGAGTCTGCCGATGCTAATGTTACGAGTAGCGACCTTCTCCGCATGATGAACGTAGCCGATAATACAAAAACCTTTAATGTAATCGTTAAGGGCGACGTGCTTGGTTCTGTCACATCAGTAGTAGACAGTCTCCGTCTGATTGATACCAAAGGTGAAATCACCCTCAACATTGTTTCTACTGGTGTTGGCGATATCAACGAAAACGATGTTTATATGGCTGCCGACGAAAAAACCATTATCTATGGTTTCAATGTAACTGTTCCGATTAACATTTCCAAAATGGCCGCCCGTGACGGTGTCAAAATCCGTACCTTCCGCGTGATTTATGAACTTCTAGATGACGCTAAACACGAAATGGAGAATCTCCTCGACGCTGAGATTGTCGAAGAGGATAAGGGTGAGCTCAAAGTTCTTGGCGTCTTTCGTACTGAAAAAACTAGCATCATCGCTGGTGGTGAAGTCTTAAAAGGCGATGTGAAGCCGACTTATCTTGCTCGTGTAATTCGTGATAAAAAGTACCTTGGTGAAGCCGAAGTTACCTCTGTCCAAAAAGAGAAAATGGATGTCGATAATTTAGTTGCCGGTGAGACTGGCGGTTTGGCGCTTTCTACCAAATCTAAAATCGAACTCCAAATTGGCGATCGTCTACAATTCTTTACTCGCGAGGCCAAAAAACGCACATTGTAAACATAAGTATGTTATAATAAAGCCATGGAATTTAACGAACAATTTTTGCAAGAGATGGGCCTTTCGGCGATGCCGGAAGAGCAAAAACAAAAGTTCTTAGATTATATCCAAGAAGAACTCGAGATTCGCATTGGTGAGCGGATTTCTAGAGGCTTGACCGAAGAACAACTTAACGAATTTGATATGATCACCGATCAGGCCGAAGCCACCAAATGGCTCGAAAAAAATCGTCCAGATTACCGTGAAATTGTTAATCGTACTATTGAAGAGCTCAAAGCTGAAATTCGCGCCAACCGCGCTCGTCTTGTCGGCGCCTAACGCCCATATCCGTTAATAAAGCTTTTGGCATCCATCGGTTTTCGTCCTTCGGGCTGTAATCTGTCTACAACTACTAAAGCCCCGTCAGCACAGGGAATTGAGAGTAGTGCTGTCTCACCCCGCTTTAATATGTGTGCCTCTAAAACAATACAAGAAAGGCCAAAGAACGTATACTTCGGTTTTGGATAACCCTGATAAGCTATGATTTTTCGAAAAGTTACCTCCGCGGTATCCGTTTCCGGTGTTAAAATCCCCATTTTTTTCTCTAGCTTTCCGCAGAACGTCGCATCTTTATCATTTTGTAAAATCGGTTTTGGCAAATTTGTCAAATTCTGTGCCACCCATTCCGCCCCTGTTTCCGCTAATGCCTTGTAAATTTCGTTTTTACTAATTGGTAGATTCATGAGTGTTTTTTGCCAGTAAATCGGTCCCGCATCCATTGCTTTGGCGAGTTTCATTACCGATACTGAGAAGTCATTATCTCCGGCTAGAATTGCCGATTCAATTGGAGAGGCCCCCCTGTATTTTGGTAGTAACGATGGATGGATATTCAAAATCCCTTCCGGCTCAAACAGTTCCAAAAGCTCAGGGGAAATTAGAACTCCAAAAGAGGCTAATACGGCGTGCGTCTCGGGACATTCACGTTTTAACCGAGCTACTTCTTTTAGATCCTCCTTGATCTTTGCGTGAAAAATGATTTGGCACTCTTTATCTAGAACTGCTAATGCATATTCTGCCAGAGGTCCATTTCCTAGAAAAATCACTTTTTCCATCTAAAATTACTCCTCACCCCAAAGCTCTTTATTATCAGCTATTTCAGAATCATAATCTACTGGCTCTAAATCACCCTTGTCGTTCATCTTGTAAAAGGCATCTTTAACCCCCTTAATATGGTCGATAAACAAAATCCCGTTTAGATGGTCAATTTCGTGAAGCAAAGTCCGCGCAAGCTCATCTGTTGCCTTGATTCGCACTTCTGTGCCATCTTCGAGCTTTGCCTTAATTCGTACCTTAGTCTCCCGTGGCACCATACCGTAAACTGTTGGCACAGATAAACATCCTTCATAGTCTTTTTTTACTTTACCCTCAGCCTTAATCACCTCTGGATTAATCAAAGCTGTAAAAGAAGCATTTTTCTTGTCATTCATATCATCGCGCACAATGATGATGCGTTTATTCACCCCCATCTGAGGCGCTGCCATCGCTGCCGAAAGCTCATAAGGGTGTTTTTTCTCCCAGTCTAGCGATAGTTTTCGCATATCAGCAATAATCCCTAAAATCTCATCATCGATCTTATGGACTTTCTCCGATTTCTCCCTTAAACGCTTATCTGGCGTGGTAATTATTTTCATAAGGATATTATACCACAATTACCTCTGTGGAATCAAGGTCGTAATCTTTCAGACTCACGCTTTTAATTGCGGGGTCTTCATAGGTGTTGTAATAATAAGTCTTCGTCGCTGTTGAATAACCACCGGTATAGATCGTCTTTTCGCAAGTACCGTCTGCCATTTGGGCTGCGCCGTCAATCATCGCTACTCCGGTCAAAGTATGAAATAACCTTGACACATTAGCATCTTCACCCGATTGCGTTGGATAGTGCGTATTGAGGTAAGCTACTCGTACAAACCGAGATGGGGAATAATAATCACCTGGCATCCCTCGCATCAGAGAACCACTACCAAAAGCTCTCATCACAGCTTTACCCCACTTCACACCTTTTGGCATCAGTGGAAACAGATTCATATAATTACGCAAATTTTCTTGGTGCCATCCGTATCCTGGCTGGTTCGTCAAAATATCCACGTCGTTCTCGAAGATCTCCATTCCTTTTTTGGTGTATTCTACCACGATCGAACGGTCTTTGTCTCCAATAATCCAGTGTAGTTGCGATACTGGGTACTGATCATTAATCGGCTTTGCGATAATTGCTACCTCTTTCAATGCCTTTTCTGCTTCGTCTACAGTGGTGAAATTGAGCGCTATCCAGAGCGGAAATTCATACGCCGCCACATTGGTTTTTCCATCTATTGGCGCCTCTTCGTAAGCTGCGTAACCAGGGAAATTTAGCCCAGCAATCGCAAGTCCATTTTCATTCGCACAGTCGAAATAAAGAGGTGTGTTTTCGGCAACAATCCCCATACCGATTAGTACCGGAGAATTCGCCATTTCGCCTAGAAATGCTGATTTGTATTTATACCCCCGCGGCGTGATCACGACTTTCTGACCATAAGGGGTAGACCAGTCTAAATTCCGACCAAAATACATATTTCCATGGTCGTCACTAAACCTGACGCCTGTACACATATAACCTCCTATTCTGTTAAATTCTTATGTCTATTTTATCACATTTTCACGAAAAATATATTCTTTATAACAACCCTACTGGATCAAGCGTTATTCTAAAATTCGAATCTAGCCCGACGCACGTTTCCATAAGCGCTTTTCTTGATCGACTTCGTACTATAATTTGCCAAGTATAACCTTGTAAATTTCTCTCATGAAAAGACGGCTGAGGCGGAGAAACAGTCAATCTCTTATCGGCAGATAGATGTGAGACTAGTTCTCTTATTTTTTTTAGAACCACCGCTTCAGTTTTCATGGTAATCTCGAGCTTCATCACGAAACTAAACGGCGGAAAACTAGATTTTTGTCGTTTCTTGATCAAATATTCATAAAATCCCAAATAATCCTCTTGTCGTGCTAGCTCTAGTACTGGATGTTCTGGCCGAAAAGTCTGCACAAACACTTCAGCAGTCCTAAGATGACCCCGACCCACTCGTCCAATTACCTGAGTTAACAGTTGAAATACTCGCTCTTCTGCTACATAATCCGGTAGCGCCAATCCTGCATCCGCCTGCACTACTCCCACTGTGGCTAGTCTTGGTAAATCTAAACCTTTTGCCACTGTCTGTGTTCCGACCAAAATATCCACCGCGCCGTCTTTCACCTCATCATACACTGCTCCTAGTCCTTCGCCCTTTTTGTTATCAGCGTCAAATCGCCTTATCTTTGCTTTAGGAAATAACTTCTTGAGTTCCGCTTCTAAAAGTTTAGTTCCAAATCCCTTATGTACCAGCCCTGGCGTGCCACATTTCGGGCAAGCCACTGGTACCTTCTCTTTAAAACCACAAGTATGACAGACTAGTTCGTAGGTATCTGCGTGGAGTGTTAGAGGCAAAAAACACTGCGGACAAAGCAACTCCTCCCCACAGTTTTCGCAAATTGTGAGTGGGGCTGAGCCCCGTCGATTATGAAAAATTAGGGTTTGCTGGCTTGTTTCTATATTTCGTGAAATCGCCGCAAGCAGTGCATTTGCGAAATACTTATTTTTCGTAAAATTGTCTCGTTTTTTGAAATCTATAATCTTGATTTCTGGCTTTGTAGCTGTAGTTTTAGCTTTCTCTGATAACGTCACCACCGACCCTTGTTTAGAAGCAAGATAATAATCTTCAACCGTCGGAGTTGCTGAGCCAAGTATCAGGGAACATCCTGCCTCCTTTGCCATATAACTTGCTACTCTAATTGCCGAGTAACGGGGCGGATTTTCTTGATGGTAAGTCGACTCGTGTTCCTCATCGATGATAACCAGACCTAAAGATGCAACTGGCGCAAACAGGGCAGATCTTGGTCCGAGTATTATCAAAGGATCAACGCTATTCAAAACTCTCTCAAAGATCAAATGTCGTTCTGCCTCAGTTTGCTGGGAATGAATTAGAACAACTTTATCAGCAAAATACTCCCTGAACACCTGTACTAGTTGCCCCGTCAGCGCAATTTCTGGCACCAAAAGCACAACCGACTTTTGCTGTAAAAGGGCCCTAGAAGCCATTTTAACGTAGATATTGGTTTTACCACTACCAGTAACGCCAAACAGCAGTTTCGTTGTTCCTGGAGCCTCCTGGAGGCCTTTCAGGGCCTTTTTTTGCGCAGGGTTCAGTTGCACAAATGGAAAAACCGGGTGGTGTTTGGCTTTGTCTGGCGACGGGTGACGTAAGCATTCTAGCGAAGGGGCATTTCGGAGCGCGGCAGCGCGAGAATTAGCGCGCTCGCCCCGTGGCGACGGGCGCGAGCGACGCGGCCCCGAGCAGAATGCTTCGTCAGGACCCGTCGTAGACAAAGGTTTTCCGAACATTTGTTCGGTTTTTCGTCGCTTTTTCTGCACTCCTTGGGGTAGCATCAGTGAGATCGCCTGCCCCATCGGCACCATATAATAATTATGGATAAACTCCGCAGTCTTCATTAAATGTGCCGGTAGCGGCTTTGAATACAATATCTTCGTAATCGCTCGAGTTTTGAACTCAGGTTGAGCAACTTTTTTAACAACTACACCCGGTACCACCCTTTTAGAAAGCGGCACCATCACGATTTGCCCCACTAACAGGGAACTATCATAACTATATGTCAAAGCCTCCACTTTACCCTCTGGCACAACCTCATAGAACATGTCTCTATTATACACTACTTGTCTTTTAACAATCAAAAAGTGGCGAAGCGTTCAATTAAAAAAGCGTTCAATTAAAAAAAGCGCCCAATCAAATCGGGCGCCAGTAGGTTAGATGGTTATTCTATATCACGCTCCACACAGATATAGAAGTTGCTCGTAAAATCTTCTAAATCCTCTATTCTATCAAAACGAATAGTAAAGTCTACTACTCGTTTTTCGCTTTTTACTTCAAGAATCGTTCCTCTTGCTGTCTCTGCCCATTTGACCAGAGCACGGCATTCGTCGTAGTTCTTCTTCAGCTCTTTGTCGAGAGCGCACTCTCCTAGTTTTTTGAAATATTCCTGCCAATCATCGTTATCTGGTTTGAACAACAATACCGTTCTTGTCATTTTGGTTTCCACTGTAACCGTAAAGCCTTTTACGTTCATAAGCCTCTCCTTTCGTGCATGCAAGATAACCATCCATCTTAAACTCCCATGTGTTTCTGCCAAAAGCAGCAACATCATATATCTTCATTATACCATATTTTATCAATAAATGCAAGCTAAAAGATTATCGATTCAGATACTAATACTTTGTTGTAATTTTTACAAAAACTATGCTATAATAGAGGAAGTTAAAGCGAGGTATTATGTTAGAAATATTTGTGACGTCTCGGGTGCGCAGAAAAATTCTTGTAGTGTTTGCAAAGTATCCCGATTTTAAAACCCACGTGCGTGGTCTAGCCAGACTAATTAAAGAAGACCCCGGTAACATCCAAAGGGAACTAGAGCGTATGGCTGAAGGCGGATTTTTGCTCGTTACTAAAAAGGGCAAAACCAAGATTTATCAGACTAACAAAAGCTTTCCCATTCTAAAGGAGCTTCAGAGTATCGTGATTAAGAGTCAAAAGGGAAATAAACCCAGCAAAACCATCGGCTAATGGAGGCTAAAAATTGAATAAAGTTTTTAAACGACTCTTAGACGCGCGCCATTTAGACCAATCTTTTTTGCATCCTAAATATGAAGATCTTGCTAATCCTAATCTATTGCCGGACTGCAAAAAGGCCGTTAGTCGTATCAAAAAAGCCTTGATAGAAAACGAAAAAATTCTCGTTTACGGTGACTATGATGTCGACGGCGTCACTGCGAGCACGGTCATGGAGCAGGCTCTGATCCTCGCGGGAGCAAAAAAAGACCATATTGAGATTATGTTGCCTGACCGTTTTGCAGATGGTTATGGTATGAGCCCGCAACTAATCAAAAAGGCCGAAAAAGACGGCATTTCGCTTGTTATTACGGTGGACTGCGGTTCTTCCAACCATGACATTATCACTGAGCTTAATCATCTCGGCATCGATACCATCGTTACTGACCATCATGAAACTAAGGACACTTTGCCTGATGCGATCGCAATCGTCAATCCTAAGCGTCGCGACTATCAAGCCAGCTCTGGTTTGCGCGATCTTGCTGGTGTAGGCGTCGCTTTTAAACTTGCAACTGCCCTTAAACATGCCGGCCTCATCAAAAACGATCAAGAAAAATGGCTCCTTGATCTAGTCCTACTCGGCACCATTTGCGATAATATGTTACTCACTTCCGAAAATCGCATTCTTAGCTTCTACGGCCTTAAAGTTTTAGCTAAAACTCGGCGTCCCGGCTTGAAAGAATTAATGCAAAAAGCTGGAGTAAAAAATTTGAACGCCGAGTCAATCGGCTTTCAAATTGGTCCGCGTCTTAACGCAGCTGGTCGCCTTGATACTGCCGATCTCTCTTTAAACTTGCTCCGTGCCGACTCTCCTGTCACGGCTGCTGCCTTGGTCGAAAAACTTGAAGCCTTGAACAAAAAACGTAAAAACGAACAACTTTTTGCTACTAAAGAAATTGAAAAACGTGGTGTTTCGGACGATCCCGTAATTATCGAAACCGGACATTGGCATGAAGGTATTCTTGGCATCGTGGCTAGCCGCCTGGTAGAGGATTATCATCGGCCTGCTCTAGTCCTAACCGAGCTCGATCACCATATTTTCAAGGGGTCAGGCCGGAGCTTTGGCGATTTTAACCTCGCTCAGGCCTTAGATTATACTAAGGAGTTTATCATTAATGGCGGTGGCCATGCTGGGGCTGCCGGTGTCAAAGTTGATGGCAAGAATCTCTATCAGTTTCGCGAGAAAATCAATGATTACTATCGCTCTCTCCATCTTGTCAATCAAGAGGCCTTTTTTCGCTCGCACGCCGATCTTGATCTTAATGATTTTTCTGATCTAAATCTTGACCTTTTAGCTGATCTTAAAATGCTTGAACCTTTTGGGCCAGGGAATGAAGAGCCAATTTTCCGTCTCAAAAACGTCCAGATCACAAGCGTCACCCGGATGGGAGCTGAACATAGTCATCTGCGTCTTGATCTCCGTGATAAGACCGGTAAAAACCTCAAGTGCCTTGCTTTTTTTGCCCCTGAATCCTGGCTGGGCCTCGATCCTGCCTGCGACCAAATTGAACCACTAATTAAGCTCACCGAAAACGATTTTAACGGCGTCCACTCCCTAGAAGCTCGCATTATTGACATAAATATGTTATAATAGGGCCATGAGAAAAGCTATTGTTAAATGTAAACTCAAAAATCGCGACGAATTTGAGAAAAAACTCGCCGATATTGATTTGGATTTTTCCACTGTCTACTGGCAGCACGATCGCATATATGTACCGCGAAATTACAAGCCACATGCCAATTTTCCGCGTCTCATTATGCGCACTGAAATGCGAGCGGTAGACAAGCCTGCAAAATATAGTTTCATCTTAAAACGCCACATCGAAGATTCTGGCATCGATATCGTCGAAGAAACTGTCATCAAAGATTACGAAACTATGGTAAACGTGATTTTGCAGCTTGGCTTCAAGCCCGCATCGGAAGTATCTCGCCGTCGTCAAGACCTTAAAATGGGAGAGGGAACCATTATTTACCTTGATAAAATTGAAAAAAGACCAGGCTACTACGCCAAAATCGAATCAGATCTTTCTCCAAACGATTCCGTTACGTCAGCAATTGATGACCTCAAAAAGACATTCGAAACACTCGGCGAGTCCAACTTCGTGGACAGCACCTATTTTGAATTATAAATCCCTTTAGCTTACTATTCACAGGCTGAAAATCCCAAAAAATAGTGATGGGAAACCGGTACTGCAATACCGGAGGGCTCCCATCAAATTATTTTTTGAGATTTTCACCTCAGTAAGCTAAAGGGATTTATAATTCAGGATTGTAAAAATCACAGGCAAACAAGTCTTAGCCAGTAAAAGCCCTATCTATAATTCAAGAAAGTTTATCCCCTAGGTGGCTCGCCGTCAGGTTCGCCGAGTAGTTTTTTGGACTTAATCTCGTATCTTTTGCCGTTTACTGGTGAAATGTAATAATCCTCGTTTAAGAGGTTCACAAACATCGTGAGGTCCTTATCGTCCATGATAATGATTGAACCATCATCATCTGTCATTAGCTCAAGCTGCATTTCATCCGCATAATCGAGTAGTTTATCCTGTGGCATCTCCTCAGCGATGTCCATCGCTTGCACTTTCTTTAAAATTGGTTTTTTGTCAGCTAAAAGGGTATCAAGCGTCAATCCTTCTGCAAAAGATAACTTGTATTTTTCGGTCAGCTCTTTAGCCTTCGCCTCTGCAATCACTTGCGATTTATAATCATATTGGAACAAATTTTCAAATTTAGCCTGATTAAACACGATGATATTACCGTCCACAATCGCAACTTGATTATCTTCTGGCATTTTTAAGGCAATTTCCGCAGAAAAAGGCTCAAACGATTCACCATTGATTTCCCACGATGCCGCCCCTTTTAGAGCCGACGAAGCAGGAAGTAATTTCGCGATGTAAAACGTTTTCATACCATCTTCACCTGGATAGGTAAATTTTGCGATAATGCCTTTGACTTTTTTGAAATCGTATTCGTTTTCTGAGAAATAGTCGATATCTTTGTATTCATTTTCAATCAGATGCAGCAATGTTTCTGCTCGACCTACCTTAGATAGGGAAGTATGATAAATCACTTTTTCTTCACCATCTGATTTTTCATACTCGCGGCACTCTAAACCTTTATCCGCCTCCTCGATGATATAATGTATCGCTTCTTGCATAAACATCGACTTCACTGCCCCCGCTAGCTTGTCAGAGTACTTAATCTTATATGGCGTGTAGTTTTTGTTAAACAAAAACAATTCCGCCGACACGTTATTTTTTACCTCGTCAATCTCGTTTGCCCAGAGAAAAACGTCAAATGGTTCACCACTTTCTTCTGTATTTGCCATAAAATTACCTCACTTATTTACTCCATTATATCACAAAAAAGGGAATCAAGAAAAAGCCGGCCCTAGAGCCGGCAAACCGGCAAGAAGCCGGGGTAACAAAATCATTAACGGGTAGATGTGTGATCTTTTGCGGTTCTAGCATGGGTTACTTCTTCGCGCAGGGAAATAATTCTCTTTGTCATCATTTCGTAACGCTCGCTATTGAGTTCAAAGTAATCCAGGGCCTCCTTTTCGAGGGAATCGAGCCTACTTATAATTTCGTCCAATTCGGCGTAACTCACGCTCTGAACGAAACTAACGCCATTATCTGTCCTTTTCTGTAAGGTATAGAGGTCATCTTTGACATCCTCTATTTTACCCATGATTTTGTTAAATTCACTATTTTCCATTGCCATAGTTAATTTCACCCCCTCAATGTTTACCTCTGGAAAAAATAGCTTATCCTTTAATTATATCACAGAATCGCGCAAAAATCAAGGGCTCTTGTTCGGTTTTTATGACCCCTAGTGTTCGGTTTTTTTCGCATAAATGTTCGGCAAAATAACAGAGAAGTTTTCCACAATTGTGAAAAACTAAAATCTAAAAAAAGTCGAAAAAAGCTCTTGCATTTTTTTCAAAAACATACTACACTTAAGTCAGCGAATAAAAAACAAAAACGCTACACAAAATCGTACCTTAAAAAAGTTTGAGACCGACCATCTAGGAGCTTCGCGCGCATTAAATCTTAAGCGAGATGCGACAAAAAAATCGTGCGTTCCTTCCTCAAAAACACACCTCCCAATAAAACTCTATGGTCTAAACGCAATAAGTCTCTCAACGGCTATGATTATGTGATTCGCCTGGCGAGTCGGACAATCGTAGTGGATTATATTGTGTTAAAACAAAAATCAAATCAAAAACAAACCCGCTGAAGTTTCTAGTTGAACGGCCTCAAACGATGTATAATAAAGATATGGAGAAACTACATATCCCCGTATTATTATCAGAAGTCCTAGCAGGGCTTGATCCGAAACCGGGCAAATCTTACCTTGATTTGACTGCAGGCTTTGGCGGGCACGCTAGAGAGATTTTGGATGTAACACAGCAATTTAAGGGTTCAGTTCTGATCGATCGCGATGAATTCGCTGCTAATTATTTAAAACACGAATTTCCATCGAGCGTTCGCATTATGAACACGGATTTTTACAGTGCGATGCTACAGCTTTTACAGTGTGGAATGACTTTTGATATGATACTAGCTGATTTTGGAGTTTCTTCGCCGCAACTAGACGAAGGAAGGCGGGGTTTTTCGTATCAAACGGACGGCCCTCTCGATATGCGGATGGATACTAGGCAAAAGTTGACGGCGGACGATATTATTAATCATTATAGCGAAAGAGAATTAGCGAATATTCTGGCTACCTACGGTGAAGAGCCGGTTGGTCGTGCCCGAATGCTAGCTAGAGAAATCGTGCATCACCGTCCGGTTAAAAGTACCAAAGAATTGGCTGATATTGTTCTCAGCAAGTCGCGATATTCTAGGACTCATCCTGCGGCCAGAGTTTTTCAGGCAATTCGAATTGTAGTGAATGGGGAATTAGAAGAAATCGAAAAAACTCTTCCATTGCTCCCAGATCTTCTCAATAAGAATGGTCGCCTCGGTCTTATCACCTTTCATAGTCTAGAAGATCGCCTAGTCAAAGATTTTTTCAAAGAAGCTAGTAGCTTTGGTGAGGAATCAAAGCTAGAGATTATCAACAAAAAACCGATCACTGCGGCACAAGTGGAGTTAGTTATCAACCCGCGGGCTAGAAGTGCTAAGTTACGATTAGCCAAGCGGAATTGATAAAACAAACAAATAAAAATAAAAAGGAGGCATTAATGCCAAAGCAAATTTTAGTTGCGAATAAATCTCGCAAACAAACCGTTAAGGTTAACTTCCGCTAGTCTCCCTTTAGGCGGGGGTCACCCCCCCGCTTAAAGCCCCTAGTGACATGGACCTTCGCGGGTCCGCCAACAAATAGAGTTTCACACGGAGAGTGTGGAGTGTATGACCTTCCCGGGTAAGTTTACAGTTTACTTATAGCTCTGGCTGTAAAGACTGCCCGGACTATGACTAAGAAAAACAAACATCAAAATAACAAAAATAAACATCAAGCGAGGAAAAAACCAAAAAATGCAAAATCAAACCTATACCACCAGGAGGATGAATACTACGACCAGTTTCGTCCGCAATCGTAATACTGTGCGTCACGCCAAGAAAAGTCTTGGCTCCATTTCACAAATCGTCATTGTCAGTATGCTTACACTAGTTTTTGGTTTGATTTATGTAGCGGAGGGAACTAAAGCGACCAGTTTTGATTACGAAATCTCCTCCGTCGAATCTGAGATTTCCGAAATGAATGCCAAAAAAGAAGACCTTGCTGTTGAAAAAGCCCGACTTAACTCTGTTGCAGCGGCTAAAAGTAGCACCGTTGCAGCTTCGATGGAAGACGCTACGGTAGCTGGCTATGCTACAGAATAATCACCCCGAATCTGGCCTAATTTTTTCGACCAAACGTCGAATCGACATTTTAAAACTTTTAGTTTTTATTGCGCTAGCCGTGATTACTTTGCGGCTCTTTTTTATCCAAATTCTCGAACACGATCACTGGATTGCCAAAGCCGATCAGGAACATACTCTACTAGAAACTATCACTGCTCGTCGTGGCGAAATCTATATGATGGACAAAAATGAACCGGTCGCGGCAGTTTTGAATCAAACCACCTATCAAATCGTGATTGACCCGACCGTTACCGCCAAAGAGGATATCCAACACGTTCTAGAAACGTTTGCTAAAGATTATACTGTTGCTAACCTTGACGAAGTTTATAGTACGGAGGGTTTACGCTATTCCATCGTCGCAAAAGGCGTACCCAGAAATGTCATTGAGGAAATTGTAAAGGAAGAGCCTCGAGCCATTTGGTTTAAAAAGACCAACCAACGCGTTTATCCGGAGGGCAGCCTTGGCTCCTCAATGCTCGGCTTTATTAACTCTGACGGTGAAGGACAGTACGGTATTGAGAGATCTCTCGATGGCGTTTTATCCGGCAAGGATGGTCTATTAAAAACTACTGCCGACGTTAACAGTGTCGCCCTTTCTATTGGTAATGACAATATCAAAATTCCCGCAGAAAATGGCAAAGATATTGTCTTATCAATTGATCGTGGTCTCGAAATGGGGGCTGAAGAAATTGCCACAAAGCATATTGAAAAAACCGCTGCCACCAACGCCGCGGTGCTGATTATGGACCCTTCTAACAGTGAAGTCTTGGCGATGTCTAGCTTACCAAATTATGATCCAAATCACTATAGTGAAGTCACGGATGCTTCGGCTTATCTCAACCAAGTTACCGAAGTCCCATACGAACCAGCTTCGGTGTGTAAAAGTTTCGCCTTTTCAGCGGCCATTAACGAAGGCGTTATGAACGCAAATACCACTTATTTCAACCAAGGCTACGAAGTGGTCGACGGTTGGGAAATTAAAAACGCTGAACAACGCGCTAGCCTCTACGGTACTCTCGATATGCGTACGGCACTTTATTGGTCATTAAACACCGGTTCCATTTATGCTCTTAAGCTCCTCGGCGGCAATACTGCTGCGATCAATCAAAAAGGTCGTGAAAAATTATTTGATTATTATTATAATAAGTTTCGCCTCGGCCAGGCTACTGGTATTGAACTCAACGAAGCCGAAGGCTTCATCCCAGATCCCAACGACGGCTGGGGCCGCGATTCCGTTTACGCCAACATGACTTTCGGCCAGAACCTCGGTATCACTATGATCCAGACTGCCACAGCCTATTCCGCTATTGTAAATGGTGGCACCTACCGTACCCCTACAATTGTTAAAGGTGAACTCAAAAACGGCACAATCGTTCCACTGGACACTACATCGACGAGTGATATCGCTGGGAAGCCTTCGGACACGATGGAGGGAACTGCGGCGCCAGAACCCGTCGAGAATAAGACTGAGGAAAAAATCCTGTCCGACGAAACTTCCACTACTATGCGTGAAATGTTTGTCAATAACCGTGACTACAAGCGAAAAGGCGGCATCGACCGCGCTGGCTACGAAATCGGAGGCAAATCTGGCACTGCCCAGGTCATCAAAAACGGCGCCTATGACGACACCATGAACGAAACCATCGGTACGTATATCGGTTTTGTGGGCACAAAAGGTGAGTTGCCAAAATATGTTATAATGGTTAAAATGTGGGGCGATGGACAACATTTGGATGGCCCCATTGCTAGTAATTTATTTGACGATATTTCTAATTACGTAATCGATTATTATAAGGTTAAACCAAAGGTATAAAATGAATATCAATGACGAAGTATTTTATGGATTAATATTGGCGCTAGGCGGATTCCTCCTTTCAATGGCCCTCACACCTTTTTATACCCACTTTGCCTATAAGTATAAATTCTGGAAAAAGCAAAAAAAGACCACCGTGGATGGCAAAGAGCTCCCCATTATGACCAAACTTCACGCTCACAAATTTAAACATGTTTTCCCGACTATGGCTGGTCTCATCGGTGTAATTTCTGTCACGGTGGTGACCTGGATTTTTAATCTCGATCGTGGCCAAACCTGGCTACCTCTTGCTGGCTTCCTGGGCGGAGCCTTCGTTGGCGCCATCGATGACACCATCAACATTTTTGGTTCCGGGCGCGGAGCCGCAGGACTGCGTGGGCCGGTCAAGTTCTTCCTCATTTCAGTGGTCGGTTTAATTTTAGGTTGGTATTTTGCCTACAAACTCGGCTGGACTTCCATGATGATCCCATTCTATGGCAATTTTGAGATTGGTAAAATCGGTATGATTCTCATTTTTGCCTTTGCGGTGGTAGCTACCTCGAATGCTGTCAATATCTCCGATGGCCTTGATGGCCTTTCTGGTGGATTATCTATGTTGGCCTACAGTGCTTTTGGTATTATTGCTCTTTTCCAAGAGAATGTGATGCTTTTTGGCTTTTGCCTTACCGTCGTAGGTTGGTTACTTTCATATATTTGGTTCAACGTGCCGCCAGCTCGTTTTATGATGGGCGACACCGGATCATTTGCACTAGGCTCTGGCCTTGGTGTAGTCGCTATGATGACAAATTCCTTCCTGCTCTTACCAATTATCGGCTTACCGTTCGTCATTGAAGCCGGCTCCAGTCTTATCCAACTCGCCTCCAAAAAATTTCTGCATCGCAAAATCTTTATTTCCGCTCCACTTCATCATCATCTTGAAGCTCTCGGCTGGGGAGAAGCCAAAATTGTCATGCGCTTTTGGATTGTCGCCGGTGTCTGTGCGATTCTGGGCATCTTTATCGCCGCTACCGGGGGCGCTATATGAAAAATCGCAAGCACAAATCAGATTTGGCAATATTATTCGCCACGCTAGGTCTCATGGCACTAGGCCTTATTGTAATATATGCTATCGGTCCGATGCGTGCTAATGTTTTAAATAGCACTTATGGCACTGAATACGACTCTAATTATTTCTTTTTTGGCCAACTAAGAGCTGTTATCCTTTCGCTAATAGCCTTTTTCGCTGCTTTTAAATGGATTCCGTATCGATATGTCAAAAAATATGCCAAAGCTCTTCTAATTGTTGCCTTAGCACTGTGCGGACTTCTCTGGATCCTCTCTATGATGCATTCGAACCTTGCAAAATGTGAGCTCGGTGAATGTCGTTGGTTCCAATTTGGCCCCGTCAGTTTCCAGCCAGCTGAATTCTTAAAATTAGCCATGGTGGTTTATCTCGCTGATTTTATGGCTCGCAAAAGGGAAGAAGGCAACCTTGGTAAACTACGCGAATTTTGGTTACCACTTGCTATTGTTAGTGGGCTATCGCTCTTCCTAGTAGTAATTGCAGAAGGCGATCTCGGTACTGGCGTCGCTCTTATTTCAATTATCTTTGGCATGCTTCTCATCGCCGGCGTACCAGCTCGGCAATATTTGGTTATGCTAGCCTTAGTTTTGGCCGTAGCCGTAGGTGCCGTAGTCACTTCGTCACATCGAATGGAACGCGTAGACGCTTGGCTGGCTACCATGTCTGGTAGTGAAACTTCCGATTCCACTTATCACATTGAAAATGCTATCCTCGCCATCGGCACGGGCGGACTTTTCGGCGTCGGTATTGGCAATTCGGTTCAGGCTACTGGCTATCTACCAGAGTCAATCAACGATTCAATCTTTGCCATTCTCGGTGAAACCTTTGGTTTTATTGGACTATTTATTATAATTCTGATTTTTGCGGTGATTCTATTCAGAATACTAAAAGTTGCTCAGAGCACCCAGGCTAGTGATGAACAGTTATTTATTACGGGCGTTTTTTCTTGGATGCTAGCACAAGTTATTGTCAATATCATGGCTATGACTGGTCTAGTGCCAGTTACCGGCATTACTTTACCACTTTTATCTTATGGTGGCACCAGCATGGTGTTTTTGGCTTATGCTTTAGGCCTCGTTTTACAACTTTCGTGTTATACTAGTAGAGAGGTAATTACAAATGAAGATATTAGTAGTGGGGGGCGGCTCGGGAGGGCATATCACTCCAGCCGTCGCCGTAGTTCGTGAAATTCTTGAAAAAAAGCCGCGTGCTTCCATTGAATTTTGGACTGATTTTAAATATTACAAAAACGTCACCAAGCTTACCACCGAAATCGGTGTAGCCTGGGGCGAAGCCGCCCGTCGTAAAAAAGCACCTTATATCAGAGTACGCCGTATTCCAGCTGGTAAATTTCATCGCTATGCCAATTGGCATTTCAAAGACTATTTTACTCATCTCGATATAACTCTAAGAGACCTAGTTTTCGGCAACATCCTCGGCTTCTTCGGTTTTATCGGCGGCCTCATTACTACTTTTTGTCGGTTTTTCAAACGGTCCTCTCGTCCTGACATCATTTTCTTAAAGGGCGGCTATGTCAGTTTGCCGGTTGGCCTGATCGCTAAACTTTTCAAGATCCCATACATCATTCACGAATCTGATGCTGTCTTTGGTTTAGCTAATCGTCTCCTCATGAAAAAAGCCAAAAAAGTTGCTTTTGGTATGCCTATTTCAGAAGAAATGCAAAAGAAACATCCTAATTATATTTGGACTGGCATTCCAGTTGGGCCTGAATTTAAGCCTGTTAGTCCCACCAAGCAGCTTTCACTCAAAAAAGCTTTTTCCTTTAATCAGGAAAAGCCGCTTGTGGTGATTACTGGCGGTTCACAGGGTTCAGAAAACATCAATGAGGCTACTCGTGAAATTTTGCCAGAACTTCTCAAGTTTACTTCCGTTGGTTTAGTAGCCGGCCGCAAGCATTATGAAGATATGGTTGACCTCAAAAAGTATGAAAACTGGGATAAAGCCAGCCTAGAATCCAACTTCCGCATGTGGGAGTTTAATACTACTATGGACGAGTTGATGGGTGCAGCTGATCTTGTCGTTTCGCGTGCTGGTGCTACTACTATCGCCGAACTAGCCTCTCTCAAAAAAGCTACCATTCTCATTCCGTTCGCCCGCTTACCAGGCGCCCATCAGACCAAAAACGCCAAAAGACTCGAAGATGCTAAGGCCGCTGTCGTGATCGACGATGCCAAAATGCTTGAAAATCCAAAAGTCTTACTCGAAGAAATTCACCATCTGATTAAATCTCCTCGTGTGCGCGCCGACATGGCTGACCAATTAGCCGAAGAAGCCCGTTCTGATGCAGCGAAACGTCTCGCTGAGCTAATCCTAGAGGAGGCCCTAGTTGAAAAAACACTCTAAAAAAGCTCATGAAGAACCGATAGAAGAGGCTCCCGAAGAAGACAATGCACCTGAGCTAGTTCGTCGTCGTGCCAATCGTAAATCTGCCATGCGTTCCGGTCGCACCATTGGCGAGGCCAGGGAACAACTCGAAACCAGGAACGAACGCAATGCTGCTCGCAAAAAGGACAAAAAGAAAAAGCATTTCCGCATCGCCTTTACGGTTTTTGGCTTCATTGTGATCGCGGTTTCTATTGCTTGCATTGTCTTCAATCTCATCGAGCATCGTGACGAGATTGGCCAAAATAACGAGCCGGCCGAAAATCTCACTCCTTCCGTCCAGATCATCGATGAGGATACCGGAGCTAAAATTACCAGTCGCATGAAAACCTACATTGCCCAGGCCGAAACCGATTTTCGCGCCCTCAGCTACACCCCTATGAAAGTTGTCGTGCCCGCCGGTTCCATTCGCGTCATCCATTTTTACTTAGACGGCTTTACCGGCTATATCAAAATGACGATCGACAGAAACGCTGCTGTATCTGTCGAAGACGCTGACCGCCTTATTCGCTATCTGAAAGAACAGGGGACCACCGACTTTTCTTATCTCGATGTTCGCATCGATGGTAAGGCCTACTGGAAGTAAGATTCCCAAGTTTAATTCCCATAATACCCTACTTTTGTTCGGTTTTTGTTCTAGTCATTTTACCGTAAAAAATTACACAGCCACACAAATCAGCCAAAATAACAGGGTAGGGAAGCAAATAGGGAAACAAAATGGGGAAATGTCAAATTTACAAATTTGGCCACAAAAACCGCCAAAAATCAAATTTTATAGAGATAGAAGCTACAGATAGGCACCAAAGGCTCCAATTAAACCCTAATTTAGAGCCATTTTAGAGATTTGTTATGTTGTGATTTAAACAAAATTCCAGCGCGAGAGTCGCTCCATCCTGAGCGCTCAGATAAAACAGATGCAGTTGATGTGGGATGTCCTCAAATCGACAGACAGAAACCTCTGTAATTAAGTATAAAGCGGCTCTCGCCTGACGAATCTTGTTTAAATCACCAATCAGAACAAGTCCATGGCTCTAAATTAGGGTTTAGTTGGAGCATAAAACTAACTGTGCTTATGGACAAAACTGTATTTAGATGGCTATTCCCGCCCAGCCAGAATTATTGGGTCTTAAAAGACGATTACTTTATCGTCTAAAAAACATAAGCATAATGTCTTAAAAGGTATATTGTGCGACATTAAGACTATCGCAAAAAGTCGGTTAATGTTTCAGCTCATATTTACGGATTTTTGGCCGTGGCTTTTATTTTGTGGATGTTTTTATTTTTTTGTGCCGCGATTTCCTGCTGTTTTCGTATTATTTTTACTTATCGTGTTTAATTGCCAAAAATCCGTCTACGGAGTTATCCTTGGCGGCGTAATTCTCGGTCTTTTTAACAGGGGTAGACAAGGGGAGAGAATTGTGTGACGGGTTAATTGTCACAGAGGACTTTTCTTGATATTCTACCTCTGGTTTAACAGGGGCAACCTTTGGTGTTGGCATAGTAGGTGAAGCGGTTTTAATGGCTTTTTTAACCTTAGGAACAGAAGGAACTACAGGAGTAGAGGGTTTTCTGTCCCTATTAAACCGCTTCTTCTCTTTCCTGTTGGCTGGGATTGTAGGCTTTAAATCAGATTTTTTAAACTCAACTTTTCCCTGTTCCATGGCTAATCTAGCTAGATCTTTAAGTCCTGGTCTGGATTTACCTTCAGCTGCATTCGGGCTAAGGCCTGAACGTCTGAGGTCAACTTGGGGTGATAAGTTCGGTTTTTGTTCGGTACGAACAGTGTTACCGTGCGGGACTTCTATCTTTTCTGACATTATCCCTGGTTTTCTCTCTGATGTTCCCATTGGTGCCACTTTGAATAGAGTCTTAGCTTTGCGGTTAGAGCCACCAATGATTAAACTTGGCTCCTCTTGGCGACCAGAATCCGCTAACTCTTTTTTATATTTCTCTGATTGTTCAATCGTCTCTCGTATTTCTGCCTCTACCTCGAGCCGTGGTCGTGCAAAATACTCGCGTGAATGTTCCACGATTGCATCAAAATTATCCTTCGGCGTATCTGGAATCGAGAGCGTTGTAGCTGAAAAAGCCGGCACTTTTTCACCGTTGATAATCATCGAAATCACAAAATTACGATTATTGAGTTGTAAAATATCAGACTCTTCAAAAGTTGGCTCAAATTGCTTTACTAGAATCGGCGCATCATCGGCTGACACCCGGAAAGAAATGGTCGTACCGACGTTGCCAAATACTGCATCGCGTACCTGATCAGTCATTTGTGCCACGTATTGGTTTGCCACAGTGAGGTTGAGACCGTATTTACGCGCCTCAGAGAGAATTACGGCAAACGATTCGGTAGCAAAGTTCTGAAACTCATCTACATAGAGATAAAACGGCCTTCGATCCTCAATCCGTTCAATATCGGAACGCGACATCGCTGCAAGCTGCACCTTCGTCACTAAGAATGAGCCCAGAATTGCAGCATTATCTTCGCCGATCAGACCCTTGGATAGATTAACTACCAGGATTTTACCCTCGTCCATGATTCTACGAATATCAAACGACGATTTGGGCTGTCCCACAATATTACGAATAATCGGATTAGCCGTAAACGCTCCGACCTTGTTTAAGACTGGCGCAATCGATTCGTTAATCTGTTTTTCGTTCCACTGGCCAAATTCATGCTTCCAGAATTGCAGTACCGTCACATCTTTACAATAATCTAGGGTCTCCTTACGGAAGTCTTTATCAGTCAAAAGTCTAGAGATATCGAGCAATGTCGTCTCTGGTCGATCGAGTAATGCTAGAAGCGTATAGCGGAGAATATGCTCGAGCCTTGGTCCCCAAGAATCGCCAAACATCCGCTTCAAAACCCCAATTACTTCCGAGCAAATATTCGGCTTGCGTGCAGGATCAGTAACCTCTAACGGATTGAAAGCAACAGGGAAGGCAGTATCGGCTGGGTTAAAATAAACTACGTCCTTCACACGCGATTCCGGAATGAATTTCAGATTGTCAATCGCAAAATCCCCGTGCGGATCAATAATGCAATATCCCTGGTTATAAAAAACGTCAGAGAGCGCTAGGAGCTCGAGCATGCCGCTCTTCCCTGCTCCTGTTTGGCCGATAATATACATGTGCCTTGAGCGATCACGCCGGAGCAGTCCAAACTGGTGATTGATTCCCCGAAAATTTGTCAACCCAAAAGCCGAAATATTCTCGTCTACCGCCGTTTCTCCAGTCAGCACTGGTAGTCCAGCTGGTGGCTCTGCAGTCTTAGAGGTAGCCCAGACGATATTAGGAGTCTCCACAGAGGTATGCGGCAAGTGATAAACCGAAGCGAGCTCCGAAATATTCAAAATAAACCCATGATCAGAGAATTGTCTTACTTTATAAGCGTCTAGATCTTCTTTATTAAAGCTCGATCCAATTTGCCTGAAACCATTTAAATTAGTTGAATTATATTGTTTAAAGGTTCCTACGAGCGCCTGCATATTTAGCCTTGCATCCGTTTCGTTTTGCCCAAGGTATGCCAGACGAATCTTGACCTCATAGCCAAGTTTGGTGGCCTTTTCTTCAGCTTTTTCAATTCTCGTCTTGTCCCGTTCCGAGAGCTCTACTGTAGTTTCCGAAGTAGTACCTCCAGCTGGTGGCCTAAATAATGCCGCCACTGCCTCTACGAGCCAGGTCCAATCGATACCACTGCCTTTTAGAATTGAGCTCTTCCCGCTTTTGACCTTAGAAATCCATTTATCTGTCGAATTTTTATGCCAATCATCTGGAATCGGCCGGGCCAAGATTTGGATCCAAAGCTCCTCGGACTTTTCTGAACTGAGTTTAGCTAGAGTTCCCGTAATACCGGCTAGAGGATCTACTTCAAAAGTATCAAATGTCTTAATCGGTAAGGCTTCATCCTCAGTTAATCCTAGTTCTGCCGACATACAAATCGGATAGTTTTTGCGTGAGTCGACGTAATCCTCGTTCATCTTATAAATCTGTACTGTCGGGTATTGTGAATAAATCTGACCTTCCACGAAGCTTTGTAATACCTTTGGCACCCACACGTAAAATCGGATTTGCCCGCCCGTTGACACGATTTCGAAAGACAAATGCTCTTGCACTCCGCCAGAGTTTTTGAGTTCCTGTTTGTCACGCAAAATTCCGTGTAGAGAAGCGAACAGTTGTTCCGCTGCCAGCTCTTTTTTGTCGTTGGTACGCGGGATTTCTAGCATCAAAAGCACCGAATCAACGTTTAATACCTTGATTCGGTTGAGTTTTTTATAATTTCGATATGTCAAAAATGCCAGTACACTCACTACCGGTATCCAAAAGATTGGCATCAGAATAAAATGTATAACCGCGTCCATATTTATATTCTACCATACTTTATGCTAATGTATATAAATTCTTATCGACTTTTTTAAACAGTTTTTTGTTCTGCAAATTGAGTAGAATCGTAGTTTCTTTGACTTTGCGCGCCCGTAGAACCTGCTTCACGATTTCCTCTCTAGAGAGAGGCTCGTCGCTGTTTTTCAGAATTTGCACGATAATGTCCGAGATAGTTCCCTTTTTATAACCCCAATTTGAAAGAGCATAAATTCCCCGACCGATTAGCACAAAACGAGCATCTTTGATCAGCTCGTTGTGAATAGCCTGTACAGTTACATTTTTACGCTTAAAATCGGAAGCCTCAATTTCTTTTGCAATTTCTGAAAAGTGCATTGGTTGCTTCTTAGCTTCTAGAATTACAAAAATCTTATCCCGAATATTTTTGGGATTTACAGCTGGCCATTTAGTAAGTCCCCACAATCCATTTAAGGTAGCTAGCAGCTTTGAAATTGACGCCACGGCTTTTATATGGTCAGGATGCTCATAATTTAACTTATTGTCAAGTTCATCTAAAGTCATCGGCTTTTTGTTGGCTTTGATAATCTGAACAATTTCATCCACTCGCTCTTTGATTACCCGACTATTCCCGTACTCAGCGATTCCGACTGCGGCATTATATTTATCGTTTTCTTCTACTACGGTCAAACCTTTAGAAAACGTCGCGATAAAATAGATACCAGTTCGCTCCGAGGCGGTAGTTTTACGACCATAAACTTTATCAGCAAGATCAGACAATTTAGCAACTCTTCCCATTTCGGTCAAATTCCGGATCAGTAGCTTTTCGGCGGGAGCTAATTCGGGGATCTGATTATCTTCTGCGGAAATTTGGAGATGAATCAGAATGGCCTTTTCAAGCTGTCTTACGCGTTCCCTTGTGATAGATAGCATTTCACCAATTTGTTCGAGTGTTTCTTTTGTACCGTTCAAACCAAATCGACGTGTAACAATCTCTTTTTCGCGGTCTTGCTCAATGATATTCAAGCTGCCGGAGATTGCATTTTTGAGGATTTCCGCATTTTGATCCATTAATTCTTTCCTTGCCCCGCCCCAGTTAATGTTGCTAATTTGTACTATAATATCATAAGTTTGTATAAATGTCAACTATGAAATTATCTATTTTCTAAATATATTGTAACACACTTTTTACAAAAAATGAAAAAAGTTTTAAAAACATAAGCTTATCTAAAAAAACATCCATTTCAGGAGCGTCATAATGTGACAGATTAAAACTTATATCCCCCTAGCGACAAAACTTTTAGATCTTGTCTTAATGTCTTCCGATTGGGATGGGATGTCTAGATTATTTTTTAGGAGCCTTAGATTTAGTTTTTTTGCTCGTAGTTTTTTTACTCGTAGTCTTTTTACGCCCGCCTCTGGTTCCACGCCGGGTAGTCCTAGGCTTATTTTCGAGCATTTCTCGCGCTTCTTTCTCGGTGATTTTATGTGGATTCATATCCTTTGGAATCTTGGCATTGTTGCGCCGCCCAGGACCTTTCACATACGGTCCATAAGCGCCATTAATAATCAGTACGTCGCCCCAATCAGCAATAATCGAATCGACTTTAGCTTGGTATAGAGGTAGAGCTTCCTCTAGGCTTACGGTGTAAGGATCCAAATCTTTCATCGGGATATTGTACTTTCCTCCCTTTAAGTATGGTCCAAACGGTCCATTAGCGGCGACTAACTCAGCACCATCAGGCGCTTTACCGAGTTTACGTGGCAAAGCCGGTAAAGCTAGCTGCTTCAAAGCTTGTTCTAAAGTGACAGTCTTTACAGACTTACGCTTCGGTAGGGGTGCAAACTGTGGCTTTTCACCTGAATCTTTCTCATTATCGCCCATCTGGATAAAACCACCAGTCTTCCCTACTTTGGCATAAATTGGTTTGCCAGTCTCTGGATGATGGCCTAGTAGTCTCGCATTATTATAGCGCTCTACCCCGTTAGCAATCAGTATCGTATCTTTAAACGGCCCGTAAAAATCTCGGAGCATTTTTACACGCTCTAGTTTTGCATCAGCAATTAAATCCAAATCTTTCTCGATATTGGCAGTAAATTTGTAGTCTACGATATTTTTGAAATTATCCGTCAAAAACCCTGAGACCAATTCTCCAATTGGCGTAGGAACAAGCTTACCTTTATTGGCACCAAATTTCTCTTTCACGACGTTTCTTTCGACGGATCCTGTCGCTGTAGCCTTCCCTACCGTGTTTGTCTTGCGGTTGTGTGCGCTAAGGCCCCCCGCAGCTTCATCATTTTTCGGCGCAACCCTTAGTTCAACAATTTCACGTTCTGTGCCCTCGCTTTCGCCTTTTTCGACGTATCCACGCGCTTGAATAGCTGACATGATTGTAGCGTAAGTTGATGGCCGTCCGATACCTAATTCTTCCAGTTTTTTCACTAGCGAGCCTTCGGTATATCTAGCCGGTGGTTTGCCAAAAGTCTGTCGCGCAACTAGTTCCAAACAGTTTACTTTGTCGTTCTTTTTTAACTTCGGTAGTTCAAGATCCTTTGACTTGCCATAAACCTTCAAAAATCCGTCAAAAACTACTACCTCACCCTTGGCCACAAAAGTTCCATCAGAGGTAGATTCTACTGGATTTATCTTTATAGTAGTTTTCGAAACTTTGGCATTCGCCATCTGAGTCGCTAGCGTTCGTGACCAAATCAATTGATAAAGTCGTTTTTCATAATCATTCTTTCCTGCTGTAGTCCGATTGATGTCGGTTGGGCGAATCGCCTCGTGTGCTTCCTGCGCCGAGGCATCCTTAGTTTTGAAATGCCGTACTTTTAGATATTTTTTACCAAAAGCCTTCTCGATATAGGACGCCATCGCCGCTAAAGCCTGCGAAGATAAATTCAGCGAATCTGTACGATGATAAGTAATCAGGCCAGCCTGGTATAGTCCCTGCGCCGCCGTCATGGTAGTGCGAGACGAAAATCCCAGCTTTGCATTTGCTTCAATTTGGAGCGCCGCCGTAGTAAAAGGCACGGGATTAGCTTTTGATCCCTCTGTTTCATCTATATCTGAGATTTTAAAATCTTTCGTCGATAAATCTCCGATCAGTTTTTTAGCTTCAGCTTCATTTTCAGGATCTTTACCATCATAATTTGCGACAAACTCCTGTCCATTCTGAAATTGCCCCGTAATCTTAAAACTGCATTTTGATTCGTATTTTTCGATTTCCTTTTCGCGCTCTACTACTAGTCTCAGTGCCGGACTCTGTACCCGTCCCGCCGAAATCGCCCCTGGCACTTTGCGTCTCACCATATCAGACAAATCAAATCCTACCAGCATGTCTAGGGTTTGCCGCGCTTGTTGCGATGAAACCATATCCATATCTACTGTGCGAGGGTTTTTAATGGCTTCTTCGAGTGCCGGCTTCGTGATTTCATGAAAAGTAATGCGAGCGGTATTTTTAGGTAAATTCAAAACTTCACATAAATGCCACGAAATCGACTCTCCCTCGCGGTCTTCATCGGTTGCGAGCCAGATTTTGTCTGCCGCCCTAACTGCCTTTTTGAGCTCAGAAATTACGTTTTTATGCTCTGGATCAATCTCGTATGTTACATCAAAAGTGTCTTTATCTACCTTGGTATCTTTTCTGACATGTCCAACTGAAGCCAGGACCTTAAAATCCGAGCCGAGATATTTTTCAATCGTGTGCGCCTTAGCTGGGCTCTCTACTATCACCAAATTTTTTGCCATATATATTATCATAACATACCGTGCAAGCATAACCAAAAACTTGACAAAAATACTAAATTTTGATATAATAGTAGAAAGGACAAGGGGGAATGGATGGGATGTCCAGAGATATAATTAGAAAAAGTGCACGAAAATCGTGCTGTACTTTAAGCCATTTCCTTTCAAAAACCCCGGTATTTGGCCGGGGTTTTCCCTTTCTAATAATTCCAGATAAGCCGCACCCCCACTTAAATAACTTTATTAGTTAGAGCTATTTTCAAAAGTTTGACGGAATTCTTCTATGATGGGTATCTGGTTAATGTAATCGTCCATTGCGACGTATTCGCCCGTTTCACCCTTGATGTCTCTTCCATTCCCATAACCACAGGCTTGAGATCTATACTCATAAAGCGGGACAGACAAAGACCCTGGTATAACGTACTCAGACCTCAGACCAAGAGAATTTATTTTAGAATCCTGGCATTCCACTGCAGCCACCCAGGTTCTATCATCCTGAGTTTGTGACAAGAGATATTGCAGCCTCTCATCATTCGATTCAAAGCAATGGTTTGTAATTCTCTCTCCAATTATAGCGCTTTCCTTTTGCCAAGAGTTTACCTCGTGACTATAATTAGGCGCCAGTGCATCATTTTTAATCCTACAGTTCTCTGGCGAAACTAAGTTGCCGTATCCGCCATCGGTCAGGTTTTCCCGCCAAAATAGCATTTCACTGAGGTCTTCATTAAAATCCAAACGTCTCGCTAATTCTAACGGAATTTGTTTTTTAGCCTTTACTGCTGCCTCCTCACTGTCTTTTCCAGATTGCTCATCGTTTGACTGCTCATACAGCTGATCAAGGACTTTTTGAACCTCAAAAGGAGCATTCATGGCGTCTTCCCAAGGACCTTTGTCGATCCAATAGCCACCCCACATATTTCTAGATATCCTCGGGCAAAACCGCCACAAACCAGCACTATTACTAGCATAATAAAGGCGTGCCCTCAAAGTGTCATTCTCTCCATCTTTCACATAATTCACTATAAAAGGACGTTCAAACTGCTCAGAAAAATCTGAAAAATACATCTTAGAGCCATCTTTCAGTTCAGCAGAATACTTTGGTGCTGCCCATTTTTCAACATATTCCTTATCGTCTTCATCTTTAAAGACAGTCCGGTTAATAATCGCCACTGCATCTTCCTCAGATAACTTTTCATAACTTGGTTTCGGAGTCGTTTCAATTGGCGGCAATTCGTCTTTTCCAGCAATTTTCTCATCCATGCTGCTAGCCCATTCTTTTTCAGCATCTTGATCAATTTGGGGCTCTGGTTCCGCTTTGCGATCATGGCCCAGAAGTTGTTCCACCATCATATTAACGGCCTCTTTTTCGCTTATACGACCGTCTTTTGCAGCCTCAATCACCTGATTAGAATAAAAATCAAAGTCCTGCTCTTTTTCTAGAACATCTCCTCCTTGTCCATCAAAAAACGCGGCGCCTGGTGTTTTTGGTTCAGCAGTGGTTCTAAGTTTTTCGCTCATTTTTCTCCTTATGGTTTTATTATAGCACGAAAAATCAATAATATTTAGTTGACAAGTAGCCATAAGTAAAATACACTTAGAATAATGGATCAATCTGAAAAAACTTTAACTTCTGAAAACGAATCATATGACAAAAACTCATCAAGAAAGGATTTTGATGTACTGAATAATCTACCTGATTTTTTCGCATTTCACACTGAGCAAGATAGTGAAGAGGATCCCAGGCTAATTCTATACGATAAACTTTTCAAGCAGGCTGAGGGTATTAATGTGTCTTTGGCCGATAGGATGCCCCAAAAAGTCATCAAGTCATTCAATAAAAAATATCAGAGTTATATTGACAAAGTGATATCGTCAATTATAGAAGGTGATGGACAAGAAGAGGCGATTACCGAAGAGGAGATTAAGACTTTTAGCTCTGATGAACTCGAATATTTAGATAGACGGTTTGTCGATCTCCGTCTTTTTAGGCCAGAGGTTTATAACAGCGATTTAGCTCAAAAGTACCAAGCTCTTCTAGCACTAGAGACCGCTAGCATTAGTCTTGGCAGAATGAGACCTCTTATATTCGAACGCACAAACCTTATAAAAGAAAAATACTCACCACTAATAGAGGGCATGAGCCCAGTAGAATTACATCTGTTTAGAAGCTATAGAGCGGAAAATGAAGATCTTTTGCAGATGACTATGGCTGTGGATAACCCCGATGCAGAGAAAGTACTTAGAAGCCTTTTTATAGAAGATATTTGGGCAGCGGACACCGATTATTATGATTCTGAAGAATACAAAAACCAAAGATACAAGGAAAGAAAGTTCGAATACCCAGAAATTTATTCAGTTGGGGAGAACGGATTAAAAGACCATCAGAACATCGATGATAAACTTGAAAAAATTACTCCATCTGATATAGAAAGACTTCAAAAACCTGGAGAAGGATTTGATGACAGTGTTCAAGCAATAGTTAGCTATCTTTCAGACTTGCTTGGTCTGGACGAAAGTCCAGAAGTCGTTTTTCACCAACAAAACCCAGATGACCCTGGTCTTAGAGGCAGCTATTCGTTTGCTTCTAATGAGATAGAGTTCTATTATTCCGATCCGCCTAAAGAATCCATTGATAGAGACGATATTAATAACACCGCCCATGAAATGTGGCACGCTTATCAGCATCAAATGTGCGACGAGCCTTGTTTTTCCCCAGAAGACTTTAAAATAGCTGAACAATATCGTCTTAATTTTGATGTCTACGTAGAAAGTGACCTCGATTACGAGGGATATTATAATCAGCTAGTAGAAGTTGAAGCTCGCTATTTTGGCGAAAAATTTTCAGAGATGTTTTCTTATCCTGGAGAGAATGTATCATGGGCGTTAAGATCAAAAATAGGTAGGATGGCTGCACGGTCTGCAGACAATAAAAAGGAGTTAAACTCATGGAAAAAGCAATAATTGATTATTTGACTACGGAAAAAAAGCAAAAACCAGCGATTGCTACAATGCTATGCGAAAAAGTCAGCAGATATGACGATATTAAGACAGAATTTCTAGAGTGGCTAGACAAGCGCAACTTTAATCTCGATCATGCTGTTACTATCGAAGGGTATTCTGCTGCGGATATCCATAGACTAGCTCCATTTCTAGACGGTATAGGAGTTTATAATTTTCTGGTAACTTTAAGAGAAAAACCCGATTTTGCTAAAAAAATCATCGCTCAAGGCTTTCCAAACCTATAATCCATTTTTTAAGCACAAAAAAGCCTCAGGTAAGGGTGGGCATCACCTGAGGCTATTTCGCCCTCCAACGCTTCACTATTATCCCGGGTGAACCCCGGAGCGTAACCCACCTCACACAATTTGGGGCCCGCCGGTTAGAGGGATTGCTAAGCCTTCGAAATGGTCCTTTCAAAGTGGAGGTAATACTTATAAAACTTAAAACCATGAAGAAATTTTAAGCCCGAAAGGGTTTCAAAAGCTCGCAATTTCTGCTATACTGGAAGTAGTATAGCTGAAATTATAACTTATTTAGGTGCGGTGTGGCACGCTTTTTGCGTACCAACTGACTTTATTATATCACAGGAGAAATAAAATGTCAACACTTTCTAACAACTTTTTTACAAAAATCAACCAAATTTCACCCCTTGACCACAATTTTACAGAGGTGTTAAGCACTATTGCGCTTAAGCCTAAAACATTGTATTTTCGTGGTAAATTACCAAAAAATATGTCAAAAAATGGCAAACAGATACGGCCAAAAACTGTGGCCATCGTGGGAAGTAGACATAATACCAAGTATGGCGAGGAGGTCGCATATCAATTAGCCTACGAGCTCGCCAAAAAGCACGTAATTATCGTTTCTGGCCTTGCTTACGGCATTGATAGCATTGGTCACCGTGGCTGTCTTGATGCTGGCGGCATCACGGTGGCGCTTCTCGGCACTCCTATTGATCAGATTTATCCTAGAATGCACCAGCCTCTGGCCCGTGAGATAATTGAGCACGGCGGAGCCATTATGAGCGAATACGCTCCTGGTGAGCTGGTTTATCCCCAGACGAGCTTTTTACAGCGTAACCGTTTAATCTCTGGCCTATCTGATGTCGTAGTGGTAGTAGAAGCAGCAGAGCAGTCCGGCTCTCTTAATACCGCTACTCACGCTTTAAACCAAGGCAAAGAAGTTTTTGCCGTGCCCGGCAATATCACCAACCCCTATTCTCAGGGGTGTAACAAGCTGATCAAACAGGGTGCGATTCCCTATACTGCACCCAAGGATGTCTTAGAATTTCTTTTCCCAGAGGACTACGTCAAAAGAAGAAAGCACATGAAGCAACAAAATCTGATTGGCGACACCGATGTAGAGACTCTCATTCTTACGGCTCTATCTGAGGGCTTACGTTCTGGCGAAGAAATTATGGACAGAACTCACCTTCCTCCAGAGGTGTTTAACGAAGCTACCACGCTTCTCGAAATCAAATCTCGTATTCGTTCCCTTGGTGCCAACACCTGGGGACTAGTATAGGAGGGGGATGGAAGAAGATTTTGACAATTGGAATAATTTCAAGAAGGAGCTTGATCACGCCGTGGTCAAGTTAAGCTTTAAGGAAAGAGAAATATGGTGGTACGCCGCCGGCAAAAATATCGGAACAGAAATAGACGGAAAAGGAGAAAGCTTCGCGCGCCCTGTATTAATTATTAGAAAATATGGTAAAAGTAGTTTCTTTGGAGTTCCACTTAGTAGCCAAATACACAATGGAAGATGGTTTACCCCAATTATAGTTCGTGACAAAATGAGAGATGCTATGCTATCTCAAGCCAGATCCTATTCAGTGAATAGACTACTTAGCAAAATTGAGAGAGTTTCAGAAAGCGAATTTATGAGAATATGTGACGAACTACGAGAGTTGTTCTTCAAAAAATAACTCCCCAAATCCTTCATCGGATAAGGGGGATTATTTGGCCCTGATCGTCACCAGGGGAGCGCGACACTTAGATATGACGACGCTTTAAACCTCAAACAGAAATGGCTTCTGCAGGTTGTGACTTCATTATATCAAACCTCGATAAAATCGTCAATCTTCTCCCCCACCTCTGCTAGTATCTCTGGCAACTGCGCCTTTTCCTCTGCGGTAAATTTCGACAGCACAAATTCCACATCGCCTAGTTTTCTTCGCAGCTCATCATTTCCTGTCCCAATTCGGATGCGAGGATAATCCGTAGTACCAAGCGCCTTATCAATTGATTTAAGCCCGTTATTCCCTGCCGCCTGGCCTGAGGAACGCATCCTTACTTTACCAAATTCTAAATCAAAGTTATCGCAAATTACCAAAATATCCGCTGTGGCAATTTTGTAATACTTTACATAAGCTGCCACCGCGAGCCCCGAGTCATTATAGAATTCTTGCGGCTTAATAAAAATCACATCATCAGACCGCCCCCACAGTGCTCCCATGCGTGGCTTTGTATTCCAAGATAACTTTCGGACCTTAAAATAAAAATCCAGCGCCAAAAACCCCGTATTATGGCGCGTAAAATTGTACCGATTCCCTGGATTTCCTAGTCCAACCACTAATTTCATATCTTAATTATACCACAAATGCTATCCCACTAAATTTCACTTTCAACTGGTCGGCATCTCTCAAAAAATGCATGAAAAAGGCCCCATCACATAATGGAGCCTAAAGATAGGTGGGAGCAGCTTTTAAGCTTTAGCTTGCCGCATAGTAATTAATTTTACTAGTGGGTGCCTGATGACTTCTTCTTCGGTGAAACAAACTTGTGCCACCATCTCGCTGTCCATCAGCAACCTAGAAGCATATTCTAGACCACTGCTAGACTGGTCGATGTACGGAGCATGGATTTGCTCGATATCTCCGATGACCACGATTTTACCATCTCTACCCAATCGTTTGAGTAGAGTATCTGCCTGACTGACGCTTTGGTCTTGGAATTCATCATAAATTGCCAATTCGTAGGAAAAATCTCTTCCTCTCGCGTGCTCAATTGGGATATTGGAAAACCAGTTATCCCAAATCAGATTAGCACGGTCTTCAAGTTTTGCTTTCAGAGATCTTTTTTCCGGCGTTTCTTCATCGTAATTCTGACTCTTGTTGTTATTTTTCATGCTTGGTCCGTACTCTTGCAGGTTTTTCAGCTCTTTTTTTAGTTTAGAATCTTCCTTCAACAGAAAGTTCCTTAAAGCATTTTTTAGCGGCTGTACATCTGGATCCATTTTTTCATCCAAATCACCCGGGAGAAAACCATATTGATCTTCCGCATCGCAAGGTACTACCGTTACTCCGATAAAATCTCCATTTTGGCAGGCTTTGTAACCATAGACCGTAGCCATATAAGTTTTGCCAGAACCAGCGGGGCCTCGACAAATCACTGCTGAGATGTTTGGGTCCATTAGAGCTTCGGCGTAAATTGCCTGTCCAGCATTATAGAGACGAATAGGAAAATCCCTCACGTATTTTAGTCTCATAATGGCGTCTCTTTCGACGTCATAACGTCCGATATTTTCAAAATATGGATTAAATATGGGGTCAAAATCTCTTGGGTAATCTTCCTCTTTTTCAAGTCGCATTACGATAAATTCGTTCGCAATCAGTCTGGGCTCGTCCGGCATATACTTTTCGAATAGCTCACGTGAAATACCGTTGCCGCCAGAATTGTAAAATTCATTGAACAACTCTTTTGGGACCATTAGGTCGCGTCGTCCAGTGTAAGGTTTAGGATACTTGTAGCCATAACGGCTGGTCATAATTCCCCGAACTCTAGCGCGAATAGCGAGTCCGTTGTCGTTAGTGACCAATACCACTTTGTCAAAAGTTGTAGCTTCAACCTTTGGCTGGCTATCAGTACCATCCACTAGAAAACCATTTTGACGTAGTCCCACAGCTATTGCTGCCAGAATAATTTGTCCGTCCATGTCTTCATCGCTAGGATAATATGGCAAACAATTTCGGAAGTTTTTATGTACTGGCAAAACGGAAATTTGCTGATCGCCATTTTCGATCTCCACTATTTCCTTGGTCTTTGCCAGTTCTTCATCAAAACAATCCTTCACTCTGATTGGCGATTCTAGTCTGTAAGCATCATCCATCGTCGTGCGAGAATGCTCCACTAAACGTCTCAACCTCCTCAAAACTGTCCTGGCTGCCTTACCACGGTCCGTCTTTTCCACTTTGAATTTGGATAACTCACGAATTACCGCAGTTGGAATTACGATATGCGCATGGTCTAAGTCAATTGTAGGTTCAATCGGGCGTTTACCGTCCTCAGTCGGTATAATATCGACATAATCCACTAGCACATTAGTATCAAGTACATAAACTGTCGAGTCTTTTGGCATAATCCCTCCCTCCTTTTTAAAACGTCACTGCTCTAAAAAAGAGCAACTACGTGCTCCCACCTCCTTTTATTTTACCACATTTTAGAATAAAACCCCCATTTTAAGCCCAAATCATTACATCGACTAGGCTCTTATTTATCCGAATCACCACTATCGTTGCGATAAGAAATCTCTATAGGTGTGCCAACAAGCGGGTATTTTTCGCGGATTTTACGCTCCAAAAATCTCTTCCAAGACCAGTGAAGTAAACCTAGATCGTGTCCATGTACTACGAACCACGGCGGGCAAGTATCGGTCTGCACGATGTATTTTGGCTTCGGGCGGGTGTTTTTGAGCCCCGCCGGCGTGTGGCTCAAAATTGCATCGTTCAAAATCTTATTGAGCTCCGCTGTTTTAATTTGCAAATGGCGATTGCTATCAATCTCTAGTGCTAATTCAAATAGTTTTGTTACATTTTGTCCGGTTTCCGAACTGGTAATTATGACCGGCGCAAATGGCAAAAAGTCAAAATCCAGTTCTAGGTCATCTAGCAAATCATCAGTCGTTTGTTCCATCAAATCAGCTTTTGTCACCACTACGACAATTCCCTTACCAGCTTTTACAATTTGCCCGGCTAGAGTTTGGTCTAGCTTGCTATGTGGTTCAGTGGCATCAACTAAAAGCGCACAAACGTCCGCCTCCTCAATGGCTGCCAGTGACCGAATAGCACTGAATTTTTCAATCCCTACTTCACGCTTACCCGGTCGCCGAAGCCCCGCCGTATCTAGAATTTCTAGTTCCCGGCTCTTATATTTTACTGCTACTCGATTTATATCTCTAGTTGTTCCCTGTCTCGAACTCACGATTGCTTGCTGTTTTTTGCCCAGTGCATTAAACAGACTAGACTTCCCTACGTTCGGCCGCCCAATCAGCGCTAACTTGAGAAGAGTTTGTGAATCATTCTTTCGGGGCATTCCGGAGGCTGCTGCCGAGGTATGAGGGCGCTCGCCCCGTGAAGACGGGCGCGAGCGACCCGTCCCCGAAAGGATCGATTCCAAACTCTTCCTCAAATCGGCTATGCCTTGCCCGGTCGTCGCGGAAGTATAGTAGATATTCTCGGGTGCAATTCCCAGCGCTCGGAATTCCTCCACCGGCAGCGACTCCTTCAAATCGCATTTATTAAGCACCAAAAATACTGGTTTTTTCGACTTCAGCGCGTCTTTTGCGATTCTCGCATCCTTCTGATCAAAATATTTACTCGAATCTAATGTCACGATAATCATATCCGCACTATCGATTGCGTCTGCAATCTGATCCTGAATCGAAGCTTCAAAATCATCCGACGGGTCTTTGAGCCCCGCTGTGTCAATCAAAATAAAAGCATTATCAATCGTTGCAACTACGCTATCACGGGTAGTGCCCTCTTCGCGTGCCACAATCGCAATGTTCTTTTTCGCCATACGGTTTAAAATACTAGATTTTCCCGCATTAGTCTGTCCGATTAGTGCTACAATTGGTATTTTGCTCATATCTTTATTATACCACTTTCCATCAAATTATTGACTAATTAACCAATCTATGACATAATATAAAGTATAAGCTTTTGTCAAGCTTCGTAATTTAAGGGCTTTTCTACGATTCGTCTTGTCTATCAATCGTGGTGGACAAAAAGGATCGTAGAAAGGAAATGGGATATGGTCAAACTTAATGATTATTATTATGTCAAGTATGACGGTAAAACTATCACAATGAATACGAATGATGAATTCCGAATTGTGGGCAGAGTCTATGATTCGCCTCGTTATCCAGATGACAGTATCATCTTGACGAGCCCAATAATCAAAATCAAGGACAACGTTGCTCTGACATTTTCAGGAGACGAATATCAGCTTGAGAATAAGAGTAGTATCCAGGAGGCGTTCAAAAATGGCATTCCAATCATCAAAAATGCTAGAATAAAAAAATGCCGAGCTGTGGTGGACTCAATCGATTCAAACAGTCCGGACTTTGCTGAACAAATGCTTCAAGCAGAAGTTCGGGAGTTTGACGTAATAATCGGTACCGATACTGATGGAAACGGGATCTACGGAGAAGTTATTGCCGAGAATGGTAAGCTTTTTACATTGAGAGTCTACCGTGAAGAGAGCATGGATTTCGAAGAAAAAGACGTATATGTTTACAATATCCTCTAAATCAGCCCCAGGCCTTAAAAGCCTGGGCATTTTTTATAAAAAATAAGGATCCCTACGGGACTCTTCTTTTTTATTTTGGTGACTCCTGCGAGATTCGAACTCGCGATTGCCTGGATGAGAACCAGGAGTCCTAGACCGCTAGACGAAGGAGCCAGATTGCGACCCAAAAAGCGAAAACTGCTACATACCAAGTGCGGACCCAAGGGGGGTTAGGTCCGCAAAAACATTATATCACAAGTAAAATTAGTATTCAACCCCACCATAATTCGGCACTGCCGAAATAAAAGTCTGACCCGGTGCTAGTTTAATTTCAGAGCCATCTTCATCCAGGAATTTAATCTGGTCGTATTTAGTAGTTTTGCTCCAAGTTCCACTAATTACGGTACCATTTTGAAAAACGTATGCCTTACCCGAACCAATTGTAGTGATAGCTTCGTGATAACCATCCGCTGCTCTTCCCTCTTGCACCATCATGGCGATTACTACTGACGGCGCCATTTGCTTTAATTCACACACATCTTCTGGATTTTTGTCGCCCAAATTCTCTTCCGGACACACATACACTTCGTGTTTTACGCCGTTAGCATAGCTTCTAAGGTAAGTATTTGTATCCGCATCATAATTATAAATTACATTAAAAGTCGCCGAACCGCCAAAGCGCAGCTTAATTTCTGACGCATCTGCCGTCATCTCCGAAGTGTTTCCATCGGCTGGCGCTGTGATATCGAAGCTCTTATCACCATGCTCTTTGGCTCTCATTTGGTTAGATTCGTATGGCGTGAGCCGACTAAATCCCTTGAGATCAGACGTAGTATAACCCTTTGATGTATTAAAATCTTGTAGTTTTTCTGGAGTTGTAAACAAATTATTCCATAGTCTCTCTTTATAAGTACCACGATAAAAATGTGTGGAATCTTCCGTCATATCTCTATATCCACCAGATTGTACCGCCGCGAGAGCATCGTCAGCTCCACCCGCATGCACAATTGTACAGTCAAATGGAGTATCCCATTCCAAATAATAAGTCCTAAGGGATCGTACTGGCCCGATAATCGCTGAAGTTGGATTCTGATAGATCGCCGCGAACCTCGTGATTCCTGCCTCCGCAATTGCCTCGAAAATTACCCCAGCCTGAGTTAGTCCAGCTTGGGGCCGGCCACCGTCAGTGCCATTTGGCGTCTGGATGCAATACACCGGCGCGGTTTTAGCGGTCTCGTCAGCAATTTTTTCGCCTGTCAGCAAGCTATACACTCCTTCATCCGTGTTGTTTGACGGAATTTCCGGATATTCCAGTGCTTCACCTGGTGTACTCGGCAAAAGTATCGCTAGCACGATCAAACCAGTTCCCACCAAGAAACTCACGATTCCACATATTAAGATCGTCCAGAATTTTTTTGAATCTTTACTCTTTTTTTTCATAGGCTTTTCTCCATCAGCTTTTTTATCCACGCTTTTCCCCACAAAAGCCTCTTTCAAATCTTCATCTGTGATAGTAATTTTATTTTTTTCGTCCATATTTGCTCCACTTTACATGAGTATTATAACAAAAAAACATAACTTTTTCCAACTTTTTCCACAACTTTTAAAGAAACATAAAAAAAACTAAAAAAAAAGGTCTTTACAATTTATTTTTCTTATGCTAAACTAGAGGAAGTAAAAGGTCATACATTAAAATGCAAAATTATTATTTCAATACAAAAAGTCATTTTTTGGGAAAAATTTTAGGCAGAAACCTAAGGTACTATTTTCCTATTCTGGTGCTGCTAGCGTTCCCATTTATAAATATATCTAAAGCTGAAGCTGAAACATGTACGTCTAGCCCGTGCAACACGACTTTCCAGGTTAATGTGCGCGAGACTCTTGCAGTGCAGATTAGCACGCCAGGTTCGTGGGCAACTGGTAATGTTAATGAATTTTTGCGCAACAAGGTCAGCGTAGACGTTTCAACCAATAACGCTAACGGTTTTACTGCTTCTATGCATTCAAACAGCTCCACTGACCTCGTCAATAACGATCTTAGTACTGCTACCATTCCCACACTTGCTGGTACTTCCACCCGTGGCAGCTTCCCAACTAACAAATGGGGCTATTCCCTTAGCGCAGCTTCACTAGACGGAAATACTTATGGTGAAACCGATGCGGGCAATAATTCGAGCGTTTATCATCCGCTTACTACTAGCACCTCCACTCCGATCAAAATACTTGAAGCTGGTGCTGGCGTAACCACAGGCTCACAAAATATTTACTTTGGCGCTAAAGCCGATTCTACTACTCCAGCTGGTACTTACGAAAATACAGTGGTGATCAGTGTAGTAACTGGTACTGTCGATAGCAATACGAATCCTATTACTCCATCGAACCCAGCTACACCAAATTCGACTACTAACACTGCAACCTACACGGCTGCCCCTACTGGTCATGCCACCAGCGGCTCAACTACCTATACTTACACTCGTAGCTCCACCAGCGGTGGCGTGACTACTAACACTACTACCACTGAGATTAGTGAAGGCGACAACACCAGTAGTTACGTTGGCTACACTCCTCCACAGGGTGTCACCGAACACACCGAAATGAACGTTTCTGGTAATGGCTCTCCTCTCGCGGCTACACTCGCCACCACGGCTTCCATCGCCGCAGCCTCCGGACTCCTATTCTTCATCGCTGCTAAGCGCAGAAAAGACGATGACGACGAAGAAGAGGAAGCTTAGAATCTCTTGATGTGATATAATAATACTCATGAAAGCTATTACAAGGTTTGCACCTAGCCCTACTGGTTATATTCACATCGGCAATGTCCGCTCTGCAATCTATCCATATCTTCTTGCCCGTCAGACCAATGGCAAATTTATCCTTCGAATCGAAGATACTGATCGTGAACGCTTTGTTGAAGGAGCCACGGACCTCATTTTAGATACTCTCAAATGGCTAGGTATCGACTGGAACGAAGGCCCTATCGTCGGTGGTACACATGGTCCGTATTTTCAGAGCGAAAGAAAAGAGCTTTATTTAGAGTGGGCTAAAAAGTTGATCGCATCCGGTCGTGCTTACGCCGATCCTACTCCTAAAGAGCAAATAGATGCTTACCGCAACGAATGCAATAGCAAAAAAGTTCCGTTTCTTTACCGAAATTTTCGTCCGACAAATCCTCCGGCATGGCAGCCAGGATTACCTCTTCGGTTCAAAGCTGAACCCAAAGATTATTCTTGGCATGACGAAGTTATGGGCGACATGCATGCTGGCCCCGAGACTCAAGACGATATTATTATTATTAAGCAAGACGGTTTTCCGACTTATAATTTTGCTCACATCGTGGACGATGCCGAAATGGGCGTTACACACGTTATGCGGGGCGTAGAATATCTCTCTAGTACGCCAAATTATCTCGCTCTCTACGAAGCGCTCGGTCTTCAGATGCCATACTTTGTTTCCCTGCCCCACATTTTAACTCCTACCGGTAACAAAAAGCTTGGCAAACGTGACGGGGCCAAATCTGTCACCGAGTATCGTGATGATGGTATTTTGCCAGAAGCTATGCTAAACTATCTTGCTTGTCTCGGCTGGAACGATGGTTCCGAGCAGGAGATTTATACTAAGGATGAGCTAATCAGCAAGTTCTCTCTGGATCGCATTCAAAGCTCTGGCGCTCGTTACGACGAAACTAAACTCCTCTGGCTTAATGGTCAATGGATTCGCAGACTCTTTACAGAGCAAGGCGTAGACACTCTATATGATCGTACTGTAGGATTTTGGCCCGATTCCGCTGCTTCCGCTAGTCCGGAGTACCAAAAACAGGTACTTTCTATTATTTATGATCGCCTCAAAACCCTGTCGGATCTAAAAACCATGACCGATTATTTCTTTCGCGATCCCGAGATTAATCTAGACCTTCTAATAAACAATAAGTTCCTCAAAAAGCTTTCCGAGGCTGAACTTGAGTCCCTTTTAAAAGTTACCGTTTCGAAATTAAGCACACTTAACTCTTGGGATGCAGACTCCCTACAAAATACTCTTAATCAGCTTCTTTCAGAAACCGGCAAAAAACCCGCCGAACTCTTTAGCTTAATTCGCCTGAGCGTCAGCTTTGCTCCGTTTAGTCCAGCACTTAATCTTACTCTAGAAACTCTAGGCAAAGAATCTACGATTTTTAGGCTCAATGCTGTAGCGCGCGCCATTTAAATCTGTACTACCAAAAAGCACAAATTGCATTATTGTTTATAGTGAAACTGCAATCGAACGAATTTGTTTATTGGTGAGTGAACCGGATGAAATATTGAGCTTATAGACTATGCCGCCATTCACCCAAGCTGCGCCCTGATCACCAATATAAAGAGTTAATCCTTGCTCTCTTACAATGGAATAATTGTCTTTATATTCCGGTTGGACATAATTTCGCATTAAAGCGTTTGAGTCCCACGACGAAGACTCTTCTACTAACGAAAAAGCCTCATCTGTCTTAGAATTTTTAAAATTCAGAGTAATCTTGCCATTTTCCGAAGTGATACTAGACACGCTGTAGTCTCTCGGCACGTAACTCGGATAAGATGCACTAATGCCAGTCTGCATGGCAGCGACTTTCAAAGAAATATCTGGCATATTAAGATTTACAAAATATACAATTGCAAAAACTACTACCGCTGCGCAGGACATAGCTAGCACCAGTCGTCCAAAGCCGAATTGCATTTTAGCCTTAGATTTCATCTTTGGTTGCTCTTCTTCAGTTACAGAAGCTGCTGCCAAGGCTTTTTTGATAGCTCGGTCTTTTAGCTCTTTTGCGCTCACCTTAGGTGTACTTACCTGGACTTCTTGTTTCTCTTCGCGCATTCTCTTATTCGCGGCGGCCTGCATTGGATGCACCATTACCTGCTCGGGAGCTTTTTCTTCCGTTTGAATTTGCTGAGTATTAAAATGCGTCACTTTGCGGCTCTTTTTGATTGGTACTGTCACATCTGTGCTTCTACTAGGACGACGCACGTATTTGCGATTCAAAGTCGTAGAAGTCTTAGGCCGACGATGTACTCTCGTAACCGGAACCTCATTTTCTGATTTTTGCATTTTATACCTCGCTTATTCTATATCTATCATACACGTTTCGTTCTAAAAACGCAAGAGCTAATTTTTATCAAAATTATGGTATAATATGTTTCATATGGATGCAGAAAAAAAACAGCGTCTTCAAAGCCTCAAAGTCATTATTTCGGAAACATTTATGGTTCTAGCCGTCATCATTTCGGTTGCTGTGCTAGCTCTAATCGTTTCTGGTTATTGGATTGGCTCAGGCTTCAAAGTTGAGCGTCAGGGAATGCTACAGATCTCTTCAATGCCCACAGGGGCTGACGTCAGTATCGACGGCGACTCGTCTTGGCTGCAACGTACCAATACTTCAAAAGTCTTGCTTAGCGGCGAGCATAACATTGTCTTGACTAAAGAAGGTTACGACTCTTGGTCTAAAACCATTAATATTCAAGAAGGCCTGCTATATAGGTTACATTATCCGCGACTTTTTTTAAAAGATCGTACTCCTAAAAAGCTTGCTAGCTTCGATGGTGCCACAGCGACTTTTATTTCACCAGACAGTAGTGCACTACTTATTACTAATAAAACTACTAAATGGGAGCTTTTGAATTTGCGCGAAGAATCACTCTCCTCTAAGACAATCGATATCTCTAAAGTGTTTTCTACTGTCAGCTTAGCCGACAATGCCAAAGAAGGCTTATTTACGGGCAAAATCGTTGATGCCAATTGGGACTTAGATGCTTCGCATCTCCTTTTCGAAGTAAAAACTGCTGAAGACAAACTCGAGTGGGTGCTTTTAGACATTAAAAATCCTGACCGTAGTTTTAATCTAACCAAAGAGTTTGGCGGTGAATTTAGCGCTATACAGATACTGGATAATTCTTCTAATAATCTCATGGCAATTCAAAATCACAGTCTCAAAAAAATAGACGTCCCCGGCCGTTCGATCTCAACCGTCCTTGCTAAAAACATTATAAGCTTTGACCATTATCATAATGAAATTATTTTCACTGCTAAAACCGAATCGAATGAATCAGATGTGTCCGAGGATTCGGAAGAGTCGGACCAGCCTTATTACGTTGGGCACTTTAAGCTAAGCGACGATAACGTCAAGGAGCTTTTCTTCACTGCTTCAGCAGCTAAGGCCACCATTAGTCAATTTTATGACCAAAAATACTGTACTGTACTAGAAGGCAGCGAGGTAAGAGTTTACACGTTTGACGATCTCAAAGAATACGCTAAATATAATCTTAGCTTTGAGCCAGAGCAAATCAAAGTCGGTCACGACGGTGAGTTCATTATCATGAATAGCGGCTCTCAAATTGCTTCTCTCGATATGGAAGCAAATGCCGTGCGCGAATGGCAAACTGCTGGCAAAGCCTTTTCTTGGTTTGATTTTGATATGATCTATTCCGTCAAAGACGGCGAACTTTTTGTTTATGACTTTGATGGTCTGAATGATAGATCCTTAGCGACAAACGTCTCGGATCATTTTTCTGTGGGTGTCACAGATAATAAATGGTTGTATTATTTTAGCGACAACCATTTAATGCGTGAATGGATTGTAGAGCACTAAGTTCTAATTACCGGTCAAGAAATTCCAGATTCCTTCAAAGAAGGAAGGTTCATTAGATGGTAAAGCTTCTGTTTGATCACTCGGAGTATATTGTTCTGCCTCCTCAGCTCCTTCGTAGCTTGGCGAGATTTGTTCGCCCGTAACTAATAGGCGGTATCTAGAGGTTCCAAGCGGTGTGCAAGTTACGAGTGTCAAAAGCGGTTTATCGGTATTGACAACTAGCGCCGCCACGTTTGACGGCTCCACTACTTCCTTTTTGATCACCCTATAGGTATATCTAACCGAGTTGTAATTAATGTACATCAAATCTCCGTCTTCTAGCCGCTCCAGACCTGAAAAGATATATTTATAAGGGTTAGAACTATAAATATCTCCAGCCGAATGTCCAGTAATTACTACATTGCCGATTTCCCCCGGATATGCGCTAGCGCCGGCAATGCGGTAGTGCGCTACACCGTTATTCATCGCTGGCATCACTTCAGACAAAGAAATACCAAAATGGATTGGCACATCCACATTGAGCTTTGGAATAATCAGTCGCGGTTCTGCCGAAACGGCTTGTGTAATGGTTGGGTCAATCGCTTCAATTTCCGAAGCCGGGGCGTTCCCTGGTGAAACATATGCCATAATTGGTGCAAAGATCAGCCGATTATACTGTAAGAATAGAATCAAAAGTACTACCACTGCACCAGCAATAATTGGCATCAAGTGGCGTTTTCGATGTGTTTTTTTTGCGCTTTCGGTTGCCTGCTTGCGAATTTTGCGTCGCAGTTTGTCCTTAATACTATCCGTTCCGTCATCTTCGGGAGTAGTTTCAGTACCAAGCGACAAACCAGTTTTTCCTTCGACTTTGGCACTCGAGCGTGTGAGCGAGCTGAGGATTTCTTCTTCTTCAGCCTTTTCCCTAGCATCCTTTAGGCGCTCCTTGGCGATATAATCTTGTGCGGCCTTAGAATAATAATCGCTATAGTATTTCTGATAATAGTTTTGCCAAGCTGAATGGTATTTTTTCCAAGATTCCGAATTAATTTTAGACGTGATTGGCTCATCCTTAAGGCGAGAGCCATTATTGTCTGAATTGCTTGCCGCTTTTTTAGCGGCATCAGCATAGGCTGCTAAAACCTTTCGCCTAGCTATTGCCGCTGCTGCTTGCCTCTGCAAGTCACTCGAAGACTGCCCACCGTCTTTAGAATCCATGGATTTATTATAGCATAATTCTCTGATTTATGGTAAAATATACTGGCATGGGCGATTGGCGGAACTGGTAGACGCGGTAGACTCAAAATCTGCTGGTAGCAATACCGTGTGGGTTCAAGTCCCACATTGCCCACCAAAATAAAACACTCTTGACGTCATGTCAAGATTTTTTTACGTATACTTTCAGATTGAATATCTTGACAAAATAATAATTTATGTTAAAATAGTAATAAGTGTTATTACAAGTACGTTAAAAAGGAGCTTAGTTTTCTGATGGAGAGATGAGGAGGTATATTATGAGTGAATTAGACAAAGTTGTTTACTGTGATGCATTGCGAGTTTTTATTGATACTTTGGTAAAAAAAGGCGGCCTATCGTCAGAAAAAGCGGCGAGGTGGATGAATGATGCTCTAGGCGTCGGCGACGAAATTGATTTTATGGACACAAGCGCTTTTCGTGAGTATCAGGCATGGATTTTTAAAGATATCTTTTCTGATCATGCCGACGAATGGGAGCAACTTGGAATCAACACCTCTAGGTATGTTGTTGCTTATATTGATAGCAATGAAGAGCATTACTACTTACCGGAGTATTTTGTCGATTTTGACAAGTTACCAGAGGGTATAACCGCGAATCAATTCCTAAAATCTTTCACGATGAAGGAAATTTTTGGCTATCTCGAAGATCAGAGCTGTTGGGGGAGCGATCTCCCGCTTGCTCAGTATGGATGTAGATCGGCTGCAGGTGTTTTCGTTAGAGAATTTCTTACACACGGTGGCAGTTTCAACCTGCTTCTGCAAAAATTCACTGACGAAATTGGCAACTATGCAGATTGTGCTATTCAATACAGGATCTATGTTCCGATGGCGATTGACCTCAAAGATGCTGGTCTTCTAGTAGATTTGACTGCTGTAGCTACTAGCCTAGATTCGCCGTTGTTCTTGGGATATCACAGACTATATGACAATCGTCGCTACGTAATGGATACATTCGATCTGATGGAAGCCGGTGCGGAAGTTGATTTAAAAAAACTAGCCACCAAGGTCAAAAAGGCTAAAGCTAGCAAAAAAATCAACTACGACGAGTATCTAAAACTGATGCAGCAGCTATTTGAATTTGGCTACGACACAGACTTTACTAAATTCGCTAAATCAATCTTAAAAGACTTAGCTGAGACCAAAGCCTTTAAGCATCAGTTTGTGGCAAATTGTGGCCACATAGAATTACTCAATATCCTAGAAGATCGCCAGGCTAAACCTGAGATTTTGGATGAGCTCCGCCAAAGAATTGGTGTTAAGTATTAAACGCCAACAAGCTAAAACCCCTGGTCCCAGGGGCTTTTTTAGGTCCGTTCAAATAATTCCCAAACCTTGATTTTATCTCTATTTGTGCTATCATAAACTGAGGTGTTTTTTTATTTGTTCTTTAAAAATAGAGTTCGCGATGTGTTTTAGAGGAGGTATTGCGATGGAAGAAGAAAAGGCAGTTTATTGCGATGGAGTAAGACAATATTATTCGTTGCAGCGGCAAAAATATGAATTATTGTCAGTGAAAAGGCTGAATACAGAAATCCGAAATCTATTAAAAGATGAGGGGTCGACAAAGAATGGCTCTAGCTATAGAACATGGCTGCTCGAGGATATTTTTGTTGATCACGCCTATGATTGGCAAAGAATTGGGCTAGACACTTCTGAATTCATCTTGGATTATCTTAACAACGATGAGGAAAAATTTCTGGGTGAGTACCTGGTAAATTTTAAAAAACTACCAAAAGGCATCACGGCCGATCAGTTTTTAGAAGCCTTGTCGTTTGATTTAATTTTCGACGAACTAGAGGGCTTAGATTATTGGCAAAAAAACGGTTATATCGAATATCGCGACCATCCCGGTTGCAATACTTTGATGGGTATTTTTCTAGCTGAATTTAAAGAAGCCGGTGGCAACATGAACTTACTTTCGCAAGAATTTATGGAGGAGAAAAACGGCCATTTTAGAGCGAGAGGTTTTCGTCCAGGTTATTACGTTGGAGCTGCTATTGATTTAAAAAACGCTGGCGTCCCAGTCGATTTGGATGAAGTCGTTAGTAACCTAGAAGATATGGCTTGCTTTAACGGCGGTAGATCATGCAATATCTGGGCTTTAGTAGGTGAAATGCTGGAGTTGAAAGAAGCTGGTGCCCAAGTTGATTTAGACAAGCTGGCTACTCGTGTTAAGAGGAGAAAAACCTCGATGAGCTATGACGGCTATCTGACTCTAATGGAGGAACTAATCGAAGCAGGGTTAGAAATTGACTCTACACGTTTTGCTAAAACAATCTTGACCGATTTGTCGAAGCCCAAGAGCTTTCGCAATACCATTAGGCATGATCATTCAAAATTGATCCAGTTCTTAGCAAATCGTGGCTTAAAAAACGATTATATTGAAAAACTCTATTTAAAGTTATACTAAACACCGAGCACCTTAAATCCCCCAGATTTTTCTGGGGGATTTTTCTAGTTTATAGCACCTGATTATTTATCCCAATCGAAGCCTTCGCCGTAATGACCATATTCGGCAGTTTTTTCATAAATCGGACGTTTTAAATCCAGGAATTTAATGATACCGTTGGGTGTCAAATCATAGCCCGTAATTTCTTCGGGTTTGCCATCGACGATCACGGTTTTTTCGAGCGGCTCTGCGTAGCCAATTGCATAAGCTAGACGTACCAAGACCTCGTTTGCTTTACGTTTACGCAGATAATCCACGGCGATTTTGCGTGCCATGTAAGCTGCTGAACGATCCACTTTTGATGGATCCTTCCCAGAATAACAGCCTCCGCCAATTGCTACACGTGGGCCATAGTTATCAACGATTAATTTGCGGCCAGTGAGACCAGTATCAGCCTCAAACCCACCTTGGTTCCAATCTCCGGCCGGATTGATATGCAGCTCTAACTTACCAGATAATTTCTGCTGATCGATAAATTCACGCACCTTTTTCTCTAGATCGTCATGCCCGACATTTTGAAAACTCGCCACAATTGAGTCAATTGAACCGTCTGGAGCAATTGTCACTTGCGTCTTGCCGTCATACGGGTATTCTTCGTAGATAAACTGGTTCAACCGTCTTGCCAGAACCTCCTCGCGTGGTAATAGCTCTTCAGTTTCATTACAGGCATAGCCAATCATGATTCCCTGATCACCTGCACCGCCGGTATCCACTCCTTGAGCAATTTCTGGCGATTGTTTTACGATTTTGGTATGTACTTCTACGTTATCGCCCGCAATTCTACGCACGATTGCCGGTATATCTACGTCATCTGCTGTGGATGTAATTTCACCAGTCACGAATACTACACCATGCCCACCACAAGTTTCTGCTGCCACGCGAGCATCAGGGTCTTTTTCTAAATATGCGTCTAAAATCGCGTCACTAATGCGATCGCATAATTTGTCTGGGTGTTTTGGAGAAACGCTCTCCGCCGTTCGATAGAACATATCTTTCCTTTCTGGTCGGAATTACCACCTTGCCGTGCTATAAGTGGTAGGTTGGCAGGAGGTCACTGGGCCGCTCCCTCGCTCCTTCTTGATATTTAGTATTAGTATTATTATTATATCACTCATCGTGATAAAATAAAGATATGAAAATCGCGATTTTTTCCGATTGTTATCTAGACCTTACGGGCGGCATTGTTTCATCCATTAATGCGCAAAAAGCCGCACTGGAAAAGAACGGCCACGAAGTGGTGATTTTTAGTACTGGTTTTCCCCGTTCTACCAAAGAATTAGAAAAACTAGCCAAGAATCATATTTATCAAGTTCCGTGTTGTAAATTATTTTTCCGCGGCGTTGCACCAGTCTCTCGGCGCCCCGGAATTATTGAAAAGTGGCTTCTAGATAAACATCCAGAACTTAAAGATTTTGATGTTTTTTATGTACATTACGAATCTGGTTGTTCGATTGCCGGGCTGAGGCTCGCCAAAAAACTCAAGATTCCTTCTGTCCAAGTAATGCACGGCCGCGAAGATATGGGCGTCGACTGTCAAATTCCACTTGGTTTCAAAACTATTACTGCCACGGCCCTAAATATGATACACGCTATGTATCTACCGCACCCGGTCAAAGTTAAAAAAGATGAATATTTGGCCGACACTTTTGCAAAAGCCAGAATGTGGAGTCTAATGGTTAATCACGCACGTTATGCCGATGCCCTCATCATCCCGTCCGAGCATTTTGCTAGAAAACTTGGTCATTATGGTGTTAGAAAAAAGATCTGGTTACTTCCAAACGGTTATCCTGACGAACGTTTCCCCAAAAAGCCCGCCGTACGCGAATTTAAAGAAGGCGAAGTCTTGCATCTAATTTGGCACTCGCGCGTTTCGGGCGAAAAACGCATCATTCCCTTTTTAAAAGCGCTTTTATTAGTCAATGGCAAATATTGTCTCGACGTCTATGGCGGTGGTCCCGATCTTAAGCGCGCTAAAAAAATTGCCAGAAAGCAAAATTTAAATGTGACTTTTCACGGCAATGCTTCCTTTGAAGAAGTACAAGACGCCATCCCCAAGGCTCAGCTAGACGTACTAGTTTCCTATAATTACGATGATTATCCTTCTACTCTCGTTGAAGCAGAAGCCGCAGGGCTACCTGTATTTATTTGTGATCCTGACCTCGAGGAGGTCTTGCCCGAGAAAAGCTTTCTAATTTCCAGAAACGAATCACCCGAAAAAATGGCAGATGCTTTGAATACCTTATTTACTCGTCCAGAACAAATCGCCAAAATGTCCAAAAAAATGCTTGCCGCGCGTGAAGAAGTTTTGATGAGCAGACGCATTAAACTACTAGAAAAAATCTTTAATGGTATAATTAAAAAATGAGATATTTAGCGGATCTTCTAACTTTATCAAGATTAATCCTTGCCCTTGTCTTACTCGTGATTTCTTTCACCGGTGGCACGCCTGAAGCGGCCTTCATTATTTTTCTCACCGCTGAATTCACGGATGCCTTTGATGGCACTTGTGCACGCAAGTGGCCTTTTCCAAAAGACAGGACTCCAAAATACCGCAAATACGCTGCCCAGTTTGATATGGTTTCCGATATCCTCCTTACTTTTGCCCATGTTCTATTTATGACACTTCGTGTCAACATGGTACTTGGCATTATTATTATTACCTATTATCTTCTTTCGTCTGTCTTAGGTGACCTTTTGGTCTACGGTAAAATCCTCGGCCACCCCGACAACTGCACCAAAAATTCTCTCACGAAGCGTAATTTCCCGCTCGCCAAAAAAATCATTCTCACACGTCGCTACATTTACACGCTCTGCCTTGGCGTTGTCAATGCAGTGATTCTCTTTGCGACTAGCTGGCCAAATCCGGTTAAAATTGGTCTATTCATCTTTGGCTGCTCAATTTTTGTCTTCATTTGGTTTTTCCTTCGCCAGCGTCGCCAGAACATTTCCCGCGACGCCGTGGATATCGAGAAAAAGCTTAGTAAAGTCGCGAAGCACTGATGCTATTAAACAGCGTTTTGAAACCACACTCAAATTGATACAATGTGGTGACTGATCAGTTTTATTTAAATAGCACTGACGAAGTTGCTTTTATAAAACTATTAGGAGTGTAAATATTCATTGCCACGATTTTTGCAGCTAATTCACCGTTCCATAGTGTCAGGGCGGAATAGCCAGTTTTTTCTAGCGCCACGGCTTTGATTATGCCTTCCGAGGCCACCAAAATTTGCCCTTCATTTAGCGTCACAATTGACACTGGATAGCTTAGGGTGAATTTATGTAGAGCTTCCGCGACTTGCATTAGTGGTTCTGACAAAAGTAGCATTTTGGGATAATACACCGCCCGAAAGATTTTCAAAAGTTGCGGCATCGTTGCTAGTAAAATAATGTTTTCATTCATCAACAGTTTATCGATCTCATTTTCTGCTGCCAGATCTACTGTATCACGCGTAAGGAGGGTCATCTTTTCCGCCGTAGCACTCGCGCCTGTAATTGCCTTACTAGTTATGGCGTTTTTTGATAAATCTCCTAGCACTAAATTAAAATCTGAGGCATTGAAAACATCGCGCAGCATTTGACTATCATCCATCGAACCAGACTCCGTTGCCGGTACAAAAGTGAAGTTTGGTAGTGGCGGCAATTTATTCTTTAGCGTATCTGGCAGAATCAACCGCACTTCTTTTAATGGATAATTATTACTCAAAAACTCCGCCGTTTTGATTTCAGTTCGAAAATTCTGCAGTGACCCACCAATAATATTGACGCTTCCTTGTTTTTGTTCTGGGATGTTCCAACTGAGATCTTCATCAGGCTTAGTGTCGAGCTTTTCAAAGTAATCCATTAGAACTCCAATTCGATCGAAATCGGGCAATGGTCCGATCCCATTACGTTTTCATAAATTTCCGCGGATTTCAGACTCGGCAGAAGTTCCTTTGACACAAAGAAATAATCAATCCGCCAGCCTACGTTATTTGCGCGCGCCGCGCCCCAGTGGCTCCACCAAGTGTAGCGCACCTCATCCGGATGTAGCTCTCGAAACGAATCTACAAGCCCAGCATTTATTATATTTGTAATGCCCCGCCGTTCTTCGTCTGTAAACCCAGCCGAATGATGGTTGGTGTCAGGTCGTGCGATATCAATTTCTTCATGCGCCGCGTTAAAATCACCACATACCACCACCGGCTTTTTAGTCTCGAGCGACTTCAGGTATTTCAAAAATTCCGGGTCCCACAATTTCTCACGTAAATATAATCGCTCCAATTCGTTTTTAGAGTTAGGTGTATAGACGTCCACTAGGAAAAATCTTTCAAATTCCGCCGTCAGCACCCTTCCCTCCGTCAGAGGATCACCAAATTGGTCTTCAAACTTTAGATCGGTTGGCAGATTATTACGTGTAGAAAGCGGTTTAATTTTGCTAAAAATCGCTGTGCCAGAGTATCCTGGTCGTTCGGCTGAATTCCAAATCTCCTCGTATTCTGGCAAATCAATTTCTGCCTGTCCTTGCTTAGCTTTAGTCTCTTGTATACATAAAATATCCGGATCGTAGGCATTAATAAAGTCCTGTAAAGCGCCTTTCCGGATTACAGCACGCAGGCCATTTACATTCCAAGAGAAAATTCTAAGCATATCTTTCCCTTTCAATGTCACGTTTCTTAATGGCTTCGCGTTTGTCATATTTTTTCTTACCTTTACCAACTGCAATTACTAGTTTTATGTGTCTTCCTCCGCCGAGAAGCTTTACTGGCACAATCGTAGAGCCGTCAACCTTCGCGCGCTCCATGGCGGTAATTTGTTTTTTGGTGGCAAGGAGTTTAATATTTCTGGCCGTGTCCGCTCCCAGCGTCAAATTATTCAGCCATAGTTCCCCATTTCTGATTGTCACAAAGGAACCTTTAAGTTGTACGTGATGATCACGGATCGACCGCACTTCCGGTCCAGTCAGCACCATGCCAGCCGAAAGCTCGTCGCCTAGCACATAATCATACCTAGCCCGCGCATTTACTGTTACCTGATCCGACACACGTTTTTTCTTCATAATCTTATTATACCACTTGACTGCTTTTCTCGTACTTGCTACAATAAAACTATCTGGATAACCATAACATTTATCTAGATGTTTCCGTAATTTATGGAAAAGTGATGCATAAACACGTGAATTTGATTAATTCTAAAACATTTATAAGAGCCGCTGTTTTTGGTGGTTTTTTTCTTTAGTTCTTATTTCAAGTAATTCTTCTGCTGTTACTTATCAAGACGGTGCAGATGTAACTTTCACTTTTAATCCTACCATTACAGTAGGTCTTTCTACTTCAGAACTCACTATTAGTGAACTTACTCCCGGTACATCAGCTGATAGCAATGCTGTGACTATTACAGTTTCTACTAACACAGCCTATGGCTATTACTTGACTGCTACAGCAGGCACTTCTTCTACTTCTTCAGACCTAGTTAATACTTCCAATAGTGATTATACCTTTTCTAGTATTGCTACTAATGCTAATCTAGCTAGTTTAACTACTGATAATACTTGGGGTTATCGTACTTCTTCTGACAATGGCTCTACTTGGTCTAATTATTCCGGTCTTCCCAAAGACAATAATGATGAAGGGGCTACTGGTAAAGCTCTTATAGAAACCAATACTCCAGCTGACAGTCAAACCATCAAGTTTAAGATTGGTGCTAAAGCTTCTACTTCCCAAGCTGCTGGAGTCTATACTAATACGATTAATTTCTATGCTGTAGGGAATGCGGCGCCAGAACCGCCATCAGCTCCAGGTGAGTGCACTGATACTGCCACTTGCATGCAGACGATGTCTTCTTGCCCCACTACCGCCACTACGGTAACCGATGCTCGCGATGGCACTACTTACAAAGTTCAACAACTAGCTGACGGTAACTGCTGGATGCTAGATAATCTAGCTCTTGATCCTACACAGCTTACTCAAGCTGAACTTTACGGTACTGTTGAACAGCCACTCACTAACGCCTCCAATACTACGCTTGACTATCTCAAGAATGGTGGCGGCACTACATCTGACCAATACGCCATTACTGGCGTAGTAGAATGGGCTAATAGTCCAACCTCTGCATCGGACCGTAGCTATTCTGATCCACTAATAGCTACATCGGACAGTGGCTGGACTAAAGATACAGTTCCATCTAATTCTGCTTTAGGCGTAGGAAGCCATAAGATTGGCATCTATTACAACTACTGCGCCGCCAGTGCAGGTTCATATTGCTATGGTGATGGGGCTTCTTATGGTTCACCTTTTGGCAATGCTACGGAAGACATTTGTCCAGCTGGCTGGAGATTGCCCACCGGTAATAGTTCCGGCGAGTATGGCTTACTCTATGACACTGTGAGCTACGGCTATAATAATTATACAGCCTACAGGACGGCATTATCTTTGCCACTTTCCGGCTACTTCAATAGTGGCCAGGGCGTGCGTGGTGATTGGTGGACTTCTACGTATAAAAATTATTCTGAAATGTATCGCCTTGCGGTGGGTAACTCAGCTCTGACCACGACACAATCCGCATATCGTCAAACTGGTTACAGCATTAGATGCATTCTAAATTCCTAGATTTGTTTCTCTCCGAACTCCAAAAGGAATAAAGAGTCCTGAGTCTGGAGAAAGGGATGTGGTGAGCCCTAGCATCCGCCCCGCCTAGCGACCGTAGACTCCCAATTCACGCCTAGCATGGCTAGAAGCTTATTCTAGTACTATATATAATATATAGTAGACCTCAACCGCTATATCTAGCGTCCAGACCCCATCACAATACACCACATCTAGCGTCAACCGAACATTTCCCGAACAGTTCTAGCAGACTTTGACGTTTTCTTCCCCGACCAGCTCTTTCAATTTTCCAAGCAGCTCTTCTGACGCATCCACTTTGAACGGCATCTTGAGTGGTCTTTTTGCTTCGCCTTCTTTTAATACCAACACTACATCTTGTACCCCAGCATTAAGGTCCGCCAGTCTTCGAATCGCAGTTAGAGCTTCAGTATCGGAAGAGTCTTCTATTAGAATGTAAAGTCGTTCCTTTCGCGGATCTTTGGGCGGTTCCTTGATCACTCGTTGCGAGCTAGAATCCTGATCATACGCTTTTCTTTCAGCCGCATCAAAACTTGTGTAGATGCGTTTAGCTGAAGATTTACCACGTTTCGTGGGAGCGGCTAGGGGCGCCGGTAACTTGGTGCCAGTAGAGGTATAAGAATCAAGCACCTCGTCCGATATTAGTTCAATGGTTTCCGCCAGTAGTTTTACATCTGAAGTCACATTGCCGTCTTTGTCGCGCGCATTAACTTTGCCAGAAACTTTTACTACGTTGTCTACCTCAAGTTTGCCTCCGTATTCAGCAAAAACCGATGGGAAAACGATGAATTCAGCTTCATCAGTTTTATTTTCAATTTTGACAAACGCCATTTTGTCACCTTTTTTCGTCAAAATTGTGCGAACATTAGTAATAATCCCCCCAATTGTAACCATTTTGCCATCGTTTTCTTCTGAAACGTATGTCATTGGATGGGTCTGCTCTTCAAAATAAGTATCATATTTATCTAATGGGTGTGCTGACAAGTACAGCCCCATTAGATCACGTTCCCACAAAAGTTGTTCTTTCTCAGGAAATTGCGTAGGCGCAGTTTTAATCTCTACCTCCGGGACGGCCCCAGCCTCACCCATCATGCCGAACAAATCAGTTTGTCCAGAACCTACATCCTTCTGAATCTTGGCTCCATAGGCCTGCACTGCCTCGAGGTTAAACAGTAAATCTGAACGCGTAGCACCGAACCGATCAAAGGCACCAGTCTTGATGGCGGCTTCCCAAGATTTTTTATTAAACTTGGTCGAGTCTACACGCTTGGCAAAATCACAGATTGATTTGAATGGTCCATTTTTATCTCGTTCCGGAATCACGATGTCTTCGACTAGTGATTTCCCCATGTTTTTGATGCCAGAAAGTCCGAACCGGATAGTTTTTTCACCACCAACAATGCCAAAATCGCCGTACGACTCATTGATATCTGGTCCGAGGACTTTTAGCCCCATTTTTTTGCATTCAGAAATCTCAATCGCCAGGCGGTCAGTCCAACGCATATCAGCCGTCATCAGCGCCGCCATAAAAGCATCCGGATAGTGTGCCTTTAGATAAGCGGTCCAATATGCAATTAAAGCATAACACGCAGCATGCGATTTATTAAAGCAGTAATTTGCAAAGTCCAAAAGTTGCGACCAGAATTTTTCGGCAATTTCCTCCGTGGCACCGCCAATTTCCACGGCGCCTTTAATGAATTCTGGTTTCACTTTTTTCATCAAATCAATTTTCTTCTTCCCTACTGCTTTACGCAGTGTATCTGCCTGCCCACCGGTAAACCCGCACCATTCCTTAGAAATCTGCATGAACTGTTCCTGATAAATTAAAATACCATAAGTGTTTTTGAGTGAGTTTTCTAGTCCAGGATGAAGGTACGTAATCGGTTCCTCGCCGTGTTTACGCCGAATAAAGGAATCAATAAACTGCATTGGCCCCGGACGATACAAAGCCACCATCGCGATGATATCTTCAAAAGTCGAAGCCTTTAAATCTTTCAGGTAACGTTTCATGCCAGCAGATTCTAGCTGGAATACACCAGTAGTTTCTGCCCGCTGTAATAGCTCATAAGTTTCTTTATCATCTAGCGGTAAGGCTGATAAATTAATGTCATTATGATAGACCTTACGAATCATTCGAAGAGCATTATTAATTACGGATAAATTCGAGAGTCCTAAAAAGTCCATTTTGAGAAGACCAAGTTCTTCTACTTGTCCCATTGGGAATTGTGCTGCAATTGGCCCCTTCGCTGATACTTCTAGCGGTAAAAACTTTACCAAATCATCTGGTGCAATAATTACGCCGCAAGCATGCACGCCGTGATTTCTGATCGTCCCCTCAAGCCGAGATGCGAAGTCTATCACTTCCTTCGAGGTTGGGTTGGTTTCATATTCTTGTTTAAGCTCTGGCACTTCTTTTATAGCGTCAGAAAGTTTGACATGGTGGCCCTGTACGGGGTCGGGTACCATTTTGGCTAGCCGGTCTGCCTCAGCATACGGCACTTCTAGCACTCTCGCCACGTCTCGCACTGCGTTTTTGGCCATCATTTTGCCAAATGTTGCGATATTCGACACCCTTCCTTTGCCATATTTCTCAGTGCAGTATTCAATTACTTCGTCGCGCCTAGTATCTTGAATATCGGTATCAATATCCGGCATACTAATCCTATCTGGATTCAAGAATCTTTCAAAGAGTAGATCGTATTTTAAGGGGTCTAACTCGGTGATACGTAGTGCATAAGCTAGAATTGAACCGGCTGCCGAGCCACGCCCTGGACCGTACACTATTCTTTTTGATTTGCCCCAGTTAATAAAGTCCTGCACAATCAGGAAATAACCATTATAGCCCATTTTATCGACTACGGATAGTTCATAATCAATCCTAGGTAACACTTTGTGGAGTTCGTCACGCTTTTTGTCTACTTCGGTCAGAATTTTGCGGCACTCTTCGACGCTAAGTTTCTCAGTGTTTTCGAGCTTTTTCCCACCGTAGCGGTAGGCTAGACCGCGAAAAACTAGCTTATCGAGGTAGGTTTTCTCGTCTTCGCCTGTCGGAATCGGGAATTTCGGAATCAAAATCCGCCCGAGTTGGAGATCCACATTACAACGTTCGGCGATCTTTTTAGTGTTTAGAACCGCTTCTGGACAGGTCTTTTCCCAATGGGCAATGATTTCCCGTGATGGAATTACATGTAGATCGTAATCCTTCAGTGTCATTCGGTTTTTGTCAGACAAATTGGCTGCTGTACCTACACAGAGCAGAACTTCATGTGCGTCCTGATCTTCTTTATTTAAATAGTGTGCATCACAGGTCACTACCAGCGGCAGTCCCAGCTCCTTGGCATGCTTCATATGCCAGTCATTGACTTTTTTCTGCTCCGCTGAGTGAGTTGACGAATCTGGATGTCCATGGTCCTGCATCTCTAAATAGAATCGGTCTTTAAACACATTGCGGTACCAGTCGATCAACTCGAGTGCTCTTTCGTCATCACCAGCTCGAATTGCTTCTGAGATTTCCGAACCCATACAACCGGACAAACAAATGATCCCTTCATTATATTTTTTGAGCTCGTCGTGGTCAGTGCGCGGTTTATAGTATTTGCCATACACCTCGGCATTACTCATAATTCGACAAAGATTTTCAAAACCTTGATTATTCATCGCAAGTAGCGTGATATGGAACCTCTGTTTGTCATGTGCTGGATCGCGGTCCGTCATTTTACGCGCCGCAACATATGCCTCTAGGCCTAAAATTGGTTTGATGCCAGCCGCATTACACTCCTTGTATAGCTCCACTAGCCCCGACATCGTACCGTGGTCAGTTACTGCTACTGCCTCCATGCCGTCTTCCTTGACAAACTTTACTAGCTCCGGCACTTTTGTGAGACCATCAAGAAGCGAATAATGCGTATGGTTATGCAAATGCACAAAATCACTCGGCTTCAAACTCGTCATATTTAAATTATACCGCAATTTCCTCAAATTTCCCTCACGAAACCCTAGTATTTTCTCACGAAAATGAGTGATTTTATTTATTCTTATGGTTTAAAAACCATACTTATCAAAATAGCCCCTCCGCCGAGGGGCTACATCTTTAGTCGTTTTTTTATTCTGCCTTTGGTTCAGCTTCTTTTGTCGCTTTTTTCTCTGGTTTTTTCTCAGCAGTTTCAGGCTTCTTTTCTGGCTTTTCTTCTTCCTTTTTTTCGCATTTACAGTCCTTACCACATACACAAGTGTCTTCGTCTAAATCTTCGCCTTCGTCTCCATCCTTATCCATTTTGTCTTTGATGAACTTGCCAGCGACTGCACCAGCCGCCATGCCTAAAAGCGCGCCTAGGAAAAACTTTCCGGCTCCGGTTTTACTTTTTTCCGTCATCTTTTGCTCCTTTCTCTTTCATTTTTTCCTTTAGTTTTGGATTAATATATTTGTCAACGAACATTTCGACTGTACCGCCAATCGAAGTCATACCCTTGACGTTCGAGACGATTCCGTTGGTATTTTTGGCGATGTCTTTTCCCTCGATTGCGACTTCCTTTAGTTCTTCTGATAGCCCAATTAGCTTCACAATTAGAACTATGCCGACGATCAAAAAGATAAACAAAGTGATACTTAGTATCGCTACGATAATCCATTCTGCTACATTCATATTATTCTCCTTTTTTACAATTATAATACAAATTTTTGTATAAAGCTATTTTTCGCTGTGGTAGTTTTCAATGAATTTTCGTACGTCATCGGCATAATCAGTATGATCCATTACGTATTGGAGATGCGCCATAAAATAATTCTTAGGATCACCCGTAGTAATCCATTTACCACGGCTGTGTGCTACCACCACATCACCATGCTCGGCTAGTTTCGTAATCGCATCCACTGTCCAGAGTTCATCGTCTAATCCAGTATTTTGCGGAACCAAATAGTCAAACACTTCCGGTGTCAGTAAATATCGCCCGTAGCTGGTCAAATTGCTTGGTGCGAGGTCTGGCGTCTTGGGCTTTTCTACGATGTGTGAGAGTGTGCCATTCTCTTTAAGTGCAATCATGCCGTACTTATGCCATACTTCCTCTGGCATCTCTTGTGCGGCAATTACCGCCTTAGCCTCGGGGTGCTCTTTATACTCTTCAATCAAAGTCTTCACGTCGCCTTGGCCTAAGATCAAATCATCACTATAAAGTACCACAAAAGCCGGATCATCTTTTACGAACTCTTTTGCTGAGACAATTGGCGAACCATTACCATAAGGTAGGTTAGAATCCTGTTCAATTACAGTGATCTTCGGGAACTGCATGATTTTTTCAACTGCCTCAAAACGCTCCGATTTCCCCTGCCTATCTAGAAGTGATTTAACGTTTAAGGCTGGGTTATGAAAATAATCATCATATATTTCGCGCGACTTGGTATTTGGTGTGGCCACGATAATGATTTCTTCGATCCCAGCATCAGCACACTCTTCTACGCAGAGTTGCATCACTGGCTTAGGCCCAATTGGTATCATAGCTTTGGGAATTGTTTTAGTGATGGGTAGATAGCGGCTTGCAAAGCCCGCATCTGTAATTATTGCTTTCATTTATAAAAAGCCTCCTTAAATTCATTATAACATAAAAGCATGCTTTTAGGTAACCAAAGCATGCTTTTTTGAGCTAATCCCCCTACTTTAAAAAGTCAATTATTTGCGTGCACGTTTTTTAGTGGTCTTTTTCGCGGCCGTACTTCGAGCCGCGCTATCTTCCAATCTTTGTGCACGGTTATGTACGCCGTAAATCATACTAGTTACGCCCACGATGATCATGTAAGTGCCAAAGAAGCGAATAAAGGTCGTTACATCGTAATCACCAGCGTTTAGAATCACGATCCCAAAAATACAACCACAGGAACCGACCAAGATTCGAATAAAACGGTCTGTCGGATCGACGGTCGAAACAAAACCGTGAAATACGTCAATAATGCCAGAAACAATAGTGTAAAGCGAAATAATAATGAGGCAAGGAAGTAAATTCTCTTTAGCGTAGAACAAAAGAAGTAGCGCCGCTACGATGTCTACGAGAGCATCGATTACTGAGTTGACCCAGCCATGCTTTTTTGAAGAGGCAAATAGTGCCCCAATTGTATCAATGATACCCATTGCGAGCAAGAATAAGCTCAGTGTCGCAATCATGCTGCCAATATTATTCATGCCACCGAACAATGCTAAACAGCCGAATATTACGGCTACCACTCCACGTAGCACATACATTAGCCAGTGTCTATCAATAAATTTTCGATTAATTTTTGCCATATAAATTCCTTTATTACTTATGCTTAATTATAGCACTTGGATTGAAAAATGCAAAAAAAAAATGACGCCTAATTCGGCATCATTTTTAGTGGTCTAGACAGTAATTTAGACGTGACGAACTTTCTTGCGTACCACTTCTACTATCTTGTCTTTTTGATAAGCTAACGGCTTTAAAATCAAATCATGTGCCGGGGTATATTTCAGTTCTTCGCAGCCAAAGGAACGTTTGAACTCCGATACACCGTAAAACCGGTGCGAAGTTTCTTCCGTACCGACAATCCCCCACAAATTATAGCGTACGCAACCGCGTTTCCTCGCTTCTTCCATTGCCTGTAAATGTAAAAGCGGCGCCGCGGAGTATTTCGTACCAAGCTCCGACGAAACTCCGTAATGGTAGCTCGCTTCTGGCCCGTAAAAAATCATAAAATTCTGTGCCAGGATCTCGCCATCTTTTTTTGCGGTGTAAATCAAAATTTCATGACCTTCACGGAAAGCCTCGAATTGCTTCTTTAAAAAATCCGTTGAAAAGGCTACATATTGTTGTCTTTCGGCGTGTAGTTTTTCTAGTTTACAAAAGGCATTGATTGATTCGTCGCTGTCATCGGCAATTATTTCGATTTCATTTTTCTCTGCCTTGCGTAGTTTTCGTCGAAAACCTTGTGAAGCGCCCGCTAAAATCTCCTCTTCGGATTTATGTAAATCCAAGATTCCAGCATATTCTACCGATAAATACATCGGTGCTTTTTTCAGTCCCAGCTTTTTCATTAAATCTAAAGACTTCTCAGAAAGCTCGAGTTGTGGTCGCACTCGTACAAATACACACTTTTCTTTCTCCCCCTCGGCTCTTATATCATCAAAAACTACCTTGACCAGTTTTTGATCTTCATAATCTAAGAGTGGACCACCAGCAATTGCGAGGTATCGCCCTCGTTTTGCTGTTTCCACTACTCCAGCGTACGCCCCTACGATTTCATCATCTTTATAAAAGAGCCTGCGTACAATTTTTTTACCACGCGCAGCATGAAACTCATAAAAATCAAAGGATTGCAAAAAATTTGCTTCTTTTCGTTTTGCCACAAATCCATCCCACACTTTTTTTGACGAAGCATTTTCAATTCTAATCACCGCAGGCCTCACTTTCTTCTTCTGGTAAATGCTCTTCTTCCTTCAACGCTTCTTCCAGAGTCTCCAAATCCTCTTCGTCCAAATCATCATTAGAAGTTTTACTCATAGATGCCTCCTTTTCTTACGTGCTTTTTCGACCACTAAATCCTTGAGATAACCCACTTTTGAAATTACCAAATCGTGTGCTGGTACGAATTCCACTACTTCGCCACCAAAACCTGTTTTAAACGTAGTCACCCCAGCATAGCGGTGATTGGGTTGATTCGGCGGTGCGATGCCCCACAAGTTAAACCTTTCGTAGCCTTCGGCCTTTAGATCTTTTGTGACCTGCCAAAGTAAAGCGTAGGCGCCTGGTAATTTCCGGTTTAGTTCTGTTGAAGCAGCTTCGTAGTAATCGCCTTCTTTGCCACATTTTACTATCAATCCGTAGGCAATCTTTTCACCCGTGGTAGTCTTTGCAATATAAATTGAAATGTTATTCTTAAAAGCTTCCTTCTCGGCCAATAAAGTAGTTTGACTAGGTGGCACAAAGTTTTGGCGTTTTGCGGTTTCGGCTTGTACACGATGAAATTCTTCGAATAATTCTTTGTCATTTCCCTTTTCAACTTGGATACCCTGTTTCTCAGCTTGCCGTACCTCATAGCGAGTCTGGCGTCGCATATTAGCTAGCAACTGCTCTTCAGAAGGTGTGAGGTCAATTATCACAGTATGTTCCGCAGCCAGGTGCATTGGCGATTTTTTGAGACCTAGCTTTTCTAATCGACCGAGGTTATCTTCATTATTAGGGAGTTGCGGTCGAATCCGCACGAATACGCATTTTTCTTGGCGTGCTATGGTCGCGATTTTTTGTAAAACTTTTTCAGCTAGTTTAGGCTTCTTCCAATCAATTAAGGGTCCACACGGAATTTCTAAGTACTTGCCGCGCTTAGCATCCCTCACAATCATCTGTGCCCAGCCTTCGCCGTCAAAATCATCCGTTATCACTTTAGCGCCGAGTTTTCTTTGCCCTTCGCCGTATTCTGGTGACTGTAAGAAGTTCGCCTCTGGAAACTTCGTGAGGATTTCTTGCCATTTAATATTTAATGCGTCTTCATTCATTTTCCCTCCTCGATTAAATATTTTTTAATGATTTTGCGCGCTGGGGCTAACTTTACCTCTTTATAGTGCCTTGGTAAGTTAACAATATGTTCTGCTACAAATGTTGCATTAGGGCATTTTTCCTCTGGAAAATGAACTTTATTATAATAACGCCTTGGCGACACTGGTCTTTCGTACCAAAATCCGTCAAGATAAAAGCCGGCTTTTTTCAGTTCCTTTAGCAGTTTTAAGCGATCTTCCACTAGGTAAAATTCACGTAACGGCATTTTGCTAGCCCGCAAACTTTTTAGCTGCTTCAGAGCTAATTTAGCTTCAAATTTACTTGGTTTTCGCTCTAGATCCAAAGAATTATCGGCCGATTTTTCGACCCAGTGTATTTTTATCAGAAGTCGCATTAATGCTCCACCCAGATTTATGTATGAGAGCCCCCGGCAAGTTATTCCGAATAACGGGTAAAACCTAGCTCTTAGATGATCAGACAGTTTCGGTAGCTTCTCAGGCGCCTTAATTTCGTGTTTACTGGGTGCTCGTAGTACCAGAGCGCCGCCCGAAATTGTATCGATAGACTTATCTTTACCAAAAGATAACGCCGTAGCAGCCCCCACGGTTCCGGCCTCGCGCCCATCCCTGTATTTCATCCCCGCACAGTGCGCCAAATCTTCGATAATCACGAGATCATGTTCTTTTGCGAACTTCTCCACCGCTTTAATATCAACAGGATTACCTAAAGTATTCTGTATAATGATGCCTCGGATCTGGACACAGGAATTAGAGGTTTCGAGACATTTCGCGACCAACGGGGAGCGAGTTAGCGAGGAGCCCCGTGACGACGGGCGCGACGAAGCGTGTCGAGAAACCTCTGATTCTGTGTCCAAAGCCATAAGGGTTTTTATGGAATAGTTTAAATCATCTTTCGAAATGTCCGCGAAGACTGGCACTAATTTGGCGGCCTTGATCGCTTCGTACACTGCGTAGCAGGTGAATCCGTTTACGATGACGCCGTCACCAGGTTCGAAATATGCTTTGAAAGCCAGTGCCAGAGCCGATCGCCCGTTTTTACAAAGAATCGCTTTGCCTCGGTATTTTTTCTCAAGCCCAGCCGCTAAATTTTCGCAATCCCTTTTTGTCCCTACCGCAAAGGTATGAATTATCCTCTCCCCCAAAGAGTAATTTGCAGCTAAACCAAGAAAATAATGCTTCACTGCTTTAACCTTTCTACAAGAGTTTTAAGTGCCCTGGCCAGTTCATCTGGATTTGAAATATATGGTGCGTGTGTCCACTTTGAATAAAACTTCAGCTCGGCATTCGGTAACTTCTCGTACATCTCTGTTGCTTGTCGGGGTGGCGTAGTGGTATCTTTTTTGCCCCACAGAATAAAAGTTTTGGTTTCCACCTTGGTGAGATCCAGGTTTTTATCCGATTCGATCATATTCACTAAAGTCTTTTTCATGTTTTCTGGCGCGTGTGAATAATCCGTTGAGCCGGTAATTTTATGGAAAGCTTTGTCGATGAATTTAATTTTTTTGAAAGGTTTACCGACTTTGGCGAGTCCTGCTACGATTTTTTTCTTCATTGTAGGCTCATAAATCCCTGCCGCATCAAGTAATATCAAATACTTTAGCTTATCTGGGTGTTTAGCGCAGAGGTTCAGCAGGATTCGACCACCATTAGAATGTCCTAAAGCGATTGCTCCCTCTGGGATTTGTTCATCTACCCAATCCACATAATCATCAATCGTATATTCCTTATCCGATGGTTCGGTCAACCCAGGCACGCGTAGCATTTTGACACTTATTCCATCTTCTCGTAACTGCTCGATGGTAGCTTTCCATGGGCTTACCGTATAAGTCCATCCATGTACTATATATAAATCTGCCATTTTAGTTTTCCTTTCCGCACCGCTTAAACATTACGAATCTAGCCCCCAGTTTTTGCGGCGCTTAATCGCGGCTTTTTCGCGTCGGCAAAGCTTTTTGGCATCTTTTGGATCGGCGAGCAGCTTCTCGATAATCCATTCCAGATATTGGCTACCCTTAAAAATCAACGTTTCGCGTCCTCGGATTCGTTTTTCGATATATTCCAAGGCTTTATGTGGGTCCAGTGTTGCTACCGCCGAGACTCCTAATTCTTTGAGCTTTGGCGCGGTGTATTCCTTAGTGCGGCGGCCCACCAGAATTACCTTTTCCGGTTTTACGTCAGCAATCAGTTTTGCCAACTTTTCGTGTTCCTGTTTCGTCATTGCTCCTTGGTCCACAATGTCGCCAATTACTAACCACTTATGATCAGCGTGCATTCTCTTAACCATATCAAGCACCGACGTCATCGAAATCATATGAGCATTATAACTACTGTCGACAATATCGATACCTTTTTTCCCTTTAAAATACGAGCAACGTCCCGGCGCAATTACGAGCCCCGAAAAATCCGGGTTAAATTTGAGTTTCAAATATTTCATCAAGTCCTTCGCTACAAACAGATTGAAAGCAATATCCTTTGGCTCTGGATGATCGAAATGGAAAGTCGTGTCTCCATAAGTAAAATCAGTCGAATCTGGATACACCACGTACTTCTTCATATCAGACTTCTTGATCGGAATTACCTTGACCTTCAATTCTTTGGTCGCCTCGACCATAATTTTTGAATCCGCGTCGATATAAACCCGTTTAGAAGTGTTTTCTGGTAGATTAGCAAACTCAGCGGCAATGGCATCGCCAACGTTCTTAAAATGCCCCGCTTCTACCTCTTTTTCAAACTGCACAGCGTGCGAAAGACCAATCGAGACCCAAATCGTCACTTCAGGCTTCAGCCATTTGGCCAGAAACTCTGCCTCGTGTGGGCGCTCCCCATCAATTTCCACGACATAAAACTCTTTTTTACGGCACAGGAATAATCCTTTAAAGGGTGCAATTAAAATCAGCCAAAACCACCTTAGTTTTGAACCCCTAATCCCCTTTAGCCCAAGGATATCAAACGGCACGCCAAAAGCCGAATTTGCATCATGTGAATAATGCGCCTTTTTGCCAATTTCATGTTCTAACATCATCATCATGGTGGTCTTTCCCGCAGAACCAGTTACGGCGATAATTCTAGGATGCCACCTCCTTAGTGCCATGCTAGCAAAAAAACGAAAATAATCCGCTACAGCGAAGTAAAATCGTTTCTTAAATTTAGCAAAACTCATGTCTCTAATTATAGCACATCTTGCCTTTTTAACGAAAATATGCTATAATATAATTACATATCAAAAAACCGCCCTCTTAAGGGCGGTTTTTGATTACATCTTAATTTCGGCGTCTACCCCTGCTGGAAGCGAAAGATTTTGCAGGCTTTCGATAGTTTTAGGGGTGGCATTTGAGATATCAATTAATCTCTTGTGCACTTTCATTTCAAAGGCTTCGCCGCCAGTCTTATAGACGTGCGGTGATTTTACTACAGTAAAAGAGCTTCGTTTGGTTGGTAGGGGAATTGGCCCACTGATGGTCGCACCAGTCCGAATCGCAGTATCCACGATTTGGCGAGCGCTCTGGTCAATTACTCGGTGGTCATAGGCCTTTAATCTGATGCGGATCTTGAGACCTTCTTCTTTTTTGGCTTTGGCTTCTGTCATTTTTTCCTTTCTTGCCTGATAACCTCCAAGACATGAGTTTTTCAGGCTTGATATTTATTATTGTTATATTGCCATTATAACATATTATTGGTAATTTGAAAATATAGTTTAGAAGGAAGCAAGTCCCTTTTAGCGACATAATGAGATTTAGACCAGATTTCTAAATTGTAAGCTCTGCTACTTAGCAATGAAAAAATCTCCCATAGCCCGAAGGGCGAATAAGGAGATTTTTTCTTGACCTATGTAGCAGGTCTTACAATTTAGAAGTCCAAGTCGCTAAAAGGGACTTGCTTACTTCTAGGCTAAGAATTACTTGATAACCTTGGTGATGACACCAGAACCAACCGTCTTGCCGCCTTCGCGGATAGCGAAACGATCTTGTTCGTTCATAGCGACTGGAGCCAAGAGTTTCACCTTGAAGGTAACTTGGTCACCAGGCATCACGATTTCCTTGTCAGCTGGAAGTTCAACTTCACCAGTTACATCAGTAGTACGGAAGTAGAACTGCGGCTTGTAACCCTTAGAAAATGGAGTGTGACGGCCACCTTCTTCTTTCTTTAGAATGTAAACCTGTGCCTCAAACTCGGTATGTGGAGTAATAGTACCAGGCTTAGCAATCACCTGACCACGTTCAATTTGATCACGCTCAATACCACGAAGAAGTAGACCAGCGTTATCGCCAGCTTGACCTTGGTCGAGGGTCTTGTGGAAGGCCTCAATACCAGTTACAACTGACTTTTGGGTGTCACGTAAGCCCACGATTTCGACTTCGTCGTTCATCTTGACCACACCTTGCTCAATACGACCAGTAGCTACTGTACCACGGCCTTTAATCGAGAAAACGTCCTCAATTGGCATTAGGAATGGCTTGTCGAGATCGTGCTTTGGAATGTCAAAATATTCATCCATCGCATGAACAAGTTCCATGATAGCATCTTCATTTTCCTTATCACCTTCGAGAGCCTTAGTAGCCGAACCCTTGATGATAGGAGCGTTGTCACCATCAAAACCATATTTGTTGAGAAGCTCACGCACATCCATTTCAACGAGCTCAACGAGTTCTGGATCAGCAAGGTCCATCTTGTTGAGGAAGACGATAATCTTTGGTACGTTCACCTGGTGAGCGAGTAGCACGTGCTCACGGGTCTGTGGAAGCGGACCATCGTTCGCTGCGACCACGAGGATAGCACCATCTACCTGTGCAGCACCGGTGATCATGTTCTTGATGTAGTCAGCGTGACCTGGCATATCCACGTGCGCATAGTGACGCTTTTCAGATTCATACTCCTGGTGAGAAGTCGCAATAGTAATACCACGTGCCTTTTCCTCTGGAGCGTTATCGATTTGGTCATAAGCGACAGGCTTATTTACATCCGAAGGTAAGCGCTCAGCTAGAACCTTGGTGATAGCTGCCGTTAAAGTAGTTTTACCATGGTCGACGTGACCCATGGTACCCACATTAATATGTGGCTTGGAACGGTCAAAATTTGCCATTCTTTCTCCTTTTATTTATTATTACGGTTGGAGCGCTAATAAAAAACCAGCTCCAAAACTCTATTACTATTCTAGACTATTTTTTGCATTTTGTAAAGGGGGATTTTTAAAAGGTTTAGTTTAAAAACATGGAAAAACGGCCCCGTAGGACCGTTTATTAAACTAATTAATGTAGGAAGACATAATTTCTTCACCTTCCTTAATCCAGCCAAGCCTAGAGCTTCCGTTCACCTGCTTGACTTTGGCCATGAGCAGCCCAGCTGCTCTCAGCCTTTCATCGTAGGCTGTTTTAGACTTGAAAGTGTTTTCTAGCTCTTTCAAGGCCGTTTCGAGCGAATACTGCTCTTTCAGACGAAGAAGCTCCGCTTTGAGTCTTTCTTCCGTACCTTTGTCGAAATCCTTGGACTTTCTTGTGAGAAGCCCGACAAAGTTGCACTTTAAAAAGAGCTGTCCACCATTCAAATCCTCAAGGGATTTGACTTTTATGGATTCAACTTCAGCTCTATCGAAGACGAATGTCTTCGTCCCTTTGTAGAATTCCTTTTTGCCGCTCATGGCAGCATATTTTGCTTCCGCGACAAAAATTTTGTCGTACTCAGTTATATACCAACTCCATTCTATTGGGGATCTTCTGTCCTTCATTATTTCATCCAAAGTGGATGACTCAAAAGTACTAGTTGCTTTCCTACCCATCTTCTTCACCTTTCCTTTCTATCTTCAACTTTACGTGAAAAACAACTTATGATCTAATTATAGCACATAATACCAAAAAAGTCAAGCATAAACCTACCATTTTGATCCCTGTACCACCCCTGTAAATTAAGAAAAACCCCTAGAAACGGGGTCATTCTGTGCGGAGTTTTTTGATTTTCCGCCTTCTGGCCCTTTCTAGGGGAGCTAGGAACGGGTTAACCCAAAACTGCAGTAGAAAATTCAGATAATTGTGCATTGCCTTCTACCTCAAGTATTCTTGGATTTTTAGCATGAATAACGCCTATGCCATAGCCAGATTCATCTGCTGGAGCCACATTAGCAAAGTCATTTTCCACGAAGCACATGCTACCTCTAGAAACGAAGTCCCATTTACCATCGTTCTCTGTATCACAAAGCGAGGCGGTTTTGCTAACTCCATTTTCTGAGCTTGTCCAAGTCAGAATTACACTGCTTACAGTCAAAGATTTACCAATTCGTTCCGCCTTTGTTACTTCTTCGGAAGTGGCCAGAGCATAAATGATTTGATTAATAGCGAGTTTGCGCCATGGGTCATCGGAGTCCACCAAAATTGTCTTATAAAAATCCTCCAAAATGATGGTTTTTCCCTTCGAAGGCTTTAGCTTAACGCTAATTGAGGCTACTGCCCATTCGTCCAGAGTTTTTTCAATCAAATTGGCTGAACGGTAAGTAGACATCCAAAAATCGTCATCTCTTAGACCATACTGCAGATCTTCTACCCTGGTTTCAGCCTCATATGTAATGTTGGCTATTTCCTTTGGCGAATCGTCTGCTTCCTGTGTCGCACATCCAGATAGGGCTAGACAAAGTATCACAATCAAGCAAATATTGATTTTTTTCATTTTACCCATTCCTTTCTAAAGTACTTTGAAAAGTTTCAACTAGGAAACATATTATACCTCAAAATAAAGAAAAAGCAAAACTATTTGCCTGCTTTGACATAGACAATCCATGCAAAACTTTTAAAAAACTATATAAAAATGCTTGACTTTATTAAAAAGAGTGCTAAAATCATTAAGCATAAAAGGTTATACAAAAATAAAAAAAGGAAAATTAAAATGCGAAGAAAATATTTTAAACTACTGTACGCAGCGATTCCACTCGTAATTGCGGTGATTGTTGCTATCGGCAATACCATAGCTGCTGGTTACAACATGCCCTACAGTGGTGGTGTTAATCTAGAAAACGCGGTAATTGAAGATGCGGATTTAGTTGATTCATTGACTCCACTTATAGAAAAAGGCAGTGGTGTCGATTCGACCCCGTATGGCGGTGAGTGGATCGAGGGCGTTTACATGAAACCAAGTGGTACAACCTGTCGACCCGCCAAAGCCATGACCTTTTCCAAAAACAATGCTACTAGTCTCATTGGCAATTCTTTCAAAGTACAGGGTGCCAGCTATGAAGCATATGTAACCATCGAAGGAGTAGATGTCGACATTAGTTCTAGTTCTTCTGTGGCGCCTTCACAACAATTCGCATTAGTTATTAATCCCAATAACAATTCCATCAACGTAGGCTATCGTCTATTCACGGATAGCAGCTGCACCGAAGCAATACCAAGTTTTAAACATCTAGATACTACAGACGGCGTTACGATTTACGTTAACACAAAGATTGCCCTTCGTAAAAAGAATAAAACTACTAATTTTACTGCTAGCGGTGTACACTTTGGCCTTACAGATATAGATGCTGCTCAGTCATACAAAATTTTGAACAGTGATAACGTTTTGACTGCGAATAGTAATATGTACACTAGATCTAAAACTTCTCTCCAACCAACCAGTGGTACTCTCAGAAATAAGTTCAATAACGATTATATCTACTCGCAATTCAGCGGTGAAGACCTTATTAATCTCACAGGTGATGATGGCCATATCTATGTCCCATTAACTCTTTCTACTCAATCTTCCGGGCTGAACATGGTATTTGGCTATGCTAATGCGGCTGGTAGTGGCATAGAATTTTATGCCCAAGAGTTTAATGTCGACTATACTTCCGATAGTAATGGTAGTATTACAGGCATAACTACGGAAAAAGTTGCCTCTGGCGGTCAGCCAAGCGGCTCTACACAATCGGCGAACTCTGGTTATGAGTTTAGTCACTGGGTGGCCAACAAAGATGTAACCTTAGCTAATAATAGCGCAGTTATTCCAGCCGGCAATCATCTCACCAGTGATCAGGTGACACAAGTTGTGGTCAAAGAAGATATTACGTTTACCGCGATCCACCAAGCTACAACTCCTGAACCGACTCAGTATACTGTTACTTATACCACAGATGGCCACGGCACAATTACTGGAATCCCTTCAGAAACTGTGAATGAAAACAGTAGCCCATCTGGTACCAGCCAGACTCCAAACACTAATTATTCGTTTATCTGCTGGAAAGCTAATGCTGCAGTGACTTTAAAATCCGGTAGCACTATAGCGCAAGGTGCCTGCATCACTAGCACTGATTTAACTAACGTGGTAGTTAATCGTAACCTCACCTTTACTGCCAATTATGAGTACAATGAACCAGAACCAACCTATTACACAGTAACTTATACCTCAGATGAAAATGGTGAAATTACCGGTATTACGTCGGAAACGGTTGAATCTGGTAACGAACCGTCTGGATCCGCTCAAGAACCAAATGAAGGCTACAAGTTTATTCATTGGGTTGCAAACGCCAACGTCATATTAAATGATGGCACGCCTATCGCCGCTGATAGCCCAATTACAGAGGCACAATTGAAAAAAGTCATAGTCACTCAAAATCTTCAATTTACCGCTATTCATGAGGCAATACCAAATGAAGATGACCCAGAAGATGAGCCGGAAGAAGAGCCAGAAGAAGACACCTATCCAATGGCTACACCAGATACTGGTTCTAGTACCGGAGAAATCAATGCCGTCGTGCTACCAGTTTCAATTCTTAGCGTCGTAAGCGTCTTTACTATACATGGCTTGATAAAGATATTCCGCAAAAGGATTGCCTTTAAAGAATAGTAATTTAAAAGGCTAAGTTGAAAAACTTAGCCTTTTTTGTATAAAAAAACTCCCGACTGGCTGTCGGGAGTTTATTAGCCTTACGGCTCTATAGCTAATTTAGCCCTCCTTGAGAGCTAATTTCGATAACCCGTCAAATGTCAAATCCTCCTTTATTTCAACGAGTTTAGTCCGACGAATTTCAATTTCGTCGATCCCAAGGTGTTTGCCTTCTTCATTCTTTAGGCCGATGGGACCATTTGTGAAATAAATCCTCCCCTCTGTACAATAGTCCCACTCGCCATCTCCGGTGAGATCACATGCAGAAAACACGCGTCTTTCTGTATCTAGCGCGCCAGTAGTCTGCTCCCACTTAATAATAATGCCAGTTATTTCTACCGATTTACCATCAGTATGAGCCTTTGCTACTGGTTTTGCCGTTGCGAGTTCACGAATGACCTCGCTCGACACATACTTTCGCCATACATCATTGATGTAAGTTAAGTTGACGGCATAAAGGTCTTCCAGTGGGATCTCTTCTCCGTCCGAAGTCGAAACCCTAAAAGAAATACTGAATCCGACTCTTCTTTCGATAGTCTTTTCGATGAGCTTACGAGCTCGGTCAGCAGACTCCCAGAAGAGATCGTCATCAATTTTGCTTTCTAGCTTCTTTAGCTCTTCCTCCGAGTGATAAGCATTGTTCTTAAGCAAAGGGGTTACATTGCTCTCTCCTGCTTTGCCATCACAGCTAACAAGTACCATCACTGCCAGTATTACCATAGTTACAACCGTCAATTCCTTTAATTTTTTTGCCATTTCGATTCTCCTTTAATTCAATCTAAATTCTACTTCAAATCATATTCATTTATCTAAATTCCAAAGCAGTTTACTACTCTAGAAGAAAGCGACATCAAACCCTCCATTTCCTCTGGGTTTCCTATCTTTAATTAGCTATGTTAAAATACTACCTATCTCTCAGATACGCTCACCTTAATTATACCATATTCTCACAAAAAAGTAAAGAGCAGCACCCTTACGCATTACAAATAAATTATGCTAAACTAAAATCAGTATTTGCCTACAACATTATAAAAGGAAGTAGCATAAGCTTCAATTTTGTTAAATACTCGGTCCTTTTTGTCTTCAATCTGTTCTCTTTTTTCTCGAATGATAGAGTTAATTCTCTCTTCATTATCTATTCCTTCGTTTGCATCTAAACCTTCTTTTTTATTCCTCACTTTGATAATTTTTTGAGCGGCAACTCTAATCGCGTTTTCGAAGAATTGGTTGACAATATCGATTTGCTCGTTTGCAGTAGCCAGCAATTCCCGGTCAGCCGCGCCTGGCCTGATATGTTGGAGATTTTTCTTTATTCCTTCTGCCTGTTGCAGACATTCAAAAAGTACAGTCCACTTTGCCCGATCATTTGCACGCAAATACTTGCGCATCTCTTTTTCGTAGGTTTCCTTTCTCATGGCGTCTTCTATTGTTAAATCTTTTTCGTCAATTGAACCTGACTTATCTTTTTTGTCTTTTAGAACAGGTTCACCTGCCATATTCACTGCGACAGTCGGGTCAAATCCGATGATAAATCTAGGCATTGGATCAATTTCCCCTTCTGGTAACACCGGTTCATCTTTGCTAATCTTGTCTTTAAAATAATCTGCCGAAGCAAAACCATTGGCCCCTAAACTACTGTGTTTCCAGCGAAACTTTTGTGCCAAATCATCCTTATCTATATTATAGGTAAGGTCAAAAGCAAAAGGAATCGTTTTTCCACCAGTTAAATCGTTTTTGATTGCGCTGATAACGTCTACGTGATGAATTCTGTCATCGTATTCTGAGGTCGGGAAGAATAGCTCTTTAACAGAGTCGGTCTCACTCTTGTGCAGCGTATTATCGCCAAACCAGGAGTTTTTCATAGCGTAGTGGCAAAAAGCCTTTTCTAAGATTTGAGCATCAGAAACCCCCTCTATTTGCTCAGTATTCTGTTTTTGGTTTTTCTTGATACGTTCCAAAGTCTTTTTATCCCAGCTAATTTTTTCTGGAGGGTAATGATCATTCAAATCATCAAACGTTGGCTTGTGTTTCTTATAAAGTACCTTGATGAGATCGCGACCGTGATAATTTATTTCCCATGGCCGATGCTTTTCAGGAGTTTTTTCGTCTGATTTTGGCTCCGGCTCGACCTGGTCTTTGTCGGGCTCTTTATCCTCTATGCCAAGACTATTCTTTAGCTCATCTTCCGATTTTATTGTCTTTCCCTGAGAAAACAAGCCATAGGTGCCTGTCAGCTCGATTGGATCGTCAAGAGGAGTGAATTTGAGTAAGGCGGTGTTTTTGGCTTGTCCATTCTCACCGAGCGACAAAGTGATGTGCGGTGTCTCTAGGGCATCGCAAGCTTTCTGAACCTCTGGGTCGTCTGCCTTAATCTTCACTAGAAGCCCCTCGTTTTTGCCATCGTTACCGTATCCTACTGCTGTGATTTTGGCTTGACTGCCAATTTGATCCAAATTTAGCTGTTCCAAAGTGGGCCTAAAGGCCGTGGTAACATGTGGAACCTCGATTACCTTATCTAACCTTGGCTGGACTTTTTGATTTAGCTCTTCCGGGTCCACAAAAAGACCCGCATAAACTGTTTTTTGTCGCATTAACTCAGCCTGTTTTTCTGCTTCCGGCATGGATTCAAACTCTTTAGTTCTTTCCCAGTCAATCAAGTTATCGTCATAGACTATGGCGTGGGAATTCCAAAAATCTTGGCATTCTTGCCGTTCTCCTTCGGTTTGTAAATTAGGATCCCATGGTTCTCTAGGTGAATCTTTGCCTATATAAGCAGTGAGCAATTCATAAGAATTTTTATCCTCATTCGAAAGATCTCTTTTTAAGACTGCCATAACTGAATCACAAGGATTGGCTTGGCGATTTTTAACCATCGGAGTTTGGCCACTGCGCCCTTTTCTGTAAACCATAACAACTTCGTCTTTCGGCCCAACCTCCACACAAGTTTGCTCGCCGATAGGCTGCTCAAAAACCACTTCTTCCTTCAAGAAATCATCACCTTCCGTATCAATTACTGCTAGAGCTGATTTCACTATTGCTGGCGTCAAACCGCCCTCCTCGTGGAGATGACTGTCCTCTCGGTCGTAAACTTCTGCGCCATCTGCAGTCTTGCCGAGAAAAACTTTCTCTTTTTCTTCGCTGTTCTCTTTTTCGTGGCTATCTAAATTAATCTTATTTTTTTTTGTTGGGTCTTCTTCCATTTATTGCTCCTGTGGAAAGTTTTTCTTATAAAAATTGGTTATTATCTTTAAAATCTGGCGCATAGCTTCGGCAATTGCTGGGCTAGCGATAATCGTAGAAATTTGTGTTTCACCATAGGTACAAATTGCTACCTTGTCACCATAAACCCAAACTTCAGCTGGTGCCGTATAATCATCTTTTGGCATCCAGGTCCGTTCAAAATTCCAAGCATTATCTTTACCGGAACGGGTGCGTTTGACGGCTTTAGGTGTTACGGGCGTCAAAGCGTATGTTTTGATGCCAAGTAAAGTTCTTTGTTCACGATACTGTTCCAAAAAATCATAATTTTCGCCATTATCGTGCCAAAAACTTTCGTCGGCGTTTGTACGAAGAAAATAGACATCTTTTTTCACTCTTAAAATATCTCTGTAGACTTCTTCGAGACCCTCTTTTCCTTCTAACGTTCTAGCCCCCGGCATTTCATTATTAGCATAGAAGATATCAAGTAGCGACGAAATATTATCTTTCACGTATTTCTCGTTCTTCGCGACAGCCTTGCGGCGTTTTTCAGCTAATACTTCTAGCGCACTGGGGTTTAAAACACGGTAACTAGCCTTTTTATCACCAGTCTGTTCGACTAAACCTAGCTCAACTAGTTTTTTAGCAATAGCATAACAATTTTCGCGTGATTGGCCAGTATGTGTAGCTAGCGTAGATGGCGACATCACCCCATCTTTCAGTAGACAGCTATAAATTTCAGATTGGGCGTCATTCAGCCCAGCCTTTTTAATGATGTCCGTTTCTTCCATATCTTTATTTTAACACAGAATCGCCAGAAAAATAATTAATACAAATCTTATAAGTAAGGTCTTCCCACTTGACAATTTATACTTTTTGTGCTAAAATATAATCATACTGCTATCTTTAGTAGCTATAGTTCTTTGATAGTTTAGGAGAAGTGGAAAATCGAACAGGGAGGTGGCATTTATAATGGTTAATAATGTAGTTCAATTTCGGTCGAGAGACGATAATTCTATCCCAAGTGCAAGAGCAAAACCAAAGACCTCATGTTGCAGTCCCATCATAGTTGAACGATATGACAGGTCTATTGTGTCGCTTTTGTTCCACAAAAGTTTTTTCAACATTCCGCATTTAGAGATTGCGTTGCGATGTCTGGCTTTTGGTAGCGTTTGGGACCTTTATAAGCCCGAAAATGAACCAAGTCGAATTTATGTAACTTATCACATCGCACTCAAAAAAGAATTTGGCAAAAGCACAGACGATGTGCTGGTTGCAATCGTAGATCGAATCATAAAAAAAGCGTATCTGAAAGAAATGCGGTTGCGGAGTAACGAAGTGGAAATTGCCGATTTGGTCAAACCCCGTCAGTACACGCTCGGAGATGGTGCAAATATCAGCGCCAGAACCAAAACCGTTTTAATGGCGGCAGGTATGCGAACAGCTGAAGATTTAGCTGAAAAAACACGAGAAGATCTATGTCAAATTCCAGGGATGAGTACAGAGGAAATTGTAAGGCTTGAAAAAAGCCTTGCGGTAAGAGGGATTTTTTTAAGAACTCAGGTGCCAAACTTTTCCTAAAAAAAGGCCACTTAAAAGTGGCCTTTTTCATCAGCAATAATTGTGCTACTTTTTATTGTCACTGATCCCATCGTCGTCTGAGTCTTCTTCCTCTTCATCCAAAGCCTTGTCTGCTTTCTCTTCCTCATAAGGCACCATTCCAGCTAGCATTTTCTCGTTAGAGTGGGCCAGACTTGAAACCTGTTTTGCTATATTATACCCTATTGCAGCCCTATCTTTTACACCTAATTCGTCGGACTCTAAGGCAGCCATTTCTTTTCTTGAAATTGCGCAGACAACTTTCTCAAAAGTCCTTTCATGGAGGTAAGTATCAGTTTTATTGATGTGGTTCATTATGGAAATTTCTTCACGTTCTTCGCCGTCAACGGCTCCAGCCATAAAGAATTTGTTTCTCCATGAATCGCCCATGCTATCATCAACGAGTGCATAAATTGCGGCATCCTTACTGGGCGAAAAAGCCACAACATGATTTATGCCTTTTTTAATCCAGCGAACGACCACTAGGTTTCTATAATTGATTTCTCGATTTTTGCCAATCTCTCCAAATTGGTTCACGATTGTTTCAGTCGTACCAATTGAAACAGAATCTGCATTATCGCCAATCAAATCTTCAGAAATGAATTCTTGCGCTGCGGCAACAGTATCACCAGAAAACTTGTCCAATTGATTCTCACCAACTGCCTTTTTTGCTGCCTTCTCAATCATTTCATTGTTCTTTTTTACTCTTTCAGCTGGGTCATCTGGTTGTTCGACCCTTCCCAGTTCTACGGCAGCAACACTAAGGATTCTATAACGAGGATCACCAGGATCCTTGTAGAGTTCCCTGACTTTTTCACTTTTTTCAAATACTTCCTTCAATCTTTTTTGATTTGGAGACAGCTCAGGAGCAACTCTTGTTTTTTCGGCCTTTGGTTCAATATCATTTGCACTCTCGTCTTTCTGTTCTAGCTTTTCCAGCTTTTTTTCTGCTACCCGAATAATTTCTGGATTATCTGTCCCACCTTCGATGGGATCATCTTCATCGATCGTAAAACCTTGATTATTATTTAAACCGTTTCGGTTTATCGTCGCCTCCCCAGCTATTCTACCAGCTTCGGCATATTTTGCTCTTCTCTCTGCTTCAGTTTTTGCTTCTTCAGCTTCAATTGCCTTCTGGACGGCTTTAGGGTCTTCTGATACCCCAAACGGACCATTAAGCTCGTTTTCGTCGTCTCCGCCATTTGGACCATTTTCCATTGCTGCTCCTTTTTTATTATGCATAATCTTTATGCTTTTAATTATATCACTTTATTCATAAATAATGCAAAAAGCCCTAGTCTAATGACCAGGGCGGGTATTAAATTGAGCTTTACCGGCAAAGTTAATTCTTCCGTAAATGTTCAATTATGTTTGTGAGAAAACCTTTTTTCTCAACAGCGTCATCAGTATTGCTTGTAACTACTATTACTCCTCTTCTCATTGCGTCTGTTATTTCCATTTTCTCGCCAGTTATAAAATTTCTTACAGTTAACATTTTTCCCTCCTTTTAAAGATATTCAAGCATTTTATTACTTAAACTAGATGACTAATATTAAAGAGCTCAATAACATCTAATTATATCATACTTTACAGACTTTGTCAATGCTAACGCTTAGAGTAGCCTTCAATAAAAAAGTCCCCGACCTTGCGTCGGGGGTATTTGGCCAGCTTTTAGCTGCATAGATGATAGCTATTACCATTATTCGTCCACATTTCTTCTCGAAACTCACTGATAAACTTTTTGGTATCACTCAAATATCTAAAAAACTCATCTTCTGGTAAGAGGTTAACGTTTTTTGGAAGTAGCCAAGAGTCTTCTTTCTCCAGTGAGCCATCTTGTCGGACTGGGAGCCAACAAGTATATAGCTCAAGACCATAAGGTTCTCTTTGGACAGTGCGAAATCGACACACACCTCTTTTTTCGTCATCGATTGTTTCACAGCTACAATTAGATAATTCTTTCACCATTTCGTCAAGCGTTTTTTTGAATAAACCGTATTCTACAACGACTGAATGAACCGCAAAAACCACTGGCGAGCCGTTATTCACGCCAAAGCAGGCGGCTGTAACAAGTCTCTTATCCATATTAACCTCCTTGAATTAAAGTACTTTTTACAACTATCCCAAGTATACAATATTTTTAATAAAATGTCAAGAATAGCGTAATAACTCAACACCTTCGCAACAAATATATAATAAAAAAGTCTCCGACCCAAATCAGGGACTTCCTCAAACAGTTAAAACATAAAAAATACCCCTAACTATTGTTAGGGGCTAAATAAAGCTAGAGCGAACCTAAGTTCGTCCAGCTCGCGAACGAGCGGGGCCCAGCTTTATATTATAGATTAATGTTCGGGGGAGTTTTTCCACTTAAAGGCCGGAAAAACTTCATAAAATATGCCTTTGCACTCTCACATTTTTACCTCTGTGAGTCGGTTTGTGCTAACCCCTATAGTTTTAATGTCTATAGGTACATAAGCTTTGGCATGAGCCAAAGTAGCCTTGAGCGGCCGACTCCTGCAGTTTTAACGCCTGCAGGTACATCCTCACCCGAGAAGGGGCTTTCGCCAGATATTTAGTTGTCGTCGTCATCTAGGCCGCCGAAAATGGATCTTTCGAGCCTTGCCATAGCCAAATCCGAGCGGATATGGCCAATTAGCTTGATGACATCCTCACGGGACTTTATATGGCCTGGAGGCAGCAACCCTGCATCATTTATGGTGATGCAGTTATGGTGCTGGACGGGAACCCAGAAGAAAGCCACGGAAAGAACGAGACGGCCAGGAATGTTTATAGAAATACTCCGAACCCCTCGCTTGTTATTCCCGAGTTTTCTGACGTCAGACTCCTTTAATGAACCATCGATATAATCTATCAAGTTCATCAAGAATTCTTCGGTGACCTTTCCTCCAAAGTTAAAAGCTTCTTCTGATCCTTCTGTTTCGACGTGGCGCATTACCATTAAAAAATACTCTTTCATACCATTTCCTCCTCACGTTAATGTGCATTGTTTCGAACTGCTATAAGTATACAATATTCTTGACAAAAAGTAAATAAATTATCAAAACTATATAGAATAACAGAGGCAAAAACTGTCATAATTTGTAAAAATTATTTTTACAAACATCTACTAGATCATAAAAAACACCCCTAACAATAGTTAGGGGCTAAATAAAGCTAGAGCGAACCTAGGTTCGTCCAGCTCGCGAGCGAGCGGGGATCCAGCTTTATATTATGGGTTAACGTTCGGGGAGTTTTTCCGTTTAAAGGCCGGGAAAACTTCATAAAATATGCCTTTGCACTCTCACATTTTTACTTCTGTGAGTCGGTTTGTGCTAACCCTTACGGTTTTAATGTCCGCAAGTACATAAATGGTTATAAGTCACCGCCTCCTGCGCTTTGCAGGTGATCCTCGATGGAGGCTGTATTTAGTTGTATGGCCAAAGGCCTTGACTATAGGAGGTCACCCACCTGATAATCAGCCGTGTGAGACACGCTCACCACATATTTGCCCAATTTAGGGTCGAAAACTGCAATTGCAGGGCAAATGTGGCACAGTGCATGTGTCAGTACGACCGCTACAGGGAGCGACGCCGGGCCATTCAGAAGGACGGTTTTGCCCATCACTTCCTCGCTCACAGCCTCAACGGCTGCTTTTGCATCCACAACGATCTGGTCGTTGCTGGCCGGCTCTCCAAAGCCGATCTTCAAAGTTGCAGTTTCATTTGTAGCTTCCGCTACTGCGACATTGTATTTCGCCATTTCCTTACCTCCATATTTTAATGTGCTTTATTTTCTAACTGTCCTAAGTATACAATATTCTTGACAAAATGTAAATAAATTATCAAAACTACATGCAATAACAGGGGTAATTATTCTTAAAAATTGTAAAATTCGCTTTCACAATTTGATTATGCCGCCTTTTTTAGCCA